>JAZKFA010000174.1:0-11591 GCA_040386655.1 Pseudomonadota bacterium | reverse complement strand
AGCGCGGGTCCTCTATGGCCGCTCGGCCACGTGGAAGGGGCGCGAGGTGTTCGTGCAGGACCTCTACGCCGTGATGGGCGACGAACGTGACGGTGCCGCGGTGCTGCGGCTGCACCGCAATCCAATGGCGCCGTGGATCTGGATCGGCGCGCTGGTGATGGCGCTGGGTGGCGGGTTGTCGCTGTCGGATCGGCGTACGCGCGTCGCGGCACCCGCACCCAAGGGGGCGACGTCCCCGGCATGAGCGAGACGGTGAAGACCTCCCGCCGGCGCTGGCTGCTCTATGCGCCGCTGGGTGTCGCGGCCGGCTGCGGGGTGGCGTTCTACGCGATGCTGAACGGCATGCGCACGGGAAGCTTCGACCCGCGCGGCGTGCCCTCGACACTGATCGGCCGGCCGGTGCCGGATTTCGCGCTGCCGGCCATGGACGGCATCGACAAGCCTGCGCTCGCGGCCTCCGATCTGCGAGGAGTAGGGCGACCCTCGGTGGTGAATTTCTGGGCGAGCTGGTGCGTGCCGTGCATCGTCGAGCATCCACAGTTGATGCGTCTTGCGCGGCAGGGCGTGCCGGTGTTCGGCGTGAACTACAAGGACCAGCTGCCGGGCGCGCAGGCATTCCTCGCACGGCACGGCAACCCGTTTCAGCGCCTTGGCGTCGATGCGCCGGGGCGCGTGGCGATCGACTGGGGCGTGTACGGCGTGCCGGAGACCTACTTCCTCGACAAGGAAGGCCTGGTGCGCTGGCGCTGGGCGGGGCCGATCACGCCCGAAGTGTTCGAGCAGGACCTCACGCCGTTGCTGCGACGTTACGCATGATGCGTGCGGCGTTCATTCTGTTGGTGCTCGCGATGCCGGCGCTCGCCGCCGTGGGCAATCCCGAGGACCGGCTGCGCGACCCGGCGCAGGAGGCGCGCGCGCAGGCGATCGGGCGCGATCTGCGCTGTCTGGTCTGCCAGAACCAGTCGATCGAGGATTCCGATGCGGCGGTCGCGTCCGACTTGCGCCGCATCGTGCGCGAGCGCGTGGTCGCTGGCGACCCGGACGAACGCATCGTGGCTTTCGTGCATGACCGCTACGGCGATTTCGTGCTGCTGCGACCGCCGGTGAATGCGGCCACCGCGCTGCTTTGGGCGACGCCGGCGCTGGCGCTCCTGGGCGGGATGTTGGCCATTCGCGCAATGCGCCGCCGCGCGGCGACGACGCCCGAGCCTGCGCCGCTGAGTGAGGCCGAACGCCGGCGGCTCGCGCAACTGGATGAAACGCCGCGGGCATGACCTGGCTTCTCATCCTAGGCCTCGCCGTGGTGGCGCTGGCGCCGCTCGTCCTCGCCTTGCTGCGCCCCGCAAAGACGCGTGGGCGCGCGGAGGCGGATCGCGCGCTCTATGCCGCTCAGCGGATCGAGATCGACCGCGAACGCGCGGAGGGCCGTCTCGATGAACCCGGCCACCGCGCCGCGCTGCTTGAATTGCAGCGCCGCCTGCTCGCTGCACCCGAACAGGATGTGGCCACTGCCCGGGGCGCGGCACCACGCCCCCTGGTCGCGACCATCATCCTGGTGCCGCTGCTGTCGCTGACGCTCTACCTGCTGGGCGGCTTCCCGGAGATGCCCTCGGCCCCCTATGCCGAGCGTCGCGTGCAGATCGAGCAGGAGGATGCACTCGTCGCCACCCTACGCGACCGGTTCGCGCGGCTGCCGGCCGGCAGTGCGGAACTGCGCCAGGGGCTGGTGCTGCTGGGCAATGCGGAAAGCGCCCGGGGACGCTTCGCTGCGGCCGCGGAGGCCTGGACCCAGGCGCTCGCGATCCGCTTCGATGCCGGCACGGCCGCCGACGTCGCGGAGATCGAGATCGAGCGCGGCCAGATCGCCGCCGCGGCACGGCTGTTGCAACGTGCCCTCGCTGAACGCCCGGGCGAGCCGCGGCTACGCTTCCTCGATGGGTTGGCGGCCGCACGCGGCGGTCGGCCGGAGGTGGCACGCGCGACCTGGGAGCGGCTGCTGGCGGAAGCGCCGGCAAACGCGTCTTGGCGACGGGCGGTCGAGGGCCAGTTGCAGGCCCTGCCCTGACGGGCCGGCGCGGCGCCGGCCGCGCATGATCGAAAGGCCGCCCTTGTCCGAGCCGCGCCCTGCTCCTGGAATCGAGATCCTGCCTTGGCTCGCCATGGCCGCCTTCGCCGCGGGCTGCGGCATGCGCATGCTGGACCCGTTGCTGCCCATGGTGGGCGCGGAGTTCGGTGTCAGCATCGGCGCCGTCTCGGTGATCATTGCGACCTTCTCCATTGCCTACGGCGCGGGGCAGATCGTTGTCGGACCGGTCGGCGACCGGCATGGCAAGCTGCGCGTCGTCTGCGCCGCGGTCGTGCTGTACGGCCTGCTCACGATTGCGACCGTGCTCGCCGGAAGCCTGACCATGATGGCCGCGATCCGGGCGCTCACCGGGCTTGCGGCCGGGGCGATCATCCCTGTCGCGCTCGCCTGGATCGGCGACACCGTGCCCTATGCGAACCGGCAGGCGGTGCTGGGCCGCTTCCTGACGGGCATGGTGATGGCGCAGCTGCTGGCGGGGCCGGCGGCGGGGATCGTCGGCGAGTATGTCGGCTGGCGTGCGGCCTTCCTGCTGCTGGGGCTGCTGTCCTTCGCCTGCGTGGTGCCGCTTGCCCTCCGCATTGGGCCCGCGCTGTGGCAGCGGCCGGAGGGTCCGGCGCCGCGCGGGATGGGGCTGTCGGGATTCCAGAACATCCTCCGCCGGCGCGCCGGGCAACGGCTACTGCTGGCGGCGACGCTGGATGGCTTTCTGCTGTTCGGCGGCGCCTTTCCGTTCATCGGCGCCTTCCTGATCGAGGAATTTTCCCTCTCTGCCGCGCAGGCCGGGCTGGGGGTCGCGGGCTTCGGTGTCGGTGCCTTCGCCTATACGCGGCTGGCGCCGCTGCTGGTGCGCCGGCTGGGCGAGCGACGCCTTGTGACCGCGGGCGGCCTGCTGCTGGCGGCGATGTTGCTGGGCTTCGCGGTGGCCTGGCACTGGGCGGTGGTGGTGGCCTGCCAAGTGGTCGCCGGCCTCGCTTTCTTCATGTTCCACGGCGTGCTGCAGGCACGGGCGACCGAGGCGCTGCCAGAAGCGCGCGCCACCGCCGTCTCCGCCTTCGCCATGGCACTCTTCTTCGGGCAGAGCCTGGGGTCGCTGGTATTCGGCGCCGTGATCGGGCGCGCCGGCTATGCGGCCGGGTTCATCCTGGCCGCGGTTCTGGTGGCAGCACTCGCGGGGTGGATCCGCGTGAGGTTGTTGACATCAGCGGTCATGAAGAATGCCCCCTGACTTGGTCCCCTCAGGCTCCTGGCGCCGCTTCCGGCGGCTTGGCTAGCCGGACTGCCGGCGCTTGTGCTCGCGGTGCGCACGAAAGCGCGCCCCGACACACCTCTCGGCGCGGGCCGCGCGCCACCCGGCCGAATGGCCGGCGCCGGCAGTCCGGCGGAAGCCAAGCCGCCGGAGGCGGCGCCCGGTGCTTGATGGCACAATTTACGCCCCCTTGAATGCTTCGAAGAACCCGGTCGGCTTCAGGATGCGGTTTTCCATGTGCTGGATCGCACCCAGCTGCGCCGCCTTGCCCAGGTAGGCCTGCCACTCCGGTGAGGCCGCCATCGCGGAGCGCCGCTTCTCGCGGTCGCCCTGGTCTTCATAGCCCCACAGGTGCACGACGGAATTCAGCGCGCCTTCCACCGTGGTGTACCAGCCGAGGCAATTGCCTAGGTACTTCTTCTGGATCGGCCAGGCCTCGGCCTCGTACAGCGCGACGAATTCGCCCATCCGGTTCGGGATGCAGGTGTAGATGCGCAGGTCGACGATCATCACTTGGCTCCGAACGCGGTGGCGAGGCTGGCGAGCAACGCCTCCTCGGCGGCGGAGACGCGGTTCGACAGGCCCAGGAACCCGCCGGTAGCGTCCGCCACGCGTCGCGCCCGGCCCAGGATCTCGCGCGAGAGGCTCTCGCGGTCGGCGGGCGACATCGACGCCGTGATCGCCTGGACATAGCCGCGCCAGGCCTCGGCAAGCGAGGGCGGCGGCGGCGCGGCGAGCCAGGCGTCGAGCAGGCCACGCGCCTCCGGATGGGTGTCGAGCCCCCCTTCCTTCGCTCCGGCGAGCACCGCCTCGCGCTCCTTCGCGTCCAGGCTCCCATCGGCCCAGGCGACCAGCACCAGGGGCACATAGGCAATAGCGGCCAGCATCTCTGGGCCGATCTTCATCTCGGCGAGCTTGTCCAGCAGCGCCTCGTCGGTGATGCCCGATGCGGCCGCGATGGCAGCGCGCCGCGTCTTGGCTTGGTCCGCATCGCGCAGCTTCTGCACCAGTGCCTGGTTGTGGCGCGCGAAGAACGCGTCCTCGAGCGCTTTCTCGCGCTCACCCAGAATATGTCCGCCCATGGCTGCTCTCCTCGTGGTCGGGGGAGGTTATCACCGATCCCGCCGGATGCCTCCAGAGCCATGTCAAAGAGAACCGCCCCTTGCCGTCCCGTCGCCATGGCGCCATTCAATGCGGGTACAAAGCGGATGCCCCCCTTGTCACTCGATGCCGACCTGTTGACCGACCGCCGGCGCATCAAGCGCCGCCTGTCCTTCTGGCGCGCGCTCGCCGTGGTTGCGGTGCTCGGAGCGATCGGGCTTGCGACGCTGCCGGGGCGCGGCTGGGTCGCGGGTGCTGCGGGCGGGGCGCATGTCGCGCGGCTGACCGTTTCGGGGACCATCGGCGAGGATCGCCGCGTCATCGAGGCGATTGAACGCGCCGCGCGCAACAGCAACGTCCGCGCCCTGATCCTCGAGATCAACAGCCCCGGTGGGTCCATGGCCGGCGGCGAGGCGCTGCACGGCGCCATCGCACGCTTCGCCGAGACCAAGCCCGTCATCGCGACCATGGGCGGCCTCGCGGCCTCGGCCGGCTACATGATCGCGATGCCCGCCCACCGGGTCCTGGCGCGGGAGGCGACGATCACCGGCTCCATCGGCGTCATGCTGCAGAGTTTCAATGTGGTGGAGCTGATGAACCGCCTGGGCGTACAGCCGGAGGTGATCGCATCGGGTCCACTCAAGGATCAGCCGAGCCCGTTCCGGGCGCTGACGCCCGAGGGCCGCGCCGCGCTCGACCGGCTGGTTGGCGAGCTGCACGGGCAGTTCATCCGCATGGTCGCGGCCGGGCGGCACATGGATGAGGCGCAGGTGCGCGCGCTGGCCGATGGTCGTGTCGTGTCGGGGCGGGAGGCGGTCGGCCTCGGCCTCGTGGACGCCATCGGCGGGGAACGCGAGGCGCGGGCCTGGCTCATGGCGGAGCGCGAGGTGCCCGACAGCCTGCCAATTCGCGCGATCGAGACGCGCAGCCGCAGCGAGCGCTGGTTCCAGGGCGCTGTTGGCCTCGTGGTAAAAAGCCTTTTTTCTGAATGGCTTGGCGTTGACGCGCCGCGCGCCGTCTGGCAGCCTTTCTTCTGAGGGCAAGGGGCTGGGCGTATGACCAAATCGGAGCTGATCGCGCAACTCGCGGCCGAGAACCCGCATCTGCGCCAGCAGGATATCGACCTGATCGTCGCCACCATCTTTGAGGAGGTGACGGCGGCACTCGCGCGCGGCCAGCGCGTGGAGCTCCGCGGCTTTGGCGCGTTTTCCACCAAGCGGCGCGACCCCCGGCTGGGGCGCAACCCGCGCACCGGGGAAGCCGTTGAGGTCTCGGCGAAAGCGGTGCCCTACTTCAAGCCCGGCAAGGAATTGCGCGAACGGGTGAACGAGGGAACCAAGCGCCGCCCGGCGGCCGCGCGCCGTACCGCGGTGCCCGCCTGAAGGAGTATCTTCGATGCTGCGCTGGTTGCTGATCGGGCCCTTCGTGCTGGTCGTCGTGCTGTTCGCGTTGAGCAACACGTCGCCCGTTGCGCTGCGCCTGTGGCCCTTCGACCTGGCGTGGCAGGTGTCGCTCTCCCTCGCGGTGCTGATCATCGCGGGGGTGTTCTTCCTGCTTGGCGCGCTCATCGCCTGGTTTGGCTCGATGCCGGCCCGCGCCCGGGCGCGCGACCTGCGCGGCCAGGTGCAGGTGCAGGAGGCCGAGATTACCCGCCTGCGTGCCGAGCTGGAGGCCATGCGTCCGCCGGGCGAGAACGGGACCTCGCGCGCGCTGCGGTCCGTGGCCTGACCATGCGCTCGGCGGGAGAGTTCGCGTGATCGCGCGGCCGCGCCAGGCCACCGCGCGCATCATCGCGGCCATCGATACCGGGGATGCCAGCAAGGCTCAGGCTCTCAGCGAGACGCTCGCGCCTTGCTGCGGGCTGCTCAAAATCGGGCTGGAGCTGTTCTGCGCCATGGGGCCGGTGGCAGTGGAGCGCCCGGCGGCGGTCTTCCTCGATCTCAAGCTGCACGACATTCCCAATACGGTGGCGGGCGCGGTTCGCAGCCTCCTCTCCCTGAGACCCGCCATGCTCACGCTGCACGCAGCCGGCGGAGCAGCGATGATCGCGGCGGCGCGGGAGGCGGCGGAGCACGCCGGCGCGGCGCGGCCCATGCTGCTTGCGGTCACCGTGTTGACCAGCATGGATAACGCGGCGCTGCGCCAGACCGGCGTTGCCGATGATGCGGCGGGCCAGGTGCTGCGCCTCGCGCGCATGGCGATGGCGGCCGGCGCGGATGGGCTGGTCTGCTCGCCGCGCGAGGTGGCGATGCTGCGCGATGCGCTGGGCGGCGCCCCCTATCTGGTCGTGCCAGGGGTGCGACCGCCAGGCAGCGCCGCCGGCGACCAGGCGCGCACCGCGACCCCCGCCGAGGCGGTCGCAGCCGGCGCCGACTGGATCGTGGTGGGCCGCCCGATCACCGGCGCGGCGGATCCGGCTGCATCGGCACGGGCCATCGCGGAGAGCCTCGGGTGATCGTCAAGATCTGCGGCATCAAGGACGGCATCGGCTTTGATGCGGCAGTCGAGCACGGCGCTGATATGATCGGCTTCGTCTTCTTCCCGGCCTCGCCGCGCGCGGTGACGCCGGGTGAGGCGGCCGCCCTCTCCGCCCGCCATACCGGCGGGCCGGGGCGGGCAGGGCTGTTCGTGGACCCCGGCGATGCGGACATCGCCGCGGTGGTGGATGCCTGCCCGCTCGACCTGATCCAGCTACACGGCGCAGAGGACCCCGCGCGCTGCGCGGCAATCCGTGCCCGGTTCGGTGTGTCCGTAATGAAGGCCATTGGCGTCGCGGAAGCCGCCGACCTCGATGTGCTGGCGGACTTCGCTCCGTCGGTGGATCGCTTCCTGCTCGACGCCAAGCCGCCGCCCGGCGCGGCGCTGCCCGGCGGCAATGCCGCGGCGTTCGAATGGGGGCTGATGGCGGGTCGGACCGTGCCAAAGCCTTGGTTCCTGGCTGGCGGGCTGACGCCCACCAACGTCGCCCAGGCCATCCGCGCCTCGGGTGCGCCGGGGGTGGATGTGTCCTCGGGCGTCGAGCGGGCGCGGGGGGTGAAGGACCCGGGCCTGATCGCCGAATTCATCCGCGCTGCCCGGGCCGGGTAGCGAAACCGCTCCGCCGGGGCTATGTGACGCGCTCGTTAAGGAAACAGCCGTGAACAACGTCCCCAATTCCTTCCGTCAGGGCCCAGATGCCCGCGGCCGCTTCGGCCAGTTCGGTGGCCGCTTCGTCGCCGAGACGCTCATGCCGCTGATCCTGGAGGTCGAGGCCGCCTACATGGCGTCGCGCACCGACCAGGCCTTCCAGGATGAATGGCGCCGGCTGCTGAAGGACTACGTGGGCCGACCGAGCCCGCTCTGGTCCGCCGAGCGGATCACGGCGCATGTGCGCAAGACGGCGGCCCCGGGCAAGGGTGCCAAGGTCTATTTCAAGCGCGACGAGTTGAACCACACCGGCGCGCACAAGATCAACGCCGTGCTTGGCCAGATCCTGCTCGCCAAGCGCATGGGCAAGACTCGCATCATCGCCGAGACCGGCGCCGGCCAGCATGGCGTAGCGACCGCGACGGCGTGTGCCTTGTTCGACCTACCCTGCACCGTCTTCATGGGCGCGACCGACGTTGAGCGTCAGCAACCCAACGTGTTCCGCATGAAGCTGCTTGGCGCCGAGGTGCGGCCGGTGACGGCCGGCGCCGGCACGCTCAAGGACGCGATGAACGAGGCGCTGCGCTACTGGGTCGCGAACGTCACCGACACCTACTACTGCATCGGGACCGTCGCCGGGCCGCACCCCTACCCGATGATGGTGCGCGACTTCCAGAGCGTGATCGGCGAGGAGACCCGCGTGCAGATGCAGGCCGCCGAGGGCTGCCTGCCGGACGCGCTGGTCGCCGCTATCGGCGGCGGGTCCAACGCCATGGGCCTGTTCTACCCCTTCCTCGATGACCCCTCGGTGCAGATGTTCGGCGTCGAGGCCGCGGGCCGCGGCCTGGACACGCACGAGCACGCGGCCTCCCTCACCAAGGGCCGGCCGGGGGTGCTGCACGGCAACCGCATGTACCTGCTGCAGGATGATGACGGCCAGGTGCAGGAGGCCCATTCCATCAGCGCAGGCCTCGACTATCCCGGCGTGGGTCCGGAGCATTCCTGGCTGCACGAGATCGGCCGCGTGCAATACGTGAGCGCGACCGATGACGACGCGCTGGATGCCTTTCAGCTGTGTTCGCGGCTCGAGGGGATCATCCCCGCGCTGGAGCCCGCGCATGCGCTGGCCGCGACCTTGCGCCTCGCCGCCGACATGGACGCGGACAAGATCATTGTGATGAACATGTGCGGCCGCGGCGACAAGGACATCTTCACCGTCGCCCGCCTCCTCGGAGAGCGCCTGTGAGCAGGATCGCTACCCGTTTCGCGAGCCTGAAGGGCAAGCGCGGCGCGCTTGTCACCTATCTCCAGGCCTATGATCCGGATCCCGCGACGTCGCTGGCGCTGATGCGCGGGCTGCCCGGCGCGGGTGCCGACGTCATCGAAGTCGGCGTGCCCTTCACCGACCCGATGGCCGATGGCCCGTCCATCCAGCTCGCGGCGCAGCGGGCGTTGAAGGCGGGGGCGACGCTGTCGCGCGTGCTCGCCATGGTGCGCGATTTCCGCGCGGAGGATTCGACGACGCCGGTCGTGTTGATGGGCTACTACAACCCGATCCTGACCTACGGCGTCGCGCGCTTCTGCGTCGATGCGGCATCGTCGGGCGTCGATGGCCTCATCATCGTCGACCTGCCGCCCGAGGAGGCGGACGAGGTCGAGCCCGATGCGCATGCACAGGGCCTGGACCTGATCCGGCTTGTCGCACCCACGACCGATGACGCGCGGCTGCCCAAGGTGCTGAGCGCGACGTCGGGCTTCGTCTACTACGTCTCGATCCTCGGCATCACCGGTACGAAGAGTGCGTCCGGCGAGGCGCTCGCCGCTGAGATCCCGCGCATCCGCGCGCACACGGACCTGCCCATCGCCATCGGCTTCGGCATCCGCACGCCGGCCCAGGCCGGTGAGGCCGCGCGCATCGCCAATGGCGCCGTCGTCGGCACCGCCCTGGTCGAGGTGCTGGCCGGCAGCCTGGACACGGATGGCCGCGCCAGGCCCGATACGGTGCGCAAGGTGCTCGATGCCGTGCGCGCGCTCGCCGAGGAGGTCCGCCGGTGAACTGGATCAGCGAATGGGCGCTGCCCAAGATCAAGACGCTGTTCGGCGCCCCGCGCGAGGTGCCGGAGAATCTCTGGCACAAATGCTCGGCCTGCGAGCAGATGATCTTCCACCGCGACCTCGAGCGCGCGCTGCATGTCTGCACCCATTGCGGACACCACATGCGCATTTCAGCGACGCGGCGGCTGGAGTACACCTTCGATGCCGGCTTCAGCCGCATCGAGCTGCCGCGCGTCCCCAGCGATCCGCTGCGCTTCCGCGACCAGCGCCGCTACGCCGACCGGCTGCGCGAGGCGCAGGCGAAATCTGCGATGGATGACGCGATCGCCGTCGCACACGGCACCATCGACGGCCATCGCGCGGTTGTCGCCGCCTTCGAGTTCGCCTTCATGGGCGGGTCCATGGGCGCGGGCGTTGGCGAAGGCATCGTCACCGCGGCGCGGCTCGCGGTGCTGCAGGATGCGCCGCTGATCGTCTTCACCGCCTCGGGCGGGGCGCGCATGCAGGAAGGCGCAGTGAGCCTTATGCAGATGCCGCGCACGGTCATCGCGACGCGCCTGGTGAAGGAGGCCGGGCTGCCCTTCATCGTCGTCATGTGCGACCCGACGACGGGTGGCGTGACGGCCAGCTTCGCCATGCTGGGCGACATCCAGATCGCCGAGCCCGGCGCGCTGATCGGCTTCGCCGGCGCCCGCGTGATCGAACAGACCGTGCGCGAAAAGCTGCCAGAGGGCTTCCAGCGCGCCGAGTATCTGCTGGAACACGGCATCCTCGACCTGGTGGTGGCGCGCGGCGACATGCGCGAGACGCTGGGCCGCATCATCGGCCTGCTACGCGTGCCGCTGATCGTCCCATCGGAGCCGGAGCCGGAGAGCGAGCCCATGATCGCGCTGCCGCCACCGGAACCGGCCGCCAACAGCTGAGCCCGGCTGCGATGAGCCAGGGCCGTAGCGAGGCGATCCTTGAGCGCCTGCATGCGCTGCATCCGCGGCTGATCGACCTCAGCCTGGACCGGATGTGGGGCATGCTCGCTGCCCTGGGACACCCCGAGCGGCGGCTTCCGCCGGTGATCCATGTCGCCGGGACCAACGGCAAGGGGAGCACCTGCGCCTTCCTGCGCGCCATCGCCGAGGCGGCTGGCCTGCGCGTGCACGTCTTCACCTCGCCCCACCTGGTGCGCTTCGCCGAACGCATCCGCCTGGCCGGCCAGCTGGTGAGCGAGCAGGCGCTCGCCGACGCCTTCGAGCATGCCGAGCGCGTCAATGCCGGCGCGCCGATCACCATTTTCGAGATCACCACCGCCGCCGCCTTCTGGCTGTTCGCAGAAGTGCCGGCGGATTTCCTGATCCTGGAGGTGGGCCTGGGAGGGCGCTTCGACGCGACCAACGTGGTCGAGGCGCCGGTCGCGACGGCGATCACCAGCCTGTCCATGGACCACATGGAATTCCTGGGCGACACGCTCGCCGCCATCGCCTTCGAGAAGGCCGGCATCATCAAGCCCGCCGTGCCCTGCGCGACGGCGCTGCACCCCCAAGAGGCTGCCGCCGTCATCGCGGAAGTCGCGGCCGGTCACGGCGCGCCTCTGCTCGCGCGCGGAACGGCGTGGAGCAGCGCGGCCGATGATGGTGGGCTTCGCTACAGCGATGAGCAAGGCGTACTGGATCTGCCGGCCCCCGCGCTGCCCGGGCCGCACCAGTATGAGAATGCCGGCATCGCCATCGCCGCGCTGCGCGCCTGGAATCCGCCCTGGCTGAGCAATGCGGCGATCGCGCGCGGGCTCGCCACCGCCACATGGCCGGCGCGGCTTCAGCGGTTGGATGGCGCGCTCGCGCGGCTGCTGCCGGCAGGTTGGGAGCTTTGGCTCGATGGCGGGCACAATGCCGGTGCGGGCCAGGCGCTGGCGGCGCACCTGCCATCCTGGCGCGACCAGCCGCTGCACCTTGTTGTTGGGATGAAGAAGGGCAAGGCGAGCGACGC
>JAZKFA010000173.1:0-19071 GCA_040386655.1 Pseudomonadota bacterium | reverse complement strand
CTGGACGGCAAGCGGCTGGACCAGTTCGACCTGTCGAAGGAGGCCGATGCGCAGCGCGCGGTCGCGGCGATCGAGGCCGAGCAGTATTCGGTCGCGTCCGTCGACAAGAAGCGCACCCGGCGCAACCCGCCGCCGCCCTTCATGACCTCGACCCTGCAGATGGAGGCTTCGCGCAAGCTCGGCATGGGCGCGCAGGCGGCGATGCGGACGGCCCAACAGCTCTATGAGGCCGGGCACATCACCTATATGCGCACCGACGGCATCACCATGGCACGCGAGGCGATCGCCGCCATCCGCGACCACGTGAAATCGGCATTTGGTGCGGATTACCTGCCCGCGGCGGCGCGCGAATACACCTCCAAGGCGAAGAACGCCCAGGAAGCGCATGAGGCGATCCGCCCGACGGACGCCACCCGCACGCCCGAAAGCCTGAGCCGCGAGTTGGAGGGCGCCCAGGCGCGCTTGTACGAACTCATCTGGAAGCGCGCCATCGCGTCCCAGATGCAATCCGCCGAGATCGACCAGACCGCGGTCGACATCGCGGGCCCCTCGGGCAAGACGCGGCTGCGCGCCAATGGCTCCGTCATCGCCTTCGACGGCTTCTTAAAGCTGTACCGTGAGGATGAGGATGACCGCGCGGCCGATGCCCGTGCCGGCATCGGCACCGCCCCGGCCGCCGAGGACGAGGATACGCGCATCCTGCCGCCGATGAAGGCAAACGACCCGCTCAAGCGCGGCGCCGTCACGCCCGCCCAGCACTTCACCCAGCCGCCGCCGCGGTATTCCGAGGCGACGCTGGTCAAGCGGCTGGAGGAACTGGGCATCGGCCGGCCCTCCACCTATGCGTCCATCCTGCAGCGGTTGCAGGATTTGAACTACGTCACGCTCGATAAGCGGCGCTTCGTGGCGCAGGACCTCGGGCGGATGGTGACCACCTTCCTGGTCCGCTTCTTCGAGCGCTACGTGAACACCGGCTTCACCTCCGCGATGGAGGAGGAGCTCGACAAGATCTCCGAAGGCAATGCGGATTGGCGCGCGGTCATGCACGCCTTCTGGGCGGAATTCTCCAAGGCCGTCGCCGCGACCAAGGACCTCATGATCCGCGACGTCATCGACGCGCTCGATGAGGATCTCGGCCCCCACATCTTCCCCGACCGCGCCGATGGAACCGACCCGCGCCTCTGCCCCAAGTGCAATGCCGGCCGGCTCGGCCTGCGGCTGGGCAAGGGCGGCGCCTTCGTGGGCTGCTCCAACTACCCCGAATGCCGCTACACCCGCCCCTTCGGCGTGGGTGGCGAGGGCGAGGAGCGTGGCGCGTCGGACCGCGACCTCGGCCGTGACCCGGTCACGGGGCTTCCCGTCACCATGCGCCGCGGCCCCTACGGGATCTATGTGCAGCTCGGCGAAGCCGGCACGGATGCGAAGGGCAAGCCCACCAAGCCGCGCCGCACCAGCCTGCCCAACGGGATGAACCCGGAGACGGTGACGCTGGAAGCCGCCCTCGGACTGCTGAGCTTGCCCCGCCCGATCGGGCTCGACCCCGAGACCGGGGAGGAGATCACCGCGGGGCTCGGCCGCTTCGGGCCCTACGTGAAATGCGGGACGATCTTCAAGTCGCTCGACAAGGATGATGACGTCCTGACCATCGGCATCAACCGCGCCGTAGTGCTGCTGGCCGATGCCCGAGCGCGCGTGCGCGGACTCGGCGCCCACCCGAAGGACCAGGCGCCGGTCGAGGTGAAGAAAGGCCGCTTCGGGCCCTATGCCCAGCACGGCAAGACGGTCGCCAACCTGCCGCGCGGCGTGGAGATGGAGACCATCACCCTCGACGAGGCCGTCACCTTGCTGGCCGAGAAGGGGAAGGTGCTCGCGCCGAAGGGCGGAAAAGGTGCCAAGGGCAAGAAGGCGCCGGGCAAGGTCGTGACCGAGCCCGCGGCGGCACCGGTTGCCCCGCGCAGGGCTGCGCCGGCGGCCAAGGCCAAGCCGAAGGCGAAGCCTCGGGCGGCGGCAAAGCCCACGGGGCGGCCGAAGGCTGCGGCCACAAAGGCCGCGGCGGCGACGAAGAAGCCGGCGGCGAAAGCGAAGGCGAAGAAGTGAGGAAGGCCGGGGAAAGGAACTTCCCCGACCACATTCTTTTATCAAGAAGGGCTTGGATGCAGCGGTGAAGATGGCACGGCAGCACACTGCGCGCCGGAAAGCCGGCTAAACAATGCCCCGCTTTGGACCCCCGCCCAAAGGGCACCGTGCCCGCGCGCGACCCGCCCCGCTTCCCACCGCCACCGGGACGCCGGGCGAGCTTCCCACTCTCGACGCGCTCCGCGTCTTCCTCTCCAAGGCAAAGGGGAAGGTCGGCAAGTCCGACATCTCCCGCGCCTTTGGGCTCACCACCGAGCAACGCCCGGCGCTGCGCGCGCTGCTGGCGGAGCTGAAGACCACCGCGCCCGCCGCTGTCGCGCACGCCATCATCCAGCACGGCCACCTGCCGGATACCGCGGTGGTCGAGGTCACCGGCACAGACCCCGATGGCGATCCCATCGCCAAGCCGCTCGCCTGGTCCGGCGAGGGGCGCCCGCCCATCATCTACATGCGCGCGGAAGCCAAGGGCCAACCGGCGCTGGCCCCCGGAGAGCGGGTGCTTGCGCGGCTGAAGCCCATCGGCGCCGGCAAATATGAGGGCCGCACCCTCCAGCGCATCGCCGCCAAGTCGCCGGCGCGCATCCTCGGCGTCTATACCGATGGCAAGATCGAGCCCACGGATCGCCGCCACCGCGCCGACTGGGTGATCCCACCCGGCGAGGCCAACGGCGCCGAGAACGGCGAGATCGTACTGGCCGAACCGCTGCCCGGCGCGCATTTCGGCCCCCGCCCGGCCCGCATCGTCGAGCGCCTGGGTCAGATGGGTGCACCGCGCTCCGTCTCGCTCATCTGCATCCACACCCACGGTATTCCCGACACTTTCCCCGCCGCCGCCATCGCGGAAGCCGAGCGCGCCACCGCCACGCCCCTCGGCAGCCGCGAGGATCTGCGCGCGACGCCGCTGGTCACCATCGATGGGGAGGATGCGCGCGACTTCGACGACGCCGTCTGGGCCGAACCCGATGGCGACGGATGGCGCATCCTCGTCGCCATCGCCGATGTCGCGCACTACGTCACGCCCGGTTCCGCGCTGGACCGAGAGGCGCAGTTGCGCGGCAACAGCGTCTATTTCCCCGACCGCGTCGTGCCAATGCTGCCCGAGGCGCTGTCCAACCATTGGTGCAGCCTGGTCCCGCGCGAGGATCGCGGCTGCCTGTTCGCGGAGATGCGCTTCGACGCCTCCGGACGAAAGACCGCGCACCGCTTCGGCCGAGGCCTGATGCGCTCCGCCGCGCGCCTCACCTACGAACAGGCCCAGGCACACCAGGAGACCGGCACCGATCCCGAGGGTGTGCCGCACGGCCACATCGCCACGCTCTACGGTGCCTTCCGCGCACTGCTCACTGCACGCGAGGCGCGCGGCACGCTGGAGCTGGATTTGCCCGAACGCCGCGTCACGCTCGATGACGCAGGCAACGTCGCCGCCATCACGCCGCGCGCGCGACTCGACAGCCATCGGTTGATCGAGGAGTTCATGATCGCTGC
Organism: Pseudomonadota bacterium; assembly: GCA_040386655.1. Taxonomy (GTDB): domain Bacteria; phylum Pseudomonadota; class Alphaproteobacteria; order Acetobacterales; family Acetobacteraceae; genus Plastoroseomonas. Next base: position 15,450 of record JAZKFA010000173.1, on the reverse strand, counting down.
CAACGTCGCCGCGGCCGAGGCGCTGGACGAGAAGCCCTGCCTGTACCGCATCCATGACCGCCCCTCCGACGCGAAGCTGGAGGGGCTGCGGCAATTCCTCGAATCGCTTGGCATGGCGCTGCCGGCGGTGGACCGCATGCTGCCGCGCGATTTCCAGCGCCTGCTCGATCAGGTGCAGGACAAGCCGGAGCAGCGCCTGGTGCACGAGACGATCCTGCGCGCGCAATCGCAGGCCGCCTACGACCCCGACAATATCGGGCATTTCGGCCTGGCCCTGCCGCGCTACGCGCACTTTACCTCCCCGATCCGCCGCTACGCCGACCTGTTCGTCCACCGCGCGCTGATCGAGGCGCTTCCATCCGAGGAAGCCGCGCGCGCGAAGGAAATCGGCGAGCACATCACGGGCACCGAGCGCCGCGCGGCGGCGGCGGAGCGGGAGGCGGTGGAGCGCTATCTCGCCGCCCACATGGCCACGCGCGTTGGATGCATGTTCGATGCGCGCATTTCCGGCGTGACTCGCTTCGGGCTCTTCGTCACTTTGGTCGAGAATGGGGCGTCGGGAATCATCCCCCTCGCCTCCCTACCGGACGACCGATGGCAGCACGACGAGGCCCGGCAAGCGCTCACCGGCCGCCACACGCACTTGACCTTTGCGCTGGGCGCCGCGGTGGAAGTGCGCCTCGTCGAAGCCAATGCGCGTACCGGCGGGATGGTGTTCCACGTCATGCAGGGCGTTCCGTCCCGCCGCACGGCGCGCTGACGCATCTCTCGCCGCTTGCCGACTCGCTGTCGCGGCTGGCGCTGCGTACCGTTCAGGGCCTGGCCCTGCTTCTCCTCCTCAGCCTTCCGGCCGCCGCGGAGGCGGATCGCTTTCCGCGCGCGCAGGCGGAGGCGGTGCTGACAGAAGCCTTTGGCGCCATCATCGAACGCCACCTGATGCCGGCCTCGCCCGGAGACCTGCTGAGCTGGAGCCTGCGCGGGCTGACGGCGATCGACCCGGGCGTCATCGCCGAGGTCAGCGACGGCCGGCTCGTGCTGCGGAGCGGTGCGACGCCTTTGGCAAGCCTGGCGCTGTCGAGCCTTGCGGTGCCGCGCGCGACATCGCCCGCGCCCGTCCTCGCACGTGGGATGACGGCGCTGCTGGCCGCCGGCTGGGCGGCCTCGGTGGCCCTCCAGCAGGCGGGCTTCGAACGCGTGCTGCAATCGAGCTTCGAGGAGTTGTTCAACCACCTCGACCCCTACAGCCGCTACGTCACCGTCGAGGAAGCCATTGCCGCGCGCGAGCGACGCATCGGGCAGCGCGGGCTGGGGCTGCGACTCGCGATCGGGCCGCGGCGCACCGTGGTGCTGGCGACTGTCGCGCCGGGCGGTCCGGCGGCGCTCGCCCGGCTGCGTCCCGGCGACCGGCTGGTCGAGATCGACGGGGTGCCCGTCTCCGCCGACGACCTGCCCGATGCCGCAGCGCGGCTGGAAGGGCCGACCGGGGGTGCGGTGACGCTGTCCCTGCTGCGTGGCGGCCAGCGACTGCGCGTGAGCCTGCTGCGCGCCCCCGTGCCGCCCGAGACCGTCACCGCCGAGCGGATGGACGGCATCCTCTACCTGCGACTTTCCGCCTTCTCCCAGGGATCCGCCTCGCAGCTGGTGAGCGCGCTGACGGATGCCAACCTGGCCGGGGCGCCGCGCGGCTACGTGCTGGACCTGCGTGGCAATCGTGGCGGGCTGCTGCCACAGGCGGCCGCCGTGGCCGATGTGTTCCTGCACTCGGGCGAGATCCTGCGCACCGAGGGGCGGCACCCCGAAAGCGGGCGCGGCTGGATCGCCTCGGGCGGGGACCTGGCCCAGGGGCGGCCGCTGGTGGTGCTGGTCGACGGGCGGACGGCGTCCTCCGCCGAAGCGGTGGCGGCCACGCTGGGCGACCGCGGCCGCGCGGTGCTGGTGGGGAGTGCGACGACGGGCAAGGGGCTGGTCCAGATTGTCATCCCGCTGCCCAACGGGGCGGAGCTGCTCGTCTCATGGTCCCGCTTGGTCGCTCCCCAGGGCTGGCCGATCCAGACGCTCGGCGTGCTGCCGAACCTGTGCACGAGCCTGGGCGAGGAGGCGACGGCCGCCGCACTGCTCATGCTGGCCGAGGGCGAGACGCCGATGGCGGTGCCGCTCGGCCGGCTGCGCGCGGCGCGCGCACCGGTGGGAGCGGCGGACGCGCAGCGCCTGCGCGGGCCCTGCCCGCCCGCCGAGGGGCGCGACGCGGATGTCTCGGTCGCCCGCGCGCTGATCGAGCGGCCAGAGCTGTACCGAACCGCGCTTCAGCCTTGATTTCCGCCACAAACCCTGTAGATACCGGCCCCTCTTGCAGTCTCGCCCGCGCTGGCCGCTTCGGTCCCGGGTTCCGGAGTAGGTCCCATGGCCAAGTCGAACACCATCCTCATCAAGCTCGTCAGCTCTGCCGAGACCGGGTATTTCTACGTGACGAAGAAGAACACGCGGAACATGACCGGCAAGATGGAACAGCGGAAGTACGACCCGGTTGTGCGCAAGCACGTCGTCTTCAAGGAATCGAAGATCAAGTAGACCGGCCGGCTCCACCCGGGGCCTGACCGAGGAGATTCGGGCCCGCCACGGCGGCGCCCGGCGCTTGGCGAGGCGCTGCCTTGCACCTACCGCGTGCGCCAATCGTTAATGTGGTTTGTCCCAAAAGCTGGGCCGCCGCTGGATCACCTGACGTCCAGCATTAGCTCTCCATCAGCAGTTGCCTCGCGGACGTAGTGCGAGAACGTGGAACGTCCGGCGAGCAGAGGCCACCGTACGCGGCGCCCGGAAGCTGATGGCGCAAAAACTAGAACGCCGCCGCCGCCGAGGATGTGGGACCGGTCAGGTCCGCGCCATGGGCCATCTCGACCCGGTCGCGGCCTGCGCGCTTGGCGCGGTACAGCGCGGTGTCAGCCGCCGAAATCACGGAATCCGAGTTCATGCCCGGGGCCGCGATCGCGACACCGGCGCTGATGGTGATGATGGCCCGGTGATCGCCCAGGCGGAACGGCATGTCCGCGACGGCGTGTTTCAGCCGCGTCGCGACCGTCATCACCTCTTCCTCGATATCGGTGTCGAGTACGACGAGGAACTCCTCGCCGCCGTAACGCCCGATCACGTCCGAGGCGCGCAGCTGGTCCTGCATGCGCAGCGCGATCTCCTGCAGCACATGGTCGCCGCTGGCATGGCCGAAGTCGTCATTGACGCGCTTGAAGTGGTCCACGTCGACCAGCAGCGCCGTCGCACCCTTGCCGCCGCGCAGCAACCCATCGAGATGGCGGCGGACATAGCGGCGGTTGCGCAGGCCCGTCAGTGGGTCCGTCACCGCCATCTCCAGTGAACGATCCAGGTCGTTCTGAAGGCTCTCCTGGAAGCGGCGCCTGCGGATCTGGTTGCGCACCCGCGCGCGCAGCTCATTCGGGTCGACGGGGCGCAGGACGTGGTCATTGGCGCCGAGATCGAAGCCGCGCAGGATCTGCGTGTGCTGGTCAGGATCCCCGACCAGCAGCAGCGGCAGGTCGCGCGTGGCCGATGAGGCGCGCAGCGAGGAGGCGAAGCGCAGCGCCTCCACATCCGGGTTCGTCATCGACAGCAGCACCAGGTCGAAGCCGCCGACCGCGAGCAGCTGGCGCGCCTCCGCCTCGCTGCCGCCATTGAGCAGCGAAATGCCATCGGCCGCGAGCATGCCGCCGATCAGCGCCGTCTCCTCGGCGTCGGAGCGCAGCAGCAGGGCGCGCGTGCCCTCGAGCCCGATGGCGAGCGGCGGACGTGCCTCGAGGCCGAGCTCTCGCGCTGTGTTCTGCCGAAGGCGCCAGGCATCGGTGACCTGCTTGACGCGGAGCAGGGCCCGGAGCCGTGAGAGCAGCGTCGCCTCGCTGACCGGTTTGGAGAGGAAGTCGTCGGCGCCGGCCTCGAGCCCGCGCACCCGTTCATCGGCATCGATCAACGCGGTAACCATGACCACGGGTATGTGCTGCGTCTCGGGTTCGGCCTTGAGCAGCCGGCAGCACTCGAAGCCGTCCATTACCGGCATCATCACGTCGAGCAGGATGACATCGGGCGCCCAGCTGAGTGCGATGGCGATGGCCTCGGCGCCAGAGGCGGCCTGGGAGACCTCGAAATACTCGGCGCGAAGTCGGGCTTCCAACAACCGGCGGTTGGCTGCAACATCGTCAACAACGAGAATGCGTGCCGTCATCCGACCCGCTCCATGCCGTTTGACGGGTATGAAGCCGCGGCGTTCACCAGGAGAGGCCGTTCGCGCAAACGCTGATCCTTCAACACGAACTCAAGTCCGGCACACGGCTGGGTTTAAAATGCCGCGGTTAGCATAGCGTAAAAATGGTCAAAGCTAGGGCTGTTTGTACTGTATACGCATCGAGCTTCAGCACCAAGCTCGGGTTGTGTCTCGCCTGCTATAATCGCCCATGCAGGCGGTCGTGATGCAAGTGCACGGCTGCACGAAGCTGCGCACAAAAAATTGAGCGGTCGATGACATGCGCAAGTCCCGCGCGTATAGGCGGTCCTACCCGCACGCCGTTCCGTGCACGAAGTGTCATCCCAATCGCTGCGAAGGCGCCGTTCGGCACGGCGCCCGCGACCTAGCGGTGAAGGCTCAGCGCGTTCCCGCGCCGAGCGTGCCTGCTACTGATTGCCCGTCAGGAACTCCATCGCCGCCTGGGCGCCGCCCGCAGCGTGCGGGACCGCGGCGACCCGCAGGCCCATCTCCACGCCCGAGAGCGTGGCCATCAGCGTCAGGTCGTTCATGTCGCCGAGGTGGCCGATGCGGAAGGCACGGTCGTTCAGCTGGCCCAGGCCATTCCCCAGGCTCATGTTGAACTTCTCCAGGATGGCGGCCCGCAGCGCATTGGCCGAATGGCCTTCCGGCAGGCGCACGCAGGTCAGCACCGGGGAATAGTGCCGGGCATCCTCGACCTGCACCTCAAGGCCCCAGTGGCGCACAGCGCGGCGCGTCGCCTCGGCATGGCGCTCATGGCGGGCGAAGACGTTGTCGAGCCCTTCCTCGAAGATCATGTCGCAGGCGGTGTCGAGGCCGTAGAGCAGGTTGGTGGCCGGGGTGTAGGGGAAGTAGCCGGTCGCGTTGGACGCGATCATCGGTCCCCAATCCCAGTAGCTGCGCGGCAGCTTCGCCGTCTTGCTCGCCTCAAGCGCCTTCTTCGAGATGGCGTTGAAGGACAGGCCGGGCGGCAGCATCAGCCCCTTCTGCGAGCCCGAGACGGTGACGTCCACGCCCCAGGCATCATGCTTGTACTCGGCCGAGGCGAGGCCGGAGATGGTGTCCACCAGCAGCAGCGCGGGGTGGCCGGCGGCGTCGATCGCGGCGCGCACCTCGGCGATGCGCGAGGTCGCACCCGTCGAGGTCTCGTTGTGCACCACGGCCACGGCCTTGATGGCGTGGCTCTTATCGGCGGTCAGGCGCTCGGCGATCTGGGCGACGTCGGCGCCGCGGCGCCAATCTGTCTTGATGAGGTCGGTGACGATGCCAAGCTTGCCGGCCATCTCCTGCCACAGATGCGCGAACCAGCCCGTCTCGCACATCAGCACGCGGTCGCCGGGCGAGAGCGTGTTGGCCAGGGCCGCTTCCCACGCGCCGGTCCCCGATGCGGGGAAGATCACCACTGGCTGCGTGGTCTGGAAGATGCGCTGCACCTTGGCCAGCACCCGCTTGCCAAGCAGCCCGAAATCCGGCCCTCGATGGTCCATCGTGGCGTTGTCGATCGCGCGCAGGATGCGGTCGGGAACGGTCGACGGGCCGGGGATCTGCAGGAAATGGCGCCCAGACTGACGCTTCGATTCGAAATAGGGCATGGGATCCTCCGTCCTTCGCCCCTTCTCTAACCGCCTCCCTGTCCCCGCGCCAATGCAGCGACTGCGCGCCGCCAGGTGCAGGGCGCGACTGGGCGCTTTTCTCGCGTGGCTGAGCCAGAAAAGGGCTGACAGAAGGAGGGGCGCCTTCCTATTGTGTATACGTAACGATGTTCGCCACGGAGGAGTTTGATCCATGTCAGGCATTACCGTCAGCGCGCCCACGGGGGGCTTCGCGCAGGAGCAGGTCCACGGGCAGGACGCGCTGTTCCGCGCCGACCCGGCGGCCTTCATCCGCACCAATGCGTGCATGTTGCAGGCCGAGATCGTGGGCGACGGAACCACCGCGCGCGCCTTCGACACCGCCAGCTGCGGCTCGCGCGGCAAGGAGTTCATCCGCACCGGCCAGGTACGGCTGACCGCTAGGCTGATGATCGCGCTGCGCGACATCCCCGGCCTGCCGTTGATCCAGGCCGTGGAGGGCACGAGCGCAGAAGGCGAGCGCGTCTGCTTCCTGCCCTGGAAGGAGGACACCTGCACGCTGACCAAGCTGTCGACGGCGGCGACGTTGTTCCTCACGGGGCCGCTGACCGGGTGCAACATCTACATCGCACAGAAGGCTGGGGGGCATCGGCCCCTGGTGTTTCACGGCAACCTCAATTCCGATGGCGAGGACCGCAACACCAACAACGTCCGCAAGGACAAGGAAGCGATCAACATCGCGTCCGAGCGGGGCTACGTGATCAGCCATCGCCTCGCACGCGGCGACTACCAGATCCCGGCCTTCGTCTGGGCGACGCGCGCCGGCGACAGCTGGACCTTCTACGTCCATGAGGTGAACCCGGTGAACCGCAGCTTCACCAACAAGCCGATGCCGCGCCTCTGACCGCGTGAAGGCGACACTGGCCGGACCTTGATCCCGCCCCGTCAGACCGGGCGGCGACAAGGCTCGCCTGTCCCGGTATTCTGGGGCGGATGAACGTCATAGCCCCCGGACAGACCCAGATTGGCAGCAGCCACCTGGCACAGCGCCTCCGCCACGAAACCGAAGGCGAGGTGCTGTTCTCCGCCGCCGATCGCGGCCGCTACGCCACGGACGCGAGCATCTATCAGATCGAGCCGCTCGGCGTGCTGGTCCCCCGAACCACTGCCGATGTCGAAGCCGCGATGGCGATCTGCCGCGAGGAGGGCATCCCCCTGCTGCCGCGCGGCGGCGGCACCTCCCAGTGCGGGCAGACCGTGAACCGCGCGCTGGTGATCGACTGCACCAAGTACCTCCGCAACGTGCTGAGCGTGGACGGCGACACCGCACGCGTGCAGCCGGGTATCACGCTTGGCGCGCTGAACGAGGCGCTGAAGCCGCAGGGGGTTTTCTTCCCCGTCGATCCCTCCACCTGGGCGCGCTGCACCATCGGCGGCATGGCGGCGAATAATTCCTGCGGCAGCAAGTCCATCCGCTACGGGCTGATGGCGGATAATGTGCGCGCCATCGACGCGATCCTGGCCGATGGGTCACGCTTCGCCTTCGCCGACCTGCCCGAGAACCTCGGCGAGACCATCCCCGCACCCATCGCGGACCTGGTGAACCGCCTGCGCGCGCTCGGCGCGCGGGAGGCGGAGGAGATCGCCGCGCGCTTCCCCCACCAGCTGCGCCGCGTCGGCGGCTACAACCTCGATGCGCTGACGCCGGCCGCACGGGCCGAGGGGCGAGGCAACCTCGCGCGGCTGCTGGTGGGCAGCGAAGGGACGCTGGCGTTCTCGGCCGCGCTTGATCTGAAGCTGTGGCCGATCAAGCCGCGCAAGGTGCTGGGCATCTGCCAGTTCCCGACCTTCCGCGCCGCGATGGAGGCCTCGCGCCACCTGGTGGCCCTTCACCCCGAGGCGGTGGAGCTCGTGGACCGCACGATGATCGATCTTGGACGCTCCATCCCGATCTATCGCCGCACCATTGACGCCATGCTGATCGGCGAGCCGGACAGCGTGCTGATCGTGGAATTCCACGGGCAGGAAGATGGCCCGCTGCTGCAATCGCTGGATCGGCTGGAGGAGGCGATGGCCGATCTGGGCCATCCCGGCGCCGTCGTGCGCGCGACCGACGCGCCCTTCCAGGCCGCCATCGCGGAGGTGCGCGAGGCCGGTCTGAACATCATGATGTCGATGAAGGGCGACGGGAAGCCGGTGTCCTTCATCGAGGATTGCGCGGTCGGACTCGACGATTTGGCGGACTACACCGAACGCCTGAACGACGTCTTCGCCAAGTACGGCACCAAGGGCACCTGGTACGCCCATGCCTCGGTCGGATGCCTGCATGTCCGCCCCGTGTTGAACATGAAGTCCGGCGAGGACGTCACCAAGATGCGCGCCATCGCGGAGGAATGCTTCGCCCTGGTCCGCGAATACAAGGGCAGCCATTCCGGCGAGCATGGCGACGGCATCGTCCGTTCCGAATTCAACGAGCCGATGTTCGGCCCGCGCGTCGCCCGCGCCTTCGAGCAGGTGAAGGACGCCTTCGATCCGACCGCCATGCTCAACCCCGGCCGCATCACGCGCGCGCCTGCGATGGATGACCGGTCGCTGTTCCGCTACGCGCCCGGCTACGCGCCGCTGCCGATCACGCCCGCACTCGACTGGAGCGAGCATCCCGGCGCGCTACTGGGCGCGGTCGAGATGTGCAACAATAATGGCACCTGCCGGAAGTTCGATGCGGGAACCATGTGCCCCTCCTACCGCGCGACGCGCGACGAGGTGCATCTGACGCGCGGGCGCGCCAATACGCTGCGCTTGGCGCTGACGGGGCAGATCGAGGGCGGGCTGGCCTCCGATGCGGTGCAGGATGCGCTGTCGCTGTGCGTGTCCTGCAAGGGGTGCCGGCGCGAATGCCCGACGGGCGTCGACATGGCGCGCATGAAGATCGAGGCGCTGGCCGCGCGGCAGGCAACGCATGGACTTCCGCTGAAGGACCGTGTGATCGCGACCATGGCGCAGTGGGCGCCCTACGCCGCCATCCTGCCGCCGCTGGCCAATGCGCGCGAATGGGTGCCGGGCGGGCGCTGGCTGGGCGAGAAGCTGCTCGGCTTCGCACGGCAGAGGCCCCTGCCCGGCTTCGCCTGGCGCGCCTTCCGCGACGCCGAACTGCCCGAGCCCACCGGCGCGCCGGGCGAGGTCATCCTGCTGCCCGACCTGTTCAACCGCTACTTCGAGCCGGAGAATCTGCGCGCCGCAGTGCGCGTTCTGCGGGCCGCGGGGCATCGCGTCACGCTCGCCCGGCCACCACGCGGGGCAAGGCCGCTGGATGATGGGCGCACGCTGCTCGCGGCCGGGCTGGTCGAGAAGGCGCGTGCGGAAGCCAGGCGCACCATCGCAGCGCTGAGTGCCTACCCCGAGACGCCGGTGATCGGCATCGAACCCTCCGCGCTGCTGACCCTGCGCGATGAGTTCCCCGCCATGCTGCCGGGTCCGGAGAGCGAGGCGCTGGCCGCGCGCGCGCACCTGCTGTCCGAATTCCTGATCGCGATGAAGGCGGTGCTGCCCTTCAAGCGCATCGAGGCGACGGCGCATGTGCACGGCCATTGCCACCAGAAGGCGTTCGGCGCCTTTCCCGCGGCGGTCGCGCTGCTTTCCGCCATTCCCGGGTTGAAGGTGCTGCCAATCACCTCGTCCTGCTGCGGCATGGCCGGCGCCTTCGGCTATGAGGCGAAGAACCTCGCGACGTCGAAGGCGATGGCGGAGCTCGCGCTGCTGCCGGCGCTGCGTCGCGCCGATGCGGCGGACCTGGTGATCGCGGATGGCACTTCCTGCCGGCATCAGATCGGCGACCTTGCGGGGCGGGAGGCGCTGCACGCGGTGCGCCTGCTCGACCGGGCATTGGCATGAACGCCGACGCCGTCCTGGCCTTCTGGTTCGCCGAGGGTAGCGATACGCCGCGCAAGGCATGGTTCGTGAAGGATGAGGCGTTCGACGCCGCCATTCGCGACCAGTTCGGCGCACTGCTGGTCCCCGCGCGGGACGGCGCGCTGGATGGCTGGGCGGGGACGCCGGCCGGCGCGCTCGCGCTGCTGGTGGTGCTCGATCAGTTCCCGCGCAACCTGCATCGCGGTTCGGCGGAGGCCTTCGCCAGCGACGCGCATGCCCGGGTCATCGCGCGGGAGGTGGTGCTGGGGCGCCACATGGATCGCGCCCTGACGCCGACCGAGCGCGTCTTCCTCTACCTACCCTTCGAGCATTCCGAGGCGATGGCGGAGCAGGATCTCTCGGTCGCGTTGTTCGAGGGGCTGCGAGACAGCGCGCCGCACCGCGCGCCCGGCGGGAGCATCGACTATGCCTGGCGGCACCGTGCGGTGATCCGCCGCTTCGGGCGCTTTCCGCACCGCAACGCGGTGCTGGGCCGGACGAATACGGATGCGGAGGCTGCCTACCTTGCGCAGCCGGGCGCGGGATTCTGACGTCGCGCGCCAACGCGCCCAAGCGCGCTGCCTAGCGGCCGCAAGCCCTCGCCGGGCCGGGCCATCGCGGCTAGAGAGTGGTTTCAGTCCCGGGAAGGAAATTCACCATGCAGCTCATCGGTCGCACGCTCAGCCCCTTCGTCCGCCGCGTGGCGGCGACGCTGAACGTCTATGGCATTCCGTTCGAGCATCTCGCCTACAGCACGGTGGACAATGCGGCTGATATCGCCCGGTACAACCCGCTGGTGCGCGTGCCGGCCCTCGTCCTGGACGATGGCGAGTCGCTGATCGACAGCGCTGCCATTCTCGACCACGTCGAGACGCTGGCCCCGGCCGACAAGGCGCTGGTGCCGAAGGAAGGCGCGGCCCGCCGCGCCGCCTTGCGCGCTGAGGCGCTGGCATTGGGCGCCTGTGACAAGGCGGTCGCCGCCTTCACCGAGCTCAAGCGCCGTGCGCCGGAACACCGCTCGGAAACCGTGGCCGCCGGGCAGCTGCGCCAGGTGCATGGCGCGCTCGCAGCACTCGACGCGATGGCGCCGGACCCGTACCTGGCCGGTGCGCGGATGACGCAGGCGGATATGGCCGTGACGGTGCTGATCGACTTCCTGGATGTGGTGCATCCCGGCATGACGTCTGACTACCTCGCGCTGAGCGGGCTGCGCGATCGCATGAACAAGATCGAGGCAATCGGCAGCACGCGCTGGGCCGGCTGAGGCGTTCACTGCCGCGATTTTGTGTAACTCTTGTTGCACTGCGGCAAACCATGGGTGTACTAAGGAACCTAAGACCGCTGTCCTAGCCTGACTTCAAAGACAGCGGATAGGGAAGGCAGGCCATCGCGCACGCGCTCCAACACTGGAGAGCAAGATGCGTATGTGGCCATCCCGGACCCAGGCTCCCTCCTCCCTCCTTTCGCGCCGAGCGCTGCTCGGCGCCGGCCTGGCCGCCCCGGCCGTGATCCGATCGGGCGGGCTGCGTGCGCAGGAACCCGTCGATGTCGAACTGGTGCTCGCGGTCGATGTCTCCCGCTCCGTCGATGCGGTCGAGCAGGCGCTGCAATTCGCGGGCTATGCGGCGGCGTTCCGTGACCCGCGCCTGGCCGAAGGGATTACCGGCGGGCCGCTGGGGTCCATTGCGGTGTGCCTGTTCACCTGGTCTGACTGGGACATCCAGAACCTGCTGGTGCCGTGGACGCGGATCCACGGCGCGCAGGCGGCGGCGGGATTCGCCGCAGCGGTGGATGCGGCGCCGCGCGATACCTACCTGTACACCTCCATCTCGGGGGCCATCGACTATGCCGCGCGGCTGTTCGGGCAGAGGTACGAGGGCACACGGCAGGTGGTGGATATCTCCGGCGACGGGGTGAACAATTCGGGGCGCCCACTGGCGCAGGCGCGCAGCGCGGCGCTGGAACGCGGCATCATCCTCAACGGGCTTGCCGTGCTGGACCGGGACCCCTCGCCGGCGGCCGCGCTGGCCGGGTTGCCGCCGCTGGATGACTACTACCGCGACGAGGTGATCGGCGGGCCGGGCTCGTTCCTGATGGTCGCGGAGGGGTTCGAGGCGTTCGAGACGGCGGTGCGCCGCAAGATCATCCGCGAGATCGCGACAGGGCCGGGACCGTTGGTGGAGCGGGCGTTCGCGTAGCGCGCGCCGCTCGGCCGGGATGGGAGCGCGAGCCAGCTCGGGTGTCACCGGTACGCGGGCTCGCCAAGCGGCCCCTGCCGGTCCCGGCGTTTGAGGTGACCTTACACGGCGAGCTGCGTCGGCCTGGATTAGGGCCGTCGATGCTGTGTGAAAAGGCGGCGCCAAGCGACTCCCTGGACCCTTCCGGGGCGCGTCCCTTACGCGCGCCGCGAGGCCGAATGGCCGAACGCCGGCAGTCCGGCGAAGGCAAGCGGCCGGAGGCCGCGCCCGCCGCGTGAGGGCACTATACCGCTGCTCAGCTCTTGCTGAGCACCCCGATGAAGTAGCCGTTGTGCCAGTCGCTTTCCTTGAAGCCGGGGACGCCGTTGCTGCCGTCAAGCGTTGTGCGGATCTCCGCGCCGAACAGGAGGTCAACGCCGCTCTCGGCGATGGCGCGGTGGGTGCCAGCGCGGACACGCTCCCAGTTCCAGTCGTCGCAGATGAAGACGAAGCGCTGCGCGAGCGCGGGCAGCGCGCGGACAAGGCCGTCATACTGGTCGGCCTCCCCATGCGGGCCGTCGAAGAGATAGATGTTGAAAGGCTCAACCTTCTCGGCAATGGCGGCGAAGGGCACGGTGCGGAAATCGCCCTCGTAGAAGCCGACGGTCGCGGCCTCCCCGCGATAACGGCCGACATTGGCAAGGAACTGGTCCTTGGGTCCGCCGAACTCGCTCCAGTTGTCGATGGCGAGCGCGCGCACCGCATTATCAGCGATGGCGGCGCACAGTGTGGATCCCTGCCAGCTGCCGACCTCAAGGTAGGCGGGCTTGGCCATGCGTCGTACGAGAGTGTTGATGAACCAGCGGTAGCGATAACCGGACATGCCATCAATGGTGTAGAAGCCCTGGCTCCGGTCGATGGTGGCGCCCATCGCCTCAGTCAGGACGGATTTCACCGTGCGCACCAGGCCCTCGCCGGGTGCGATCTCGATCGCGGACAGATAGGCCAAGGCTGCGCTCCATTCTGGGGATGCGGCGTTGATACGCGCGGACCGATTGCCAAGCGGTAAAGGCCCTTGGCAACAGGGCGTTAATCCATCCTCGCTAGGCTGCCGACCTCTCGGGCGCGCTGTCCCCGCGCCTTGTCCAGGAGGTCCAGAATGAACGCTCCCTCTTCCACCTTGCGTCGCGTGCTGCATGTCGGCTGCGGCGCGGCCGATCCGCGCAAGCTGCCGGCCGAATGGTTTCCCGCCGATGCCTGGCAGGAAGTCCGCCTCGACATCGATGCGGGCGTCGCGCCCGACATCATCTCCTCGATCACCGACATGGCGCCGGTCCCGACCGGGTCGATGGACGCGGTCTGGTCCTCGCACAATGTCGAGCACTTGTATCCGCACGAGGTGCCGCTCGCACTCGCCGAGTTCCGCCGCGTGCTGGCCCCCGATGGCTTCCTGCTCATCACCCTGCCCGACCTGCAGCAGGTGGCCGAGCTGGTGGCGCAGGATCGCCTGATGGAGGCGGCCTATGTCTCTCCGGCCGGGCCGATCACGCCGCTCGACATGCTCTACGGCCACCGCGGTGCGCTGGCGCAGGGCAACGCCTTCATGGGGCATCGCGGCGGGTTCACCGCGCGCAGCCTGCAGGCCGCGCTGACGGAGGCCGGTTTCCCGCATGCCCGGGTGATGCGCGACGGCAAGTTCGCGCTCTGGGCCGCGGCGCATATGGCCGCGCCGCAGATCGCCGCCTGAGAGAACCGGGGCCAAGGCCCCGCCCGACCTTGGCCGCAACAGGATGTCGCGCATGGATGCCATGACCATCACCGAGCTGCTCGGCAACGCGCAGGGGCACGCCCAGGCCGGGCGCGTGAGCGAAGCCGCGCAGACGTATCGCGACTGGCTGTCGGCGAATCCCGACAGCCCCTATCGCCATGTGGCGCTGTTCAATCTGGCGGTGGTGCTATCGAATCTCGGCGCTACCGGCGACGCCGCCATGGCCTTGCAGGAGGCGGTGCAGGCGCAGCCGGACTTCCTGCCCGCGCGGGTCAATCTTGGCGTCATACTTGAGCGTCTGGGAGCCGCCGACCAGGCTTATGCGCAGTGGTCGCAGGTGACGGCCGCGCTCGGCGCGGTGACAGGCGAGGCGGTGGGGCACAAGGCGGCCGCGCTGAAGCTCAGCGCATCCATGCTGGAGGGGCGCAAAATGCTGGCGCAGGCGGAAGCGGCGCTGCGCCAGATGATCGAGCTCGGGCAGCATCCGGGCGATGTGGTGCAACACTGGATCGCACTGCGCCAACGCCAATGCACCTGGCCGCTGCTGGAGCCGGTGGGGCCCTTCGACACGGCCGCGCTGAAGCGCCGGATGGCACCGCTGAGCCTCGCCAACTACGCCGACGACCCGCTGCTGCAGCTCGCCGGCGCGGCGGCCTATGCGCGGGAGGAGATCGGGCGCCCGCCGGCCGCAAGTATCCTGCGCCACCCTGTGCCGCATGCCCGCGCCGGGCGGCTGCGCATCGGGTACCTGTCGTCGGATCTGCGCGACCACGCGATCGGGTACCTGACCGCGGACATGTTCCATCGCCACGAGGCGAGCCAGTTCGAGGTGTTCCTCTACTACTGCGGCATCGCGGCGGAGGATGCGACCAAGACGCGCATCCGCGACCAGGCGGAGCATTGGGTGGATATCTCCGGCCTCGATGACGACGCGGCACTCGCGCTCATGCGGCGCGACGGAATTGACATCCTCATCGACATCAACGGGCATACCCGCAGCGCGCGGCAGAAGCTGCTGGCGCGGCGGCCGGCGCCGGTGATCGTCAACTGGCTGGGCTTCGCCGGTACGATGGGCACGCCCTACCACCACTACATCATCGCCGATCCCACGATCATCCCCGAGGGGCACGAGATCTACTATACCGAACGGGTCCTGCGCCTGCCCTGCTACCAGCCCAATGACCGCGCGCGCGTGGTCGCTGAGACACCGACACGCGCCGCCCTTGGCCTGCCGGAGGATGCGACCGTCTTTTGCAGCTTTAACGGCGCGCAGAAGATCACGCCCTTCGTCTTCGCGCGCTGGATGGAGATCCTGCGCGGCGTGCCCGGCAGCGTGCTGTGGCTGCTCAAGGGTGCCGAGGCCGTCGATACGCGCCAGCGTGCCCTGGCCGATGCGGCAGGGATCGACCCCGCGCGGCTGATTTTCGCGCCCTTCGCGCCCAATGCGCAGCACATCGCGCGCTATGCGCTGGCCGACCTGTTCCTCGACACCACGCCCTATGGTGCGCACACTACGGCGTCTGATGCGCTGTGGATGGGCGTGCCGATCCTGACACTGCCGGGGCGCGGCTTCGCCTCGCGCGTCTGCGCGTCGCTAGTGCGCGCGGCGGGTATTCCGAGCCTCGTCTGCGCGACGCCGGAGGAGTACACGGCGCGCGCCATTGCGCTGGGGCGCGACCGTCTGCGGCTCGCGATGTACCGCGACCAGTTGCTCGCCAGCCGGGGGACGTCGCTACTGTTCGACACGGCGCGCTTCGTTCG
>JAZKFA010000172.1:17583-28203 GCA_040386655.1 Pseudomonadota bacterium | reverse complement strand
CCGTCACCTGGCGCGTGCGGACAGGGCGGGCGGGTGCCGCCGCCGGGGTGGGCGAAGGCGCGTCGGAGGCCGGCGCGAGGGAGGCCGGGCCCTGGAAGGGTGCGCGATCGGGTGCGGTGGGCAGGGGCACGTCGAGCACGGGCGAAGGCGGCAGCGAGAGCGGCGGGATCGACAGCTGCTGCCCGCCGCGGGGCTGCGCCTGGGCGGGTCCCGCGGCCAGCATCATGGCCAGCAGCACGGCGGAGAGCCTCGCGGGTGCGAGCACCTCGCTTTGCCGCCCCGGCGGCGCGGCCGGTCGAGCTGGTAGTTGTCCCAGTCCACCCAGGCATCGGCGCGGCCCATCACCACCTGGGTGATGTGCGCCTCGTCGAGCAAGGTCTTCGGCGCGAAGCGCACGCGCACCAGGCCGTTGATGGTCGCGTGGAAGGTCGCCGGCAGGCTGATCCGTTTGCCACCCGCCTCGATGTCGCAGACCAGCGCCTCATCGTCGGTCAGGGCCGCCATAGCCCCTGCGCCGTCGGGGGCGAAGGACAGGCCGCCCAGCGAGAGGTCCCGCGTCTGCCCGTCGATCCGCATGCCGTTCGTCAGAACCAGGCTCGCCGGCAGGATGGCGTCGATGCGCGCCTGGCGGCGGATCTGCTTGCGTTCCCGGCCTACGGCGATGCCCGCTAGCACCGGCACCAGGCACAGCAGCGCCCAGACGCCGTTGAGCAGGTAGGCCTGGAATTCGAGGCTGTCGGGCGCGTGGCGCAGCAGCCCGATCACGCCGGACACCACGCCGGCCCCCAGCAATGCCGCGAGCAGCAGGGTGGGCCAGATCGCCTTGAAATCGTAGTGGCTTTCGGCCAGCAGGCCCCCCTTGTCGGTCACGTTGAACTTGCCCTTGCGCGGGTTGATCAGCGTGGCGATCGTCACCGGCAGCAGGTACATCGCGATGCTCACCTCGTAGACCTCGCTCCAGAGCGAGTGCCGCACGCGTCCGGTGATGCGCGTGGCGGTGAACAGCACATGGATGATGTGCCCGCCGGCATAGGCGAGGATCGCAAGGGGTGCGGCCGCGATGACGGAGTGCCCGAGCAGCAGGAACGCCAGAGGCGAGGTGAGGAAGACTAGCCGCGGCACCGCGAAGGCGAAGTGGAACATCGCCGAGAAGTAGCAAAGGCGCTGCGACAGGCTCAGGCCGCTGACGATCAGCGGGTTTTCGATGCGCGAGATCTGCAGCATCCCGCGCGCCCAGCGCATGCGCTGCCCGATGTGCAGGATCAGCCGCTCGGTCGCGAGGCCGGCGGCGAGCGGCATCCGCAGGTAGGCGGTGTTCCACCCCATGCGCTGCATGCGCAGCGACAGGTGGCAATCCTCCGTCACGGTCTCGGTCGGTACACCGCCGGCCTGGAGCATCGCCGTGCGGCGGATCACCGCGCAGGAGCCGCAGAAGAAGGTTGCGTTCCAGAGGTCGTTGCCCGGCTGCACCGCGCCGTAGAACATCAGCCCCTCATTGGGCACGCCGTGGCCGCCGGCGAGATTCCGCTCGAACGGATCGGGCGAGTAGAAATGGTGCGGGGTCTGCACCATCGCGAGCTTTTGGTCGCGCAGCAGCCAGCCGAGCGAGAACTGCAGGAAGGCGCGCGTGGGGACGTGGTCGCAATCGAAGATCGTGATGAACTCGCCGCTCGTCAGCCCGACGGCGTGATTGATGTTGCCGGCCTTGGCGCCCTTGTTGTCGGGGCGGATGACGTAGCCGCAGCCCACTGATTCCGCGAAGGCGCGGAATTCCGGCCGGCGGCCGTCATCGAGGATGTAGACGTTGAACTTTTCCGGCGGCCAGTCCATCGAGAGCGCGGCGAAGACCGTCGGGCGCACGATGTCCAGGCTCTCGTTGTAGCTGGGGATGAAGATATCAACCGTTGGCCACAGCGCGGTGTCGCGCGGCAGGGGCAGGGGCTTGCGCTCCAGCGGCCACAGGGTCTGGAAATACCCCAGCAACAGTGCGAAGCCGGCGTAGATCTCCGCCATCAGCAGGCCGACCATGAAGAAGGCCTGCCAGAAGCTCTCGAATTCCATCGTGTCGGCGATGCGCCAGAACAGATAGCGGCCAGAGACGGCGACCGAGAGCGCGGCGAGGAACAGGGTCACCGGTCGCCCCGGCACCCGCAGGGCCAGGACCATCACCACGATGGTCCCGATCGTCAGGCAGCCCTGTTCGAGGGGCTCCAGGGGAACCGAGACGAAGGTGAACAGCGCGAGCAGCCCGACAAGGGTGGCGCACCACGCCATCACCGGGCTGCGAAACGGGCGGATGGCAGCGCCTTCCCTCATGGCCGGCTCCAATTCGCGGGGTCGAGCAGCGCGGGCATCTGCGGGGCAGGGGCCGGTTGCGCGAAGGTCGCCGGCGGCCGGGCGATGGACGCGGCAATGGTGTGTGCGATGGCCCGGATATCTCGCGTCGCGGTCGCCTCTGGTGCGTGATCCAGCAGCAGGCGCTGGTAGGCGAGCGCCTCGCCCACAGCCGGGTCGCGCAGGACGGCGCCGAGCAGCCGCTGGCCGAGATGGCCGGCCACGGACTCGGCCGAACTCACGCTGAGGCGGGAGGCGGGGTCGACCTGGTTCACGACGAAGCGGGCGCGCGAGGCGAACAGGCTGCCGAGCGTGCCCTGGCCCAGGAAGGCGCCGCTCTCGACCTGCGGCAGCAGCGCGGTGCTGGCGGCATCGGCGAGCAGGATGACGACGACCAAGGCCGCGGCGGACAGGATCGCGGCCATCGCCTGCGATGCACCGGGCGGCGTATCCGCGATCAAGAGCAACTCCGGGTCCGCCAGCAGGCGCTGGACGGGGTCCATGAGCAGCCCGGGGTTGGTGCCGAGCATGGCGCCGAGTGCGAGGGCCTGATGCATGTCGACCGCGCCGTGCGGCAGCAGCGCCGGTCCTGCCGCAGTCTGGCGCAGCATCGCAAGCGGATCGCCAGGGCCCGCGAGCCGCGTCATGAAGCCGGCGCTGTCGCCGATCGGCACGCCGAAATGCAGCCGCAGCGCGTTCTGGGGATCGAGGTCGAGCAGGGCGACGCGGCGCCCGGCGCGGCTCAGCGCATGGGCGATGTTGGCGGTCAGGCTGGTCTTGCCGACCCCGCCCTTGGGTGAGCTGAAACAGATCAGGGGCATGGGCTCAGCCCTGTGCCGCCGATGCGCGCGCGCGGAGCCAGTCGGCCGTGCCGACGCCGCCGGCCGCGGTCGCCGCAGGCGGCGCGAGGTCGCGCACTTCCTGAAGGGCGTTGAGGATCAACGGGAAGTCCGCGGATGGTGGCTGATGCGGGGCGGATAGGCGGGACGGAAGCGCCGCTACAAGCGGCGATGTTTGCAGCGCTTGCGGAAGATCGCCAGCGGCTGGCTGAGGAAGCGGCGCCGGCGGAGGAAACCAGGCTGCCGGTGCGGCTGCTGCCGTCATCGAAGGCTGCCGTACCGGCGGGGCAACCGGGTATGGTGTCGTGAGCATCAAGGTCGTTGAGGGAGCCTGCGCAAGCGCGACGCCCGGAACACCGCTCCAGGGCGGGGACGTCACAGCCGCACGCTCCGGTTCGCCTGGTGTTGCGGGTTCAGGCGTGGTCGGCTCTGCCGCCAGGCTGGTGCGGATGGCTGGATTGGCAAAGTCTCTGTAGGGAAACTGGCGGGAGTTCATCCGCAGGGCGAGCGTGCGAATGTCCGGGTCGCGTTCCATCTGAGCCCTCATGGTCTGCGGATCGGCAAATCGCGCATTGATCACTCTGAAACCGTACGCAATCTGAGCGCGATTTAAAACCCGGGTGACTAAACCCAGAGTGGTATCAGGGAACGCCCTGCGCTATGTCACGCGCCGCAATCTGCGCGAGCAGAGAGAGGGTCGAGGCGTAGTAGTCGGCGGTCACGACCGGTGCCCCGAGCTGCGGGAACCGGTGGCCCTGGACCAGCGCTTCGGTCAGTCTTGCGACGGCGAGGACACCCTCCGACGCGCGGTATGGTGCTACCTCAGCGCTTCGCAGATCGACCCAGGCTGGTGGACCTCCTCCGGCACCACCGCTGCTCCAGAAACGTCTCGCGGCAGCGAGGATCGCGGCATCGGCATACCGTCCCCAGCCGACCAGCAGAGGCACTCGAACCGCGTCGAAACCGAAGCGGGGCGGCCAATTCTGCGCAGGCTGCATGTCACCGGTCGCGCGCTGAAGGCTGAGCCAATCCGGCGGCAGCTGCCAGACGCCGAAACGGCCGCGGTCTATCAGCTGGAGGGAGTCTCGCTCCAGTCGGCCCCAGCGTGGATCAGGGGCGATTTCCGCAAAAACGCGGAAGGCTGGAAACACGAAGTAGGATGGGTTGAGGGTGACTTCTGTTGCCGTCGCGAAGCCATTCACGCCCGGCAGCAGGACCAGCATTTCGCCGATCCTCAGCGTGCAAAGTCCGAGCAAGGCCTGGGCAATCCGGGCCGCGGAATCGCGAAGTTGTGACCGATTCCAGCGCCGCGCCGCGTTCGCAAGAGCCCAGGCAATGTAGATGTCGCCATCGGTCGCGTTGTTGGGGTCATCGACTCCGACACCGGCATTCGGTCGGTAGCGCCAGGAATGCAGAGGGTCCTGGGACCGGCGGAGCGTCCGCGCGGTCCATTGCCAGAGCGCGTTGAACGTCGGCTCGTCATTCTCGGACACCGCGAGGAGCATGCCCCAGCCCTGGCCCTCGCTATGCGAGATGCCTGCATTGCCGGTATCGACCACACGACCTTCGGCGGTGATGAACTGCGACTTGAAAGCTGCCCAGCTCGCCGTGTCGGTTTGAGCGGCAGCCGGTCGAGCGGCCAGTAGCATCGCCGCACCGGCAGCTTGGCGCCGCCCGATTCGGGGTGGAGGACCATGGCTGTTCAAGGCAGGGGATTCCGATGCGATGCCTTGGATGCCCGATGGCACATCGGATTATGCTCCTGAAGTCTTCAGGTGGAGGACCGCGACGGGATCACCGCGGGGTTGGGCGTCGATGCCCTGGAGGCCGGATCAAGGTCTACACGTGGAGGTTGCATTAATCGAGGACAACTCGAAGCTCGTACGGCAGCCGTATGTCAGCCGGTTTGCTCGTCGGTGATCCCCTCGATCTCCTCGCCCGTGGCCGGGACAGGCATTCTCAGCTCGCTGGCAAGGTGACCTGACGTTCGCCTTCAGCTCGACGTCGAGGTCAGGGTTCGGTCGGCCTAGGAACGGGTCTCGATAGCGCCAAAGGCGGCAGATCGCGAAAAGCGGCTCGCGCCAGCAACCCATCCCCTCGCGGCTGGTTGGATTTTGTGTGCAACGCCACCGTCTTGACCGCAACGCCAGCCGGCGTGACCGTGCGTCGAGGTCAAGGCTCAACCCGGCTCGCGGCGCCTTCGGAGATACGCAGATGATCAGTCGTCGTTTGTTCGGGGCCGCTGCCCTCGCACTGCCCGCCCTTTCCGCTGCACGCGGTCAGGCGCCGGACTTCCCCAGCCGTCCTATCCGCCTCGTCGTGCCCTTTGCGCCGGGCGGAGCGGTGGATCTCACCGGTCGCTTCCTCGGGGAGCGGCTCCAGGCCAGCCTCGGGCAAAACATCGTGGTGGAGAACAGGGGAGGGGCCGGCGGCAACCTCGGCGCCGATGTCGTCGCGAAGGCCGAGAAGGATGGGCATACCTTGCTGCTCGGCTCGGCCTCGATTTTATGCGCCAACAAGTTCCTCTACCGCCGCTCGATGCCGCTGGATCCTGTTCGCGATCTGGCGCCGGTGACGCGGGTTGCCACCGGGACGGTATTGCTGATCGTGAATTCCGACCGGCCGTGGCGGAGCTTCGCGGAGCTTGTCGCGGCCGCTCGGCGCGACCCTGGCCGGATAACCATGGGCTCCTCGGGCACCGGAACCGTCAGCCACCTGGCGCTCGAATCACTCAAGCGCGCCGCAGGCATTGATATTACCCACGTGCCGTATCGCGGCGGTGGGCCGGCGTTCCAGGATCTCTACGCGGGCAATATCGACATGATGTTCGACGTGATCCCCGCGGCGATGCCCAATGTCCGCGAGGGCAAGTTCAGGCCTCTCGCCGTGGGTAGCGCCGAGCGCATCACCTACGTGCCGGAGCTGCGCGACGTACCCGGGATGAAGGAACTCCTGCCCGAGTCTGATATCGACATGCAGAGCTGGTACGGGGTCAATGCACCGGCAGGTACGCCTGCCAATCGCATCGAGGTCTTGCATCGCGCGATAACGCAGGTCGTGCGCTCCGACGCCTTCCGTCAGCGCATGGAGCCGATCGGCTTCGCCCCGATCGCCGACGAAACGCCGGCGGCCTACGGCGCGTACATCGTGCAGCAGGAACGGGTGTGGCAGCGCCTGGTGGAAATTTCCGGAGCAACGCTGGACTAGGCAGAGGTTGTTCAAGCGGCCTTGGTGAATGTGGATAGCGTTGGAGGTGTGCTGCCAGGTTGGCCCCGGTTGGATTTCGGAAAGGGAGCACCGAGACATGGCGAACGCGAGAGAAAATGAGCTACTGGCGGCGGCAGAGCGCGGCGACGTTTCTCTGCTCAAGAAGCTTCTGCCGGCTGCCGGCGATCCCACGTCTTTCCATGGGCCCGACGGTGTGACGCCGCTGATGGTCGCCGCGGCCGCAGGGCACGAAGCAGTGGTTGAGCTCCTGATCGAGCGTGGTTCCAATCCGAGCCGCCGGGACGCTGAAGGTCGGGATGCCGCCGCCTATGCGCGCAGGGCTGGTCACCCTCATCTGGCAGCAAGGCTCGATGGCGTCGTGGACCAGGATCAGACAATCTGGTGAGCGTCAGGTCCACTGGAAGTTTGGCTCCCCAAGCTGACGAGGCGTGGACGGGCCGCAGTCGTCCGCGTTGACGTTTGCCTCACGGCACATCCTGCGTCGGCAGCCCCAGACGGCCGAGGCCGGGAAGCTTGATTGCCGGGCGGCGGATATCCACACCGGCCACCGCCCCCAGGATGTTGAGTTCCAGCCCCTCCACCCAGGCCAGTGTGAGCCCGAGGTAGCCACCAAGGCTCAGCCGGAGCCCGGTGCCTGAGGTTGTCGCCCGAAGCCAGCGGCCATCATACGGATAGTCCTTGCCGACAGCATTGGGCGGCAACACAGCCCCAGCCTCGGGCACCGCATCCAGGACGGCGGCGACGAAGGTGTTGGAGTTGGGACCGGGCCAGGCGCGGTAATCGCCAAGCTGGCGCCAGGCGTAAGTCTCGATGGCGGCTTGCATACGCGGGATCATCGCCGCGGCCGCCGGGCCATCGGCCGCGAAGACGATGTCCGGCGAACCGCCGAACCATCGCCCGTCGGCCGCGAAGCCATTCATTCGGACCGGATCACCCCATGCGGTGTAGTCGTAGCGCGTGTAGCTGGAGGCTCCCTCCGGCTTGAAGACGATCCAGCTATGGACCGCGACGATGCCGCGCCAGCGCACCGCGGGTGCCGCGAAGACGCGCACAACGGCGGATGGGTGTTGAGCCGCCAGCGGGAGGTGGCCGATGCTCGACCGATCCGCCCGGCTCCAGTCTACGCCCGTCGCCCTCGCATGGTGGAGGGCAACGGCGATGGCGACCGGAACGAGATAGAGGAGCGCGAACAGGACGAAGAAAAAGCGCGGCGACATCATCTGCGTCAACGTCTGTCGCCACTCCCGTCTGCGCGCAATGAGGTCATCGCACACCCGCCCTAAGCGAGCACGCCTGCGGGCGCGTGGACAGCGGCGAGGATCTCGAAGGACCGCAGGCGCGCGGCGTGATCGTAGATCTGCGCGGTGACCATCAGCTCGTCGGCGCCGGTCCGCTCCGCGAAGGCCTCGATGCCGCGCCGCACCCCCTCCGGGCCGCCCACGACCGAACAGGCAAGGGCGTCATCGAGCATGGCACGCGCGTAGGGGTCGAGCTGCGCATCGAGGTCATCGACGGGTGGGGGCAGCTTCCCTGGTCGCCCGCTCCGCAGGTTCAGGAATGCCTGCTGCAGGGAGGAGAAAAGGCGACGCGCTTCGCCGTCCGTCTCCGCGGCGAACACATTGAGGCCGAGCATGACGCGCGGGGCGCCAAGCCGCTCCGAAGGACGGAAGCGCTCCCGGTAGATGTGGATGGCCTGCATCATCTGCGCGGGAGCGAAGTGCGAAGCAAAGGCGAAGGGCAGCCCCAGATGGGCCGCAAGCTGCGCGCCGAAGGTGCTCGACCCCAATATCCAGACCGCCACCTCCTCGCCGGCGCCGGGCACCGCCTGGAGTGCCTGGCCGGGCTCGGCCGCGTGGAAGTAGGCGAGCAGCTCGACCACGTCCTGCGGGAAGGCGTTCGCATCGGCCGCCAGGTTCCTGCGCAGCGCGCGGGCGGCGAGCTGGTCGGTCCCCGGCGCCCGCCCCAGCCCGAGATCGACGCGGCCGGGATGGAGCGCTGCGAGGGTGCCGAACTGCTCCGCGACGATGAGGGGGGCCTGGTTGGGCAGCATGATGCCGCCGGCGCCGATGCGGATGCGCTGCGTGCCTGCCGCGACGTGGGCGAGGGCGACCGCGGTGGCGGCGCTGGCGATGCCGGGCATGTTGTGGTGCTCGGCCATCCAGAAGCGGTGGAAGCCCAGCGCCTCGGCGTGACGGGCGAGGTCGAGCGAGTTGCGCAGCGCCTGGCCGGTGTTGCTGCCCTCAGGCACAGGGGAGAGGTCGAGGACGGATAAGGGGATCATGCCCCGCATATGGTGGAGCGTCGCCTGCGCGGAAACCCACCAGGCGCGGTCGGAGTATCATTTGAAAGCGGGGACGCCTTCGCGCATGCAGGCATGAGCGGTAGCGGCCGCGTCTGTTCCGACGGCGCCGGGCAACTCGCGGAGAGCTTCCAAAGCTGGAACCTAGAGGCGAGGCGCTTCGCTCGACTTGGAACGTTCACCCGCAGCGCGAATACCACCAAGCGCTGCTCGCCGACCTCGGAGAGCCTGCCCGTGCATCCCGTCGCGCTGGGGCTTCCCGTCAGGCGGACACGGCAGAAAACCAGGATCGCCGGTGCTGTGGGCAGGCCCTCGCCCATGAGCCGACGAGTCGCACGCATTCGTCAACGCGTTGGAGAGTCGCGGAACGCCGGCTTCGGCCCGTGCTTGAATTAGGCTGTGCCCGGCGCCCGCGAGCCGCCAGCCACAGGGCGCCAGAACAAGCTCAGGCAGGTGTTTTGCAAGGAGCGTGATCGCGCGGGCGAGAATGTCATTGTCCACACCGGAAAGGCTGCAATGAGAGAGACCCACTACTGCCCCGACGGGCGCGAGGTCGTGCTGAAGTTCAACGAGGAGGCGTTGAGGGTTGAAGCGATCAGCCCGGAAGGCCTGACCGTCGGCAGTTATCAATTCGCGTTGGTGGGCCCGGACGGAGAGGCGATCGACGTGACGCACCGTACCGGCGGGGCGGTGTCGTTCAAGCTCGCCCAAACCAATCTGGCTGACGCCTGGCACCACCAGGGCATCACCGAACGCGTCATGGACCTGGTGGCGCAGGAGCTCACCACATCGCCAGTGGTTGAGCTTCCAAAGGAATAGCGGCCCGGTCTCACCGGGGACACGGGCATCCGGGAAAGCTTTTTTCCAGCTGCTCCCCGACCAGCGGTACCTCACCTCCTGCCCATTCGCCGCCTGGTCTGGAGGAGGCTAGGTGGCGGGCGGCAGCAACTTACCCCTCGAACTGGCCGTTGGAACTTTCCCGACCACTGGAGCCCCTGCCCATGGATGAGCTGCAGAAATTGTTCCGAAAGGAGGTCAAGCGCGAGCTCGATGGGCGCTGGCTTTCCTCGACCTTGGCCGAATGGATGGAAACGCACCACTCCGAGGCGGCCGCGCTACTCGGCCACCGAGGGATGGACTGGACCAAGGCTGCGGCGGCGCTGGGCGCCCACGGGCTTGCCGACCAGGCCGGGCGGCCACCAACGGCGGAGACGGCGCGCGAGACCTGGCTGCGGGTTGAAGCGCGGCGCAAGGCGGGAATGAAGCTAAGGAAGCCGAACACTGAGCGCTAAGCACCGCCGAGATGCCGTCGGCGGGAATGTCGTGACATCTCAGACGAGGGGGCGCGGCTTCAGCTAGTGCACTGCTGGCCGAGAAGCGCCCTTGCCGCCACCAAAGAGGACAAATCCGAGTGGCAGAGGGGGCGTCAAAGTGCCTTTGATATGGCACCTCAAATATTCGACCGTCTCGACGACCGATTGAAGCCTGTAGGGTTTCGGAAGCGAACCGACAGAAAATTTTTCGTCACCAAGGCCTATCAAACTGCTGCTCATGAAAATGGACGGAATGTTCCGGTCATAAAGTTCGTGAGACAGGTCGATACCCGTTTTTGTCCCAGCCAGATTTATATCGAGTAGCCCCATGTCGGGGGAATCGATGTTTATCAGCCTTATGGCTTCCTCATACGACGCCGCTGGACCGATGATGTCGTGTCCCGCCTCCCTCAAAAGATCTTCCACGAAGAAGGCGAGGAGGCAGTTATCCTCTACAATTAGTATTTTCATCCAGGAGCGCTCCCAAGACCCGAATATGCGCGGTCTTCGGTTCATCTACTCAACAATTACTGGTGTGTGCTTTTCGCTCTGAAGTTCTCACTCTGTAAGATTTTTAAATCAAATCGATATCAATCACGCACGGCTC
>JAZKFA010000172.1:12907-17573 GCA_040386655.1 Pseudomonadota bacterium | reverse complement strand
GGCGTGCCGCTCCTCAGTTGTGCTCGGTCAATTGTGTCGCGACACCTCGGTTTCCTTGCTGGTGATGAACTCCAGCAGCGCCGGCACGCCGGCTTGCGTCTGAGCGATGGCGCGGCGGATGGCCGGGATGATCTCGGCAGGGTCGGTCACCCGCTCGCCATGGCCGCCGAAGGCGCGCGCCATCGCGGCGTAGTCGCCGGAGATATCCGTGCTGCGGTACTTCTCCGTGCTCACCGGCATCACCTTCAGCTCGATCGCCATGGAGAAGTTGTTCAGCAGCACCGAGAGGATGGGGATGCGCTCGCGTACGCAGGTCTCGAAGTCCATCCCCGTGAAGCCGATGGCGGCATCGCCCCAGACGTTGATGCACAGCTTCTCCGGCTTCGCGAGCTTCGCACCCATCGCGAGGCCCAGCCCGTAGCCGAGCTGCGTCGTCTTGCCCCAGCCGACATAGCTCAGCGGTTCCGTCGACCGCCAGAAGGGGCTGAGCTGGTCGCGCGGGCTGCCGGCGTCATGGGTGATGATGGTGTTCTTCATGTCCACTGTGCGCTGCAGGTCCCACAGCACGCGGTATGGGTTGAGCGGCGCAGCATCGGATGTGAGCTTGCCCATCCATTCGTTGAGCCAGGCCTCGCGCCCGAAGGCGATCTCCGCGGCGGTGGCGGCGTAGTCGCGCGGCTGCACCTGGCCGGCGAGTTCCTCGATCAGCGCGTCCAGCGTCAGACCGGCATCGCCGATCAGGCCGATCTCGGCGCGGAGATCCTTGTTCAGGTGCATCGGGTCGAGCGTGGCGTGGATGTAGCGCGGCCCCTTGGGCATGCGGATGCCGAAATTCGTCTCCGTAAAACTGCACCCGATGCCGAGGACCACATCGGCGCGGTCAAGGAAGGTGCGCACCGGCCGGGGCATCGCGAGCCCGCCCGAGCCGAGCGAGAGCGGATGATCCTCGGGGAAGGAGGACTTGCCGCCGAGGCTCGTCGTCACCGGCGCGCCCAGCAGTTCGGCCAGCGCGCGCAGCTGTGGCCAGGCTTCGGCCCAATGCACGCCGGTACCGGCATAGATGACCGGGTTCTTGGCACCCGCGAGCAGCGCGGCGGCACGCTTGATCTCGGCAGGATCGGGGCCGTAGCGCGTGGACATGACGGGCGTGTAGTCGAGTGGTTCCGGCACCTCCTCGTTCCACATATCCGTCGGCACCTCGACGATCACGGGGCCGCCGCGGCCGTTGCGCAAGCGGGTGAAGGCGCGGCGCATGATGTTGCCGATCTCGGCGGCGATGAACACCGGCTCCGATGATTTCGAGATGCCCTTCATGGAGAAGGTCGAGTTGAAGTTCGGGTCGATATGCGCGATGCGCCGCGCGTAGCCCATCGGCACCACCAGGATCGGCACGCTCTCGCCATAGGCCTGCGCGACGCCGCCATAGGCGTTCTCCGCACCTGGCCCGTGCTGCATGCAGAAGGCGCCGATCTTGCGGCCCGAGGTGACGCGCGAGATGGCGTCGGCCATGTGCAGGCCGATGCGTTCCTGGCGCACCATCACCGGGCGGATATCGCGCTCGGCGGCGAATTCGATGAGGTGGTTGACCGGATAGCCCGTGAGGATCTCGATCCCCTCGCGCTTCATGATTTCCGCGATGGCGGCGCCGAGTTTCATCCCGCTTTCCTCCCTGTCGTTGGCGCGACTATGCGCGCCACGGACGGGGCGGGCTAGACGTAGCCGGCCTCACGATCCGCTTGCCGCGCGGCGGGGTCGCGCTCGGCGGGCGGGCCGTGGCCACCGCCGCCGGGGGTGGCCATCGAGACGGTGTCGCCCTGGGCCAGCACGTATTGCCGCTTGGGGTCCACGCGCTCGCCGTTGATCTCCAGCACGCCGGGCGCGCCGGGGCCGCCGCCCTCGATGCCGAAGGCCGCGAAGATGGTGCGCTCGGCGAGGAAGGAGACGGCGATCGGGGTGGGCGAGCGGTTCTCGAACAGGATCTCCTGGCCGAGCCCGCCGCGATGGCGGCCATCGCCGCCGCTGCCCTGCCGCAGCTTCTTGTGGCGGATGCGGACGGGCGCGATCTGCTCGCTGATCTCGACCGCGGTGGAGGAGACGTTGGACGGCCAGGACAGGCAGGACAGCCCATCGCCCCTGACGTTGCCGCCCATGCCGCCATTGAAGAAGAACATGTTGGCGTAGGGCTTGCCGCCCTCGCGCACGCCGGACTGGTTCATGCCCCACATCGGCGACCCGCAGGCCGCCATCACGCGCTCCGGCACCACTTGTCCGAGGCAACCGAAGACCAGCATGGGCAGGTAGTGCCCGATCAGCATGCGCGAGCCGCCGGAGGCCGGGAATTGCGGGTTCACGATGCAGCCGGGGGGCGCGAGTACGGTGATCGGGCGCCACGCGCCCTCGTTGTTCGGCAGGGTGGCGCTGGTGCACACCTTGATGCCGTACATCGTCATCGCATAGGTGTAGCAAAGCGCGCAGTTGATCGCGCGATCCACCTGCCCATCGGTGCCGGCGTAGTCCACCATGATGGAATCGCCCGCGATCGTCAGCGCCATCTTGAGCGTCACCGGACGGTCGGCCACGCCATCGGTCTGCAACGAGGAATGGTAGGTGCCGTCGGGCAAGGCGCGGATCGCTTCGCGCATCGCCGCTTCGCAACGGCCATGGATGTCGGCGGCGAGGTCGCGCAGATGGTCGAGCTTCGCCTGCGCCATCAGCACCAGCAGCCGCTCCTCCATCAAATCGAGTGCAACGACCTGCGCCCAGAGGTCGCCCAGGGTCTGCTCCGGCGTGCGCACGTTCTGGCGGATCATAGCAACGAGGGTGTCGTCCACGCGGCCGGCATGCATGAGCTTCAGCGGCGGGATCTGGAGGCCTTCCTCGAACACCTCGCGCGGTTCGGGGCTGCGGATCTTGCCGCCGATATCGGGCGCATGCGCGGTTGAGGCACTGAACGCGACCAGCTTGCCGTCGAGGAAGATGGGCTTGGCGACGGTGATGTCCGGCAAATGCCCGGTGCCCAGCCAGATGTCGTTGGTGATCAGCACGTCGCCGGGCGAGAGCTTGTCCTCGGGGAAGGCGCGCAGGAAGTGCTTCACCGTCTCGGGCAGGGTGCCGATGAAGCTCGGGATGCTCTCGGTGGCCTGCACCAGCGACTGGCCGGAGGCGTCGGTGACGATGCAGGAAAAGTCGTAGCTCTCCCGCACCAGGGTCGAGAAGCTGGTGCGCACGAGCGCGGCGGCGGCCTCATCGACGAGGGAAATCAGGCGGCGCCAGAGCAGCTCGATCTCGACGGCATCAAACTTACGGGTCATGGCAGGCGCTCCGCGAGCATGGCGCCGTCGGGTAGGATGGTGATCCTGGCGTTGGGTCCGACGACGAAGGTGCTCTCGTTTTCCTCGAAGATGGCGGGCCCCGGCAGCACGGAACCTGGCGGCAGGGCGTAGCGGTCGTAGACGGGAGTCTCGACCACACCGCCGGCCGCTTCGAAATGCACGGGGCGATGGCCCTTCAGCGCGACACCGCCGGCTGCCCCGGTGATGATGAGCGCGCCGCCCGCACCCGGCATCGGCGCGCTGAGCGCGAGGCGCAGGGCGACGAACTGCGCCTGCGCGCCTGGCGGCGTGCGGCCGAACAGGCGCCGGTAGGCGGCCTCGAACGCTGCGAGCACGCCCGCGGCGTCCATCTCGGGGGGCAGCGCGATGGTGATCTCCGACCCCTGGCCGACATAGCGCATGTCCGCCAGGCGCTGGATGGATTGGCGCGCGAGGTCGGCGCCGGTATCGCGCACCACCTCCCGCGCATCGGCTTCGAGTGCTGAGAAGATCGTGTTCACGCGCGCCCAGTCCACAGCCGCGAGCAAGGTGGTGAAAGAGGCGACGCGATCCACGCGCGCGGCCGCCATCAGCATCCCGATCGTGCTGCCCACGCCCGCACCCGGCGGACACAGCACGCGGTCGATGCCGAGCTTCTCCGCCACGTTCCAGGCGTGCACGGGTGCGGCACCACCCGTCGCGAGCAGCGCGTAGTCTCGCGGCACCCGGCCGCGTTCGGCGATGGCGACGCGCGCGGCGCCGGCCATCGTTTCATTGACAACGTCATGGATGCCGAAGGCGCTGCGCGAGGCGTCGATGCCGAGCCCCGCCGCCAGCGCGCCAAGGGCGGCCTGCGCCGGCCCCGCCTCAATGCGCATTGCGCCGCCGAGGAAAAAGTCGGCGTTGAGGTAACCCAGGGCCAGGTCGCTGTCGGTCACGGTTGGCGCGGTGCCGCCGCGGCCGTAGCAGACCGGGCCCGGTTCCGCGCCCGCGCTGTCCGGGCCGACCTGGAGCGTGCCGAGTCCGGAGGCTCGCGCGATGGACCCCCCGCCCGCGCCGATCTCGATCAGCTCCACGGTCGCGATCTGCACCGGCAGCCCGCTGCCGCGGAGGAAGCGGCGGGTGCGCGCGGCCTCGAACCCCCAGGCGACCAGCGGCTCGCCATCGTCGACGAGCGCGAGCTTTGCCGTGGTGCCGCCCATGTCGAAGGCGAGCACGCGATCCAGCCCAGCCTTGCGACCGAACCAGGCACCCGCGAGCGCGCCCGCGGCGGGGCCGCTTTCAAGCAGCTGCACCGGTGCGCGCTTGGCCTCCGCGCCATGGGTGAGGCCGCCATTGGAGAGCATGAGGAACAG
>JAZKFA010000172.1:4863-12897 GCA_040386655.1 Pseudomonadota bacterium | reverse complement strand
AGGGACGCCCGCCATCTTCAGTGCCGCTTCCAGACGGTCGAGATAGACCTCCGCGATGGGCCGCACATAGGCGTTGCAGACCGTGGTGGTCATGCGCGGATATTCGCGAATCTCGGGTGCGACGTCGCAGGACAGCGACAGGCTCAGCGCGGGGAAGCGCGCCGCGATGGCCGCGGCCGCCGCGCGCTCATGCGCAGGGTTCGCATAGGCGTGCAGGAAGCAGATGGCGAGGCTGGTCACCCCCGCGGCAACCAACGCGGCGGTCTCCGCCAACACCGCCTCGATATCGAGCGGAGTTTCCACGCTGCCATCGGCGTTCAGGCGCTCGGGCACTTCGCGCCGCCAGGGGCGGGGGACCAGCGGCTTGGGTATGTCGAGGAACAGGTCATACAGCTCGTACTTCCGCTCGCGCCCGATCTCGAGCACGTCGCGGAAGCCGGCTGTCGTGATGAGGCCGGTGGCCGCCCCCTTGCGCTCGATCAGCGCGTTGGTGAACAGCGTCGTCGCGTGCACGACGCGCCCGATCTCGCCGGCCGCGATACCGCTCGCGTCGAGCAACCGCGCCAGGCCGGTCATGGCGCCGCGCGAGGGGTCGTCCGGGGTGGTGCTCTCCTTCCAGATCGCGGTGCGCCCGCTCTCCGGGTCCAGCAGCACCAAGTCCGTGAAAGTGCCGCCGATATCGATGCCAAGCGAGTAGCGCGCCATGAAACCTCAGTCTGAACGGATGTTGCCGGCGATGGCGACGGCGCGCCAACGCTCGCGGTCGCGGCGGATGCGTGCGAGAAAAGGGGCGCCGCTTTCGCCCATCGGCTCCAGCCCGCGCTCGCGCAGGGTGCGGGTGGTCTGCGGATCGGCAAGGGCCTGGGCAAACAGCTCGGCCAGGCCGGCGCGGATATCCTCCGGCAGGTTCGCCGGCCCCGCGACGCCGAACCAGTTGTTGATCTCTAGCGAGGGGTAGCGCGCGGCAAGCGGCAGCAGCTCCGGCAGGAGGGCCACCGGTGTCGCGGCGGTGATGCCGAGCGCCTTGACCTCGCCGGCGCGGATCAGCTGCGCGACCTCGGCGATATTGGCCATGAAGATGTCGATGCGGCGCGCTGCGACGTCGAGCGTGGCGGGCGCACCGCCGCGATAGGCGACATGGGTCATGCGCACGCCCAGCTCATGCAGCAGGTGTTCGGCAGCGAGCTGGTTGATCGACCCGTTGCCAGAGGAGGCGAAGGTGCCCGCGCCGTTGCGCGACCTGGCATAGGCGGCCAGTTCCTCAAGGTTGCTGAAGGGCGCGTCGGCGCGCGCGATCAGCGCCATCGGCGTGCCCGCGAGCGCGCTGACGGGCGTTAGATCGCGGTCCACGTCGATGGGGATGATGCCGCCGGGGACCACCGGGGCCACGCACATCATGCCCATGATCGCACTCGCGAGCGTGTAGCCATCGGGTGCGGCGCGGGAGGCTGCCTGGGCCGCGATGAAGCCGTACGCGCCGCTGCGCACCTCCTGCACGATGGTCTTGCCCGACAGGCGCAGCACGCCGTCCGCGAGGATGCGGAAGACGATGTCCACGGACCCGCCGGGCGGGTAGCCGTTGAAGATGCGGATGGGCTGGCTGGGCGTCCACGCCGCAAGGCCTGGACGTGCCGCGAGAAGCATCGCGGCAGCCATCGCGGCGCGGCGGGACAGTTGGATGGAACGCGGCATCGGACCTCCTGAAACTGGTGTCACGGATGGCGTCCTCCCCAAGCACGCGGTGTCAGGCTGCACGATCGTGGCGCGAGCGTCCATCCACCTCAGGGCGACCACGTGGTTTCCGCATCCAGCGGTAGCACCGGGCGCGGCAGATGCTTCCAGGCGAAGCGATCAAGCACCGGCGAGGTCAGGCCGGGCGCATCCACCTCGATGATCTGGTCGTGGCCGAAGAACTCGTCGAAGCCGCCGCGGAAGTGGCCGCGCGACTTCACCACCACGCAGCGCGCGGCGGCGATGTCGAGGCCCAGGTGCTCGAGGAAGGCGGGGTCGGCGCATTGCGTGCGGATGGAGATCACCACCACGGTGATGCCCCCGATGCGGAGCGCGGCCGTCGCACCCAGGGTCATCGCGGTGCCGCCATAGATGCCGCGCCGGCCGGTGACGCGGCCATCGGAGAGGGCGACCACCTCCGCCTCCGCGCTGAAGGGATGGCTGAAGGTGTCCTCTGCGCCGAGCGTGCCCTGAGGGCGGTTGAACCGCGCGGTGAAGCGGGCGCCGGCGCCGAGCGCATGGGCCTGATCGGCCAGGAGAGGGTCGTGGATGACGCCGATGATGCAGCCCTGCACATCCGCCGCGTGGAAGGCTTCGAGGATGAACATCGTGTTGCCGCGACCGCCGCCGCCGGGATTGTCCGCGACGTCGGCGAATGCAAGCGGAACGGCGCTGTCTCGCGCGAGCCGCGTCGCTTCCTCAAGCGGCGTGAGCTTGGCAACGAACCGATCCCGCCGTTCCCAGGCGGCTTCTGCCAGGCGTGCGGCGAGCGCATCGGCGGCCGCCTGGTCGGTTGCGGTGACAACCGACGTCATGCCGTTGAAGGGCGTGTCGCCATAGGCGAAGCCCCCCATGACGGAGACGTTGACGATGCGCGGATCCGCGGCCGCCCATTCCTGGCCGAGGTTAATCACCTCCGCATAGGGGCCCTGCGCCGTCAGCATCGACACGGTCGGCGCGACGATCGGCAGGCGGCGCGAAGCGCGCACCATCCGTTCGCCGGCGAGGAGGCGGCGCAGCACCTGCGCGCTCTCCGCACCGCGCTCGCGCATATCGAGGTGGGGGTTGGTGCGATAGCCGATGAAGGCGTCGCAGTCGCGCACCATCGCGTCGGAGACATTGCCGTGCAGGTCGTAGCTGCACACGAGCGGGACGTCCGGGCCGAGCACCTCGCGAATCAGGCCCTGCAACGCGCCTTCGGGGTCGTCGAGCTCGGTCGTCAGGCCGGCGCCGTGCAGGACGCAATAAACGGCGTCCACACGGCCGCGCAGGGCTTCGAGCCCCTCGCGCCACAGCGTGATCATGCGTTCGAAGACGGCTTGCTCCACGGGCCCGTTGGGCTCGGCCATCGCGAGCAGGATGCCGTGTGGCTGCCATGGGCCGGCCGCGTCCATGTCCGCGACAAAGCCGGGCATCTCGCCCAGCGCCTTGGGTGAGGCGGAGCGCGCATCGTTCACCAAATCCTCGCCCGCGACCCAGCAGCGCGTGTCGAAGTCGCGCTGCGTCGCGGGTGGGGCGAAGCGGTTGCACTCGATCGAGAAACCCAGCAGCGCGACGCGCATGGGACGCGGTCCTTCCATCATTCAGGTTGCACGCCGGCGGCGGCGACCACGGCGGCGTGCCGCGCGATCTCCGCTTCAAGGAAGGCGCGGAATTCCGCCATGCCCATCGGCGTGACCACGGCGCCGAGGGTGGTGTGCGCCGCGATCATCTCGGGGTCCGCGAGGAGGCGGTTGATCTCCGTGTGCAGACGCTCCAGCGCGGCGGGCGGCGTGGCGGCGGGGGCGAAGATGCCGTTCCAGAGGCCGGCCACGAAACCCGGGAAGGTCTCGGAAATGGTGGGCAGGTCCGGCAGGAGTGCGGCGCGCGCCGGGCCCGTGGTGGCGATGCCGCGGATCTGACCGCCGCGGATCAGCGGCGCCAGGGTGAAGACGGCGTCGAAGAGCAGGTCGATCTGGCCTGCGATCAGGCCGGTGCGTGCCTCGGCGTAGTTGCGGTAGGGGACGTGCTGCATGGTGATGCCGGCCTCCGCACGCAGCCGCTCCATCGTCAGGTGCAGGGCGGAGCCGGGGCCGGAGGAGGCGTAGTTCAGCACGCCGGGGTTAGCCCGCGCATGGGCCACCAGCTCGGCCACGGACGTCACCGGCAGGAGATTCGCAACGGCAAGCGCGAAGGGGAAGCTGTCGAGAAGTGCCACCGGCGCGAGGTCGACCAGCAGCCGGAAGGGGCGGCGCGGCTGCAGCGTCTCGTTGATGGCCTGGTTCGTCGTGCCCACGACCAGGCTGTGGCCGTCGGGGGCGGATTTCGCGACGGAGTCGACGCCGATCGTGCCAGCGAGGCCGGGGCGGTTCTCCGCGACCACGCTTTGGCCGAGCGCGCGGCCCAGCCGCTCGGCCAGCAGGCGGGCGATGGTGTCGGTCGCACCACCCGGGGAGTAGGGCACGACCAGGCGCAGGGGGCGGCGCGGCCATGGCTCCTGTGCGAGGCCAGGGAAGGGTAGGGCGGCGGCGGCGAGGCCCAGCAGGGCGCGGCGGTTCAGCATCGGGGTATCCTTCATGGCCGGGCCGTCCAAGCAAGCCGCGCGCCGCATCAGGCGAAGGTCAGCCGGCGCCCTTCGGCAAGCGCCTGCTCCACCACCGCCGCCATGCGCACGAGGCGCAGCCCGTCCGCACCGGTGCCGAGTCGCGTGCCGCCATCGGCGAGGTCTAGCGCGAAGCCGTCCAGCTCGTCGCGGTAGAGGTCGCAGGCGGCCATGCGCTCGCGCACCACGCCATCCGCGTTGGTGACGATCATGGAGAATTCACCCGCCCAGCGCAGCGGTCCCGTGCGCAGCATCCCGGCTGTGCCGATGACGACGAGGTCGTTGCCCGCATGCGGCGCCTCACGCGAGCAGCGCAGACTGACCTGCACGTCGCCGGCCGAGCGCAGCAGCAGGGTGATGGTGTCCGCACCCATGCCACTCCCGGGCGCGGGGTGGGCGACGCCGGCGACATCGACCAGCTCCTGCCCGATCAGGCGCGGCACCGCGTCCAGCAGGTGCAGGCCGACATCGTAGAGGATGGACCCGCCGCGTGCGGGATTTTCGCGCCAGGCGGAGCGTTCGGCGAGCGGTGCGGCGCGCTCGATGGAGACGGCGCGTACGGTGCCGATGCGGCCCTCGCGCAGGACTTCCGCGACGCGGTCGAGGAAGCGTTCGAAGCGCAGGTGGAGGCCCAGGCGCAGCATCACGCCGGCGGCGTTGCAGGCGTCGATCATCTGCCGCGCATCGGCCTCGGTCATGGCCAGCGGCTTTTCGCACAGGACCGGCTTGCCGGCGGCCGCGGCGGCCAGCACGGGGGCGAGGTGCGCGTCGTTCGGGCTCATCACGAAGATGGCGTCCACATCGGGGTCGGCGACCAGCGCATCGAGGCTGGCATGGATGCGCGGGATGTTGTGTTGGGCACCGAAGGCGCGGCCCTTCTCGGCGTCGCGTGTCATGCCCGCCGTGATGCGTGCGTATTGCGAGCGGGCAGCGGCCGGCACGATGCCGTTGGCCGCGAGCGAACCCAGCCCGACCAAGCCCCAGCGCAGTGATTTGACAGTCATGGCAAGGCTCTCCTGAGGCGGCGCGCGACGCGGCCGTGGCGCAGCATCGCCGCTGTCGCGCCCGGGTTCAACTCGCCGCGCTAGCCGCCGTAGCCCTTGCGCAGCCAGTCGATGACGCCGAGCGTCCGGGTCGCCGGCAGCCGGGCCTTGAGGCGGCGCGCGTAGACTTCGTGCAGCAGAACCTGGCCGCCCTCTGCCTTGCGCAGGGTCATCCGGCGCTGGAAGGTCTCGGCCGAACCCGGGTGACGGCCGAGCAGGATCACCGCGGCCTGCGGCAAGCCTTCCTTGAGGAGGCGAAGCATCTCGTCCGCGGCTGCGGGTTCCAGCGCATCCGTCGCATTGCCCAGGATGATCCAGTCGGGTCGGTGGAACAGCAGTCGGGCGAAGGACAGGCGCTGCATGTCGGCATAGTTCAGGCTGCGTCCCCAGTCGGCCACCTCGTCGAGCCGTTCCTCCAGATGCGCGAGGCCGACCAGGCCCAACGCCTCAGGCAGGCCGGTTGCGCTGTCGCGTGTCGCACTGGCCGGGAAGGCGAGCGCGTCTCGCAGCCGTCCCTCGGGGAGGAAGATGCGCGGGCCCACGGCCATCATCTGCTCGTCCGGGGGCAGGTTCAGCCAGCCGCGTCCCCAAGGCCAGATGCCGGCGAAGACGCGGAACAGCGCGGCCGTCGCCTCCGGGTCGCCATCGACGAGGATGTGCTCGCGGGGGGCGACCTCCAGGCTGAGGTCGGTGAGCAGCTCGGTCCCGTCGGGCTCGGCCACCCAGAGCTCGCGCACGGCCAGGGGCAGGGCAGGGTCGCGGCTGAGGTTGATCGCGGTCTCGCCTTCGCGGGCCGCCTCCAGCGCCACCACCTGCACCGCCTCCGCGAGGGCGAGGACGCGTTCGACAGAGGCGCGCCATTCCGCGATGCGCGGGAGGTTGTCGACCGGCCAGGACAGGGCGGCCGTGACCTGCTGGAAGGCCTGGGCGGATTGCATCAGCCGGCCGAGCGTGAGCGTGCCTTCGAGAAAGCGAGGCGTGCCCACAAGGATGGGGAAGACGGCAGCGAGCGTCACATAGCCGGAGGAGAAAGCCAGCAGCCGCGCGAGGCCCACGGTCTGTCCGCGCCAGGATTGCGCGATGGGTTCGAAGGCGGCGCGCAGGCGGTCGCGTTCGGAATACTCGCCGCGCGCAACGGCGATCGATTCCGCGTTCTCATGCGCGCGCACCAGGCCGAAGCGGAAATCCGCCTCGCGCGACTGGCGCGTATCCGTCGCGCGCACCAGGGGCCGGCCCAGGAAGAAGGCGGTGACGGAGCCAAGGGCGGCATAGCCGATGGCCAGCGCGACCAGGTGCCCGGGGATCCACACGCCGCCGATCTGGATCCAGCCCGAGAGCGACCAGAGCACGCCCACGAAGGAGGTCAGCAGCAGCACGCAGTAGAACAGGTTGCTCGCGAGATCGACCGCGGCTTCGGTGGCGATGCGCACATCCTCGGCGATGCGGCCATCGGGGTTGGCATGGTCGCCGGGAACCAGCACCGCCTGGTAGTGGCGCGAATCCTCCATCCAATCCGTCAGCAGGCGCCCGGTGAGCCAGCGCCGCCAGTCGAGCTGGAGGTAGCGCTTGACCACGAGGTGCAGGGTGTTGGTGATCATCCCGCCACCGAGGATCAGCACGAAAATCGCGATCTGCGCCATCGCGCCATCGGTGGAGCGGCGCTCCAGCGCGTCGAAAAGATCGGCGCTCCAGATGTTGAGGCGAATGGCAAGCCCCACCTGTGCGAGAACCAGCGCCCCGAGCAGCCCAGTTAGCAGCCGCGCGCGCAGCTGCTTGGGGCCGCTCCAATAGGGGCCGGCGAGGCGGATGAAGTCGCGGAAGAACCGCTTGGACGGGCCGCGCTCGGGCGCCGGGCCATGGGGTGACAATTCCAAGCGCAAGCACTCCCATGGCGGGAGGCCACTGCGGTGCACAATAGCCGCTGGCAGAGCGGATTGATACGCTTGCGTGGCAGGCTTACGCGGTGGGGAATGCCGTGCCACCCTGCGCCTTGTGATGGCGATGATGCAGGACCCCGGCAGGTTGAGAGGTGCGGGATGGCGATGATCGCGTCGCCCCCGCCGGTGCCGCCGCAGCGTCTGCCCTTCTCCGTGCTGACGGGCTTCCTGGGCAGCGGCAAGACCAGCTTCCTCTCGCGCGTGCTGGCGAGCCCCGGCTTCGCCGACACCGCCGTCATCATCAATGAATTCGGCGCGGTGGGCCTCGATCACCTGCTGCTTGAAGCCGTGGATCAGGATGTGGTGGAGCTGCCCAATGGCTGCGTCTGCTGCGCGGTGCGCCAGGACCTGGCGGAGACGCTGTACATGCTGCTCCGCCGCCTCGCGCGCGGGGAGAACCGTCCGTTCCGCCGCATTGTGCTGGAGACGAGCGGCCTCGCCGAGCCGGCGCCGATTCTCTACACGCTGTCCGCGGATGCGTTTCTCGAAGCCTCGCTCGGCGTCGATACCGTCGTCACCGCGATCGACGCGGTGCTGGGGGCCAGCACGCTCGAACGCTTTCCCGAAGCCGTCGCGCAGGCGGCGAGCGCGGACCGGCTCCTGCTGACCAAGACGGATCTCCAACCGGCCTCCGACGCGCTGCGCGCGCAGCTCGCCGCCCTTAATCCGCTGGCGAGCGTGATCGATGCGCGCGAGGGCGACCCTGCGGCGCTGCTGTTCGGCGGTGCCATCACCGCAATCC
>JAZKFA010000172.1:0-4853 GCA_040386655.1 Pseudomonadota bacterium | reverse complement strand
CAGTACATGCGCATGGCATCGCGGCGCATACGATGACGCTGCGCCAGCCGATGACGCGCCTCGCCTTCGCCATGGCGCTTGGGCGCCTTGCGCAGCAGCATGGCGAGGACCTGCTGCGTGTGAAGGGCATCGTCGCCTTCGCGGACAGGGCGGGCGGCCCGGCCGCGATCCACGCCGTGCAGCACACGATGTATGAGCCGCGCTGGCTGGCCGCCTGGCCCGATGCGGATGAGACAAGCCGCATGGTGTTCATCGTGCGCGGCATCGCGCCGGAGATACTGCTCGACGGCTTCGCGGCCGGCGACCCGATGCTTGGGAATACAGAGAGAGAGGGGATGGCGTGATGCTGGATCTGGTGATCACCAACGGGCAATGCGTGCTGCCGAGCGGGCTAGCCGCGGTCGATATCGGCATAGCCGGGGAGAAGATCGTCGCGATCGGCGCACCGGGCAGCCTGGCCGCGGCTGGGCGCGTGATGGACGCGAAGGGCGGGCTTGTCATCCCCGGCGGGATCGACCCGCACATCCATGCCTCCTCCGCCATCAAGATGAGTGCGGCCGACCCGCCGAAGTTCACCGACCCGCCATCGCAGGTGAGCCGTGCCGCCTTGTGGGGCGGGACGACGACGCTGATCGACTTCGTGCAATGCACGCATGAACGGTCCATCCAGCAGGCGATCGAGCAGACCGACGCGATCTGGAAGGGCGATTGCTACTGCGACTACGGCTGGCACCTGACGCTGATGGGCGCGATCCCACCCGCGCAGTTCGGTGAGGTTGGTGAGGCGATCCAGGCGGGGCATGCCAGCATCAAGATCTTCACCACCGACATCCGTTACGGCCAGCTCGGCCGCATGGTCCAGCATGGCCACATATGGGAGGCGCTGAAGGTCGTGGCCAAGGAGGGCGGCATTGCCGCCATCCACGCCGAGGACAACGACATCGTCATGTTCATGTACGAGAAGCTGATCCGCGAGAACCGCGTCGGCTTCGAGTTCATGGCCGAGGTGCACAACACGCTGTCCGAGGAACTGGCCTTCAACCGCGTCATTCGCTTGGCGGAGAATGTCGAGGGCTGCGCGCTGTACATGGTGCACGTCTCGGCGGCGACGGGCGTCGCAGCACTCGCGAATTCACGTGCGCGCGGCTTCCCGATGTATGGCGAGACCCTGCACCAGTACCTGATGTACACCGCCGAGGACTACAAGAAGCCCAACGCGCAGATCTACCACACCTACCCCTCGCTCAAATATCCCGAGGACCAGAAGAAGCTGTGGGAGGCGACGAACCGCGGCGCGCTTCAGGTCATCGCGACGGATGAGCTGTGCTGCCCACTGCGCATCAAGCTGCAGGGCAGCCGCATCGACGACACGACGGGCGGCAATTCCGGCGTCGAGCCGCGGGTGGGGCTGATGTACACGCAGATGGTCACCAAACGCGGCTACACGCCGGAGCACTTCGTGGACATGATCTCGACCAACGCGGCCAAGATCATGGGGCTGTATCCGCGCAAGGGTGCGCTCGCGGTGGGCTCGGACGCGGATGTGGTGATTTTGGAGACCGGCATCGACAAGACCATCCGCGCCGAGGACATGCACGAGACGGACTACACGCCGTGGGAGGGGCACAAGGTCACGGCATGGCCGCGCGTGACGGTCATGCGCGGCAAAGTCGTGGTCGAGGATGGCGTCTTCTCGGGCGATCTCAAGCAGGGCCAGTTCCTGCCGCGCAAAATCCCCGACGAGGTGCGCAGCCGCCCGGCAGTCTAGCGAGAAGGCCCGGTGCCGAGGTCTGGCGCGTCTCGCCGGCCGCTGGACGGGAATGGCGTGGAGGTCCACGCCATTCCCGCATCACGCATCAAGCGATGATCAAGCTTGAGTCGAGATGGTTCATGTTGTTCATCGCATCCAGCGCCGATGCCACGAGCGTGAAGTTGGTCGGGTTCCAGGCGCCACCGGCGGTGTAGATGTCGGAGACGAGCGCCCGGATTTCCGAGACCTCGATGTGGTCGTCATCATCGGTGTCGATCAGGTTCAGAGTGTTGATGTAGCCCGCCGCGGCGGCCCCGCCGAAGCTGGTGATCTGGACCTCGTCGATCTGATAGTTGAGCTCGTTCGTGGAGGCGTTCGCGAATGCCGCGGCGCTGGCGCGGAGGAACGCGTTCTCGCCACCACCATTCGCGCTCAGGGCCTCCAGGAACGAGACGGTCCTGCTGCCGAGCGCGTTGACGCCGAAATACGTCTCGTAGCCGCCGGCCGTGCTGATGGTGAGGTTGGGCAGGCCGGCAGCGGTGAATTCGTCCACGGTCTCCTGGTTGAACTTGGCAGGCCAGTTCTTCCAGAAGCCAGGCGTCTGAGCCGTTCCGTTCTCGTTGTAATAGTTCGCGAAGTCCAGGCAGTACTGGTCATGCCCGCCTTCGCTGGGCAGGACGTAGCCCGCATTGCCTACGGACTGCGTATAGCCGGCGGGTACCACCTCATAGACCGTCTTGCCGAGCACGTTGGCACCGAGATTCGCGAAGGACCAGGTGCCGTCGGCCGCGGTCTGCGTCGAGAGGTCCGTCAGGGCGTCGAAGGTGCCGTTGCTGTTGAGATCGATGAAGATCGTCACTCCGGCGAGGCGGCCATCATCGGCGGAGATGCCGTTGCCGGTCTTGTCGAGATACTTCGTGCCGTAGATGTCGAAGAGGTCGAAGTTCGCGAAGTCCAGGCAGTACTGGTCCTGCCCGCCTTCATTCGGAAGGACGTAGCCGGCGTTGCCAACGGTCTGGGTGTAGCCGGAGGGGAGGACCTCATAGACCGTCTTGCCCAAAGCATTCTCACCGAGATCCAGGAGCGACCAGGTCCCGTCGGCCGCGGTCTGCGTGGAGAGGTCGGTCGCGATGTCGAAGGTGCCGTTGCTGTTGAGATCGATGAAGATCGTCACCCCGGCGAGGCGGCCATCATCGGCCGAGATCCCGTTGCCCGTCTTGTCGAGATACTTCGTCCCGAAGATGTCGAAGGGAATGAAGCAGGGCGGCAGGTCGAGCAGGTATCCAGCGGTCTTGGCACTGCCTGCGCCCCCGTCCGTAGACTGCAGGCGAACATACCAGTCGGTGTTTTCCAGCAGCAGCTCACCATCGAGGTCGGTCAGCGGAGCACTCAGAACGAAGCTGAAGGACTGTACGATCCCCTCGCCGCTGCCCGGTTCACTCACCTTGATCCCGACGTCATAGGGCTCATCCGAACCACCTCCGGACGTGTTGAAGCCGGGATCCAGGGGACCGGCGTCGCTCACCTGGTTTGCGCCAATGACGAAGGTTGAGCCGTAGGTGCTGAGGCTGCCGAAGGACGTGCTTCGCAAGATGTTCGTGATCGTCAATCCCGCCGGTATGGCGTCGCCTTGGATGTCGAAGGCTGCACCGATGATGTCTTCGGTGCCCGAATTATTTGCACCGGCGAGGGACAGGGTCACCTTTACGTCGTCGTAGCCATCGCCGTTGAAATCCGCGCAGTATTCGAAGGTCGCCACGATGTCCTCATCTGAGTCACCGAGTTGCTCGGTGAACGCGGTCGTATAAATCGTCATGTCCATGGGCTCCGCTCTGAGGTTGCAGAAGGCAGTGCGCCAGCACACAGGGTCGCCAGTGAACGATAGTAGGCAGCCTGATTGCGATGTGCGGCGAGCCTGCACCAAGGGGTGGACGTGCAGGATTAACCGGATCAAATCACTGCCGGCTCGCCCCGGTTACCCACGATTTATTGAAGATTTCACGTTAAAGGTGTAATACTTGGTTTGAACTAGCGCGGACCGCGAGTTTTCCAATCTGAGGTTGCAAGACTGTCCCGGGTTTTTGCGGCGTCGTGCCGAGTATACAAAATTAAACGCAGCATCCACATTGTCTTGCACGCTTGGGCAGCTTCCGAATTCTACAACCAAACAATAGCGCGAGCTTCTGTGAACCTGACAGCGGATTAACGCATCGTTTGCACGCCGCTTTAGTCCGCCTGCCTGCACACAGCGATATCCGCCCGCACCGCGGTCGGGCTGACCGCACAGATGCGTCCGCACGCTCGGATGGAGAGCACCTGAACTTAACGAGACCTCGGGCGGGCCAGCCCGTAATGAGCGCGCAGCGTCGCGCCTTCGTAGCCGCCACGGAACAGGCCGCGGCGCTGCAGGATCGGCACCACCTGCTCGGCGAAGATGTCGAGCATGGCGGGCAGCACCGGCGGCATCAGGTTGAAGCCGTCGGCGGCACCTTCGGTGAACCATTCCTCCATCACATCCGCGATGCGCTCGGGCGTGCCGATGGTGACGTAGTGCCCGCGCGCGCCGGCGAGCTGCGCGAGC
This sequence comes from Pseudomonadota bacterium, assembly GCA_040386655.1. GTDB lineage: Bacteria > Pseudomonadota > Alphaproteobacteria > Acetobacterales > Acetobacteraceae > Plastoroseomonas. The sequence goes on along the minus strand of JAZKFA010000172.1, from coordinate 522 downwards.
AGTTGGCGCAGCGTCGGCTTCTCCCGGCGGACGAGGCCTACGATCACCTCGGTGCGGCTGCGCGCGGCCTGCACGCTGCCGGGTGCCGGGAAATCCTCCTCCGACAGCGGCCGGTCGAGCGGCAGGTGCGAAAAATCATGCCCGCCGAAGCGGCCCGACAGGCGCGAGCGTCCGACCTCGGGGTCGCTGAGGTCGCCGAGTTCCTGGGCGAAGCGCGCCGCCTCTACCTCGGTCGAGCCGATGATGGGGCTGATGCCCGGCAGCACGAGCACGTGGCGGGGATCGCGCCCCTCCGCGGCGACCAGCGCCTTGAGCTCGGTGTAGAATTCGCGCGCGGTGGATTTCTCCATCTGCGCGGTGAAGACCGCCTCGGCGTGGCGCGCGGCGAAGCGCTTGCCGGTGTCCGACGATCCAGCCTGGACGAAGACCGGCCGGCCCTGCGGCCCGCGCGGCATGTTGAGCGGCCCCGCCACCTTGTAGTGCGCCCCGGCATGGCCGAGCGGCCGCACGCTGCCCGGGCGC
>JAZKFA010000171.1:0-2702 GCA_040386655.1 Pseudomonadota bacterium | reverse complement strand
ACCTGTCCATCAGCCGCACCAGCTTCACCTGGGGCGTGCCGGTCCCCGGCGACCCGTCGCACGTAATGTATGTGTGGCTGGATGCGCTGGCGAACTACATCACGGCGCTTGGATATCCTGACACGCAAGGCGAGCGCTGGCGCTTCTGGCCGGCCGATGTGCACTTCGTTGGCAAGGACATCCTGCGCTTCCACGCGATCTACTGGCCGGCCTTCCTGATGGCCGCCGACCTGCCGCCCCCGCGCCGCGTCTTCGCCCATGGCTGGTGGACGAATGAGGGCCAGAAGATCAGCAAATCCGTGGGCAACGTGATTGACCCGCTGGCGCTGATTGACGAGTTCGGGCTGGACCCGCTGCGCTATTTCCTCCTGCGCGAGGTGCCCTTCGGCAATGACGGGGACTTCTCTCGCGGCGCGCTGATCGCGCGGCTGAATGGCGAGCTGAATGACGGGTTGGGCAATCTCGCGCAGCGCACGCTGACGCTGATCCAGAAGAACTGCGAGGGACGGCTGCCCGCGCTGCCGGGCGAGGCCGGCGGCCCGGAAGGCGCCGCCTTCATGGGAGAGACCATCGAGCCCCTGGCCGGCGAAGTGCGCACGCTGATCGAGGTGCAGAAGTTCGATGCCGCCCTAGGCGTAATCTTCGCCGCCATCCGCGAGGCCAATGGCTATGTGACGCGCGAACAGCCCTGGGCGCTGCGCAAGACCGACCTCGTTCGCATGACGGCCGTTCTGCGCAACCTGCACTCCGCGCTGCGCGTTTTCGCCACCGTGCTGCAGCCCTTCATGCCGACCACGATGGCGACCCTGCTGGACCAGCTCGGCGTGCCGGCTGATCAGCGTGACCTCGCCGCGCTGGCAACACCGATGGCCGAGGGGACGCCGCTGCCCGCGCCATCGCCCATCTTCGCCAAGGCGGCGGTCGCCTGATGCTCGTCGACAGCCACTGCCACCTCGACTACTTCGCCGAGCCCGAAATCGAGGCCGTGGTTGACCGGGCGCGTGAGGCCGGCGTCGGCACGCTGGTGACCATTGGCACGCGCTTCCACCAGTCCGCGACCGTGAAGGCGCTCGCCGGGCGCTTTCCCAACGTCTGGGGCACCATCGGCGTCCACCCGCACAATGCCGGCGAGGGCGAGATGCCGACGGTGGACGCCCTCGTCGCCGAGGCCGCGCATCCGCGCATCATCGGCATCGGCGAGAGCGGGCTCGACTACTTCTACGACAAGGCGCCGCGCGAGGCGCAGCAGGAAGGCTTCCGCCGGCACATCCGCGCCGCGCGCCTGGCGGGTGTGCCCCTCGCGATCCATGCGCGCCAGGCCGATGACGACATCGCCGATATCCTGGAAGCCGAGCACACTGAGGGCGGGCCCTTCGCCTTCCTGCTGCACTGCTTCTCCTCCGGCCGCCGTCTCGCGGACCGGGCGGTGGCGCTGGGTGGCTACGTCTCGCTCTCGGGGATCATCACCTTCCCGAAAAGTCAGGAAATCCGCGACATCGTTCGCGACCTGCCGGCGGACCGGCTGCTGGTCGAGACGGACAGCCCCTACCTCGCGCCCGTGCCATTCCGCGGAAAGCGCTGCGAGCCGGCGATGGTCATCCACACCGCCAAGGTGCTGGCCGAAATCCGCGGCCTCGGCATCGCGGAAATCGACGCCCTGACCACCGCGAACTTCCTGCGCCTGTTCACCAAGGTCCAGGCGGGCTGACGCGACGATGCGGGTAACCTTGCTCGGCACCGGCGCCTCGGCCGGGGTTCCCCAGATCGGTCCCGTCTGGGGCGCCTGTGACCCCGCCGACCCGCGCAACCGCCGCAGCCGCAGTGCGATCCTCGTCGAGGGCGATGACGGCCAGCGGCTGCTGGTCGATGCCGGGCCGGACCTGCGCGCCCAGCTTCTGGCCGCTGGCGTCGGGCGCTTCGATGCCCTGGTCTTCACCCACCATCACGCCGACCACATCATGGGTGTGGATGAGCTGCGGGTGATCAACCGCGCGATCGGCCGCGCCCTGGATGCCCACGCCCTTCCGGCGACCCTGGAGGCGCTGCGCCGCCGGTTCGACTACGCCTTCCTGCCGCCGACGCCGCCCTTCTTCTTCCGCCCGGCCCTGACCGGCGTGCCGGTCGAACCGGGGCAGGGGCTGACCCTGGCGGGGATGGAGGTGCGCTTCCTCTCCCAGGACCACGGCATGATGGAGACGCTCGGCCTGCGGATCGGCAATTTTGCGTATTCCACCGATCTGGTCCGAATGCCGGAAGCGACGCTCGCCGCGCTTCATGGTCTCGATACCTGGATCGTGGCATGTTTCCAGCGGGAGCCACACCGGGTGCACGCCCACCTGGCGCAGGTCCTGGAATGGGTGGCGACCTTGCGGCCGCGGCGGGTGGTGCTGACCCATATGGGCATCGACCTCGATGCCGGCTGGATGGAACGGAACCTTCCGCCGGGCGTCGAGGCGGGGCTGGATGGGATGGTGCTCGACATAGGCTGAGCGAGGGGCCTTCCGCCTTGCCCAGGGATACACCACATTGAAGCGAGGCCGGCGGCGGGCCACGCGATTCCTTCAGGTCGCGCTCCTGTCCGGCGCAAGAAAGGATTGAGTTATGCGGGACCGTGATCCGCTCGAAGTCTACAACAACACCCTCGTCCCCATGGTCGTCGAGCAGACGGCGCGCGGCGAGCGGTCCTACGACATCTATTCGCG
>JAZKFA010000170.1:0-15161 GCA_040386655.1 Pseudomonadota bacterium | reverse complement strand
CCTCGATGCGCTGGCCGGCATCGGCGAACAGGCCCTCGAACACCCAGCGCATGGTGAAGACGGTAGGGCCGGCATCGATCGAAGCGCCGGCGACCTCGAGTGCGCGCATCTTGCCGCCCTCCGCCGCGGCCCGGTCCAGCACCAGGACATCCGCCCCGCGCCGAGCGAGGTCCGCGGCTGCGGCGAGGCCGCCGACGCCGGCACCGACGACGATCACGCGCATGGTCAGGCCGCCACGCCCAGGCCCGCATCGCGCCGCGCGCGCAGCTGCTTCGTCACCTTGCGCTGGTGATAGATGATCATGCTGACGCCGGTCACGAGCGGGACCGCCCACATCAGCGGGTTCAGCGCCAACTCGGGGAGCAGCCGCACCGATCCGAAGGCCAGGAAGGCCGTGTAGACGGAGATGCCCGCACCGACCAAAGCCTTGATATGCTCCTTGAGCCAGTCGAGAACGCCGGGCTTTGCGCGATACAGGTAGTTCAGGTTGGTCCAGGCCGTCGCGATGCCGACCAGCGACAGCCCGACAAGTAAATACTGTCCCGACAGCACGCCCTGCAGCGCGCAGTTCAACGCCGCCACCAGCAGCACGTACTGCAAGGCAAGGTTGAGCGGCGTCCGGTTCGCGTCTCGCGCGCGCTTGTTGCGGATGCACAGCCAGCCATACCAGGCGAGATTGATGGTCAGGATGCCCATGTGCAGCATCAGCCAGCCGAAAATCGCGCGGATGAACACCGCGTCGAACATGCCCACCAAATGCGGGTGCGTGCCCATCGGGTCGATGAGTGTGAGGATGCTCATGCACACTGCGAAGCCGCCCGTCGCGAGCATGGCGAAGGTGAAGACGCGTCCCCAGCGGCGGTGATTCACCCCACCTTTTCGCCCAATCACCGGCACCCAGAAGGCAATCGCACCCGTCGTGCCCGTCGCGATGTGAAGCGCAACGAGCGCGTGGAAAATGTGCAGCTCCACCACGCAGCCTCCCTCGTTGCCGTGACGCTGCCACTTGACAGTCCCGGGTGTAAAGCCGCGCAATCGGGGTGCAAAACACGGCGCAACTCCGGACCCTCGCCCATGGATGGCCTACCGCGCCAAGCCTCGCCCTACCGCCCGCCGCGGCCCAGTCCGCTGTCCGCCGTGATCGCCCTGGTCCGCGCCGCCTTCCGCGGCGATGGCGACCTGCTGAGCCTGCTGCCGGCCAATGCGTACCGGATGAAGATTGGCTGGCTGGGCTATTCGCGCCGCTCCATCCTGCTGGTGAACGAGCCCGCCGAGTTGCGCCGCGTGCTCTCCGACCCCGAGGGTATCTTCCCGAAGAGTGACGTGATGGTGGAAGCCCTGGGACCGCTGATCGGCGACTCGATCTTCGTCTCCTCGGGTGCAACCTGGCGGCGCCAGCGGCAGATGATCGACCCCGCCTTCTCGATGATGCGGGTGAACCGCGCCTTTCCAGCGATGGATGCGGGGATCGACGGGGCGGAGACGACGCTCACTGACCACGCAGCCCAGGGCACGCCCTTCTCGCTTGACCTGGCGATGAGCCATCTGACGGCGGACATCATCTGCCGGACGGTGTTCTCCGTGGGGCTTGAGACCGAGGCCGCGCATGACGTCTTCGACGCCTTCACCGTGTTCGAGCGCAGCGTGGCACAGGTGGAGATCCGCCGGCTGATCCTGGACCCCGCCTGGACCAAGGTGCCGCAGCCTGAGGCGGTGCTCGCCGCTTGCGCGCTGATCCGCATGCACCTGGCCTCCCTGCTCGACACCCATCTGGGCGAGGACAACTTCGACGACATCGCGAGTGCGGTCATCGCTGCGCGCGACAGTTTCGAGAACAAGGCCTTCACGCGTGAGGAGCTGATTGACCAGCTCGGAGTGCTGTTCCTCGCGGGGCACGAGACGAGTGCAAGCGTGTTGACCTGGGTCTTCTACATCCTGGCAACGCAACCGCATCTGGTCGCGCGGCTGCGAGCGGAGGTCCAGGCGGTGTGCGGCGACGGGCCCATCGAATTCGAGCACATCCGCGCGCTTACCTTCACGCGCAACGTCTTCCGCGAAACGCTGCGCCTGTACCCACCCATCACCTTCCTGCCGCGCGTGGCGACCGAGGCGACCACCATCGGCAAGTACCGCGTCAAGCGTGGCGCCATGATCATGGTCGCTCCCTGGGTGGTGCATCGCCACCGAGCCTATTGGCGAGATCCGCACGCCTTCGACCCGGATCGCTTCACGCCTGAGCGCGAGGGCGAGATGACGCCGGGCGCCTACCTGCCCTTTGGCCTGGGCCCGCGCGTCTGCGCCGGCGCGGCATTCGCGACGACCGAGGCCGTGCTGCTGATCGCCCGGCTATTCCGCCGCTTCGACTTCCATGTCCAGGATGCGGGCAAGGTGCGCCCGGCCGCGCGGCTGACCACCCGGCCGACAGAACAGATCATCTGCCGCGTGACCCCCGCGGCATGAGCCAGACGGTGCTGCTCACGCTTGGGCGGCTGCCGAAGGCGCTCGATATCGCGCGTAGTTTCGCGGCCCTGGGCTGGCGCGTGCTGGTGGCGGAGCCCTTCGCGATGCACCTGGCCGGCGCCTCGCGCGCGGTGGCGAAATCCTTCCGCGTGACGGCGCCGGTGGTGGACCGCCATCGCTACCTGGCGGACCTCGCCACCATCGTCGCCCGCGAGGGCGTGAGCCTCGTCATTCCCATCTCGGAGGAGACGATGCATGTGGCGCATCTGCCGCCGCTGCTCCCCAAGGGGGTGCGGGTCTTCACCATGCCGCCCGCGGTGATCCTGCCGGTACATCACAAGGGCGGCTTCGCGGAGGCCGCGACACGCTTCGGCTGCGCGGTTCCGGAGACGCATGCGCTCGGCAGTGAGGGAGCGGATGCTCTGGCTGCGGCAGGCGACGTGGTGATCAAGCCGGTTCATTCCTGCTCGGGTCGTGGGGTACGCATCCAGCCGGGCGGGGCCGCGCTGCCGGATGCGGGGGCAGAGCCGCCCTCCATCGTGCAGCGCTTCATCCCCGGCGCGCTGTTCTCATCCTGCACCCTCGCGCATGAGGGGCGGGTGCAGGCGACCGCGATCTACCGCGCGACGCAGCTATCCGGATCCGTCGCCATCGCCTTCGAGCGCGTCGAGGAACCGGCCATCGCGGACTGGATCGCGCGCTTCGTTTCCGGCGCCGGCTGGACCGGCTTCATCGCCTTCGACATCATCGTGGACGCGCACGGCATGCCCTACGGCATCGAGTGCAATCCACGCACCACCTCGGGCCTGCATTTCTTCCGCACCGAGGATATCGCGCCGGCCATCCTCGACCCCGCACTGACGCCGCGGTTCAGGGATGAGCGCGAGCTCCAGCAATTCTTCTCCTGCCTGACCGAGACGCAGAAGGCGATGTTCCGGCCGGGCTTCGGGGGCCGGCTGCGCGCGCTGCTGGGAACCACGGACGTGACCTGGTCCGCGCGTGATCCCTTGCCGCTGCTGGCCATGCCCATCACGACGTGGAAGATAATCTGGCTGTCGATGCGCCACCGCGCGACCTTCGGCGAGGTCGCGACGGTGGATGTAGGCTGGTCCTGACGAACACGCGCAACCCGCTGCCGTGGCTGCTCACCACGCTGCTTCTGCTGTGGCCTGCCGCCTATAACGGGGCGCCGCTGATATTCGCCGACACGCTCGACTTCCCCGCGATGATGCTGGAGCCGGCGGTGCGGCAGTTCCGCTCGCGCGGCTACGCCATGCTGGCGGGATGGCCGTCGCTGATGATGGGCAGCTTCTGGCCGGTGATCCTCGCGCAGGCGGCCCTGACTGCAGGGCTCATCCAGGCGACGCTTCGCCTTGTGCTGCCGGCGCTCGGCGCGGCCGGGCGCGCGCTGGCCGGTGCCGCGGTGGCGCTCACGACCGCGCCCTGGGCGGCCTCCTATGTGATGCCCGATGCGCTAACCGCGCCCGGCGCGCTGGCCCTGGTCCTGCTCGTCTCCGGCAGGGCGGGATGGCGGCTGGCCGTGCCAGCCGGCGCCGTGGTCGTCATGTCCTGCGCAAGCCACGTGACGCATGCGCTGGTCCTGGGCAGTGCGCTCGCGGGCGTGCTTGCGCTGCGCCTGGTGCCGTTGCGCCGCACCGCGATCGGCCTGGTTTGCATCGGATTGGGTTATGGCAGCGTGCTCGTCGCCAACCGGGTCCACACCGGCCATGCTGAATACGTGCGCGGTGGCGAAGTCTTCCTCGCCGCCCGCTTCGCTGGCGACGGGCTGCTGCAGCGCTACCTCGCGCAGGAATGCCCCGATGCGCGGCTGCCGATGCTGTGTGCCGCGCGCGAGGTGCTGCCGCGCAACGCCGATGACTTCCTCTGGCTCGGCGATTCGCCGCTGCGCCCGGCAGGGGACCTCTATGCCGCCAGCGCCGAGTTCCGCATCGCGAACCGCGCCGTCATGGCGGAGTTGTGGCCCGAATGGCTGGCTGCCGCGCTGCCCCGTGCGGCGACTCAGCTGCTGATGGTCCAGGCGGGAGACGGCCTGGAGCAGGCGTTGATGGAGGCGGTGGTCGAGCGCATCGCCGCGACGCTGGGCGAGCCCGCCGCTGCGCACCATGCCGCCTCACGCCAGGCGTGTGTCGAGATGGCGGACGACCTGCTCGCCTGGGCGATGGCACCGGCGGGCCTTATGGGACTGGTCCTGGCGCCGCTGATGCTGCTCCGCGTGCGCGACCCGGTGCTGCGTTTGCTGCTGGCGATTGCCTGTCTTGCCTGCGTGGCAAATGCGCTGGCGGTGGGGTTCGGCGGCAGCGAGCACGCGCGCTACACGGCGCGAATCGTGTGGCTGCTGCCCTTCGGTGCGATGGTGGCGCTGCTGCACCCGCGATTCGGGGCCGTCACCGAAGGCACGCGATTGAGGCCCGATGGGCGAATATCCCCATCCGAATCGGGCTTGGGCGCCACGGATGCACGTTTTCCAAGGGTTTTTGCCCGTTGCGCCACAAAAACCTCTTGTTTTCCGACGTTTTCCGACGCACGCCATTCACAGCGCCGGCCACGGCGCGGCAACCATCCCGGTCGCCCCTCGGGCGATCATCCATGAGGAGCGAGACAGTTATGGCAGCAAAGAAGCCGGCCGCCCCGGCCGCCGCAGCGGCGGCCCCGAAGGCCGCAGCCAAGGCGATCCCCACCGTCACCCTGAAGCAGCTTGCGGCCGGCCTCGCCGAGACGCACGAGCTGTCCAAGCGCGCCGCCGAGGCCCTGCTGAACGACCTAGTCGATACGGTTACGAAGCGCCTGAAGAAGGGCGACAAGATCCGCCTGACCGGCCTGGGCATCCTGCAGGTCCGCGCCCGCCCCGCGCGCATGGGCCGCAACCCCGCCACCGGCGAAGCCATCAAGATCAAGGCCAGCAAGAAGGTTGCCTTCCGCCCGGCCAAGGAGCTGAAGGAAGCCGTCTGAGCCGGTCGCGGCTGATATCCTTCGGCCGCCCCGCGCCTGCTCTTCCCCGGCGTGCGCCTGACGGTGCGCTGCCCGCGGATCCGAACGCCACACGTCTTCATTCCGGCGTGTGGCGCCTGCGCACTGCGTACAGCTTGGCCGCGTCGCGGCCATTCTGCCTCTCGCCGCTTTGTGCCATAAGCCCGCCTCCACCGGCGGGGCATGGATATTGCCTCGACGGCCTGCCACTCCGGAGCAGACCGCATGTCCATTCACGCCGCGCTCACCCATCGCACCAGCTACCGATATGAGCGCGCCGTTACGCTGGGGCCGCAGACCATTCGGCTGCGTCCGGCACCCCATGCTCGCACGCCCATCCTGTCCTACTCGCTCAAGATCGAGCCGGCCGGGCATTTCCTGAACTGGCAGCAGGACCCGCAGGGCAATTACCTCGCCCGAGTGGTCTTCCCCGAGCGCGTGACGCATTTCGACGTGACGGTGGACCTCGTCGCCGACATGGCGACGATCAACCCGTTCGAATTCTTCGTCGAGGAGTCCGCCTCCGCCTATCCCTTCGGCTATGAGTCACAGCTGGCGCATGAGCTCGCGCCCTTCATGGCGAAGCCCAAGCCGGGGCCGCTGCTTGCCGCGCTGCTTGCCGAGATGCCGAAGGCGGCACCGACCACGGTGGACATGCTGGTCGAGATCAACCGTACCCTGTCTGAGCGCATCGCCTATGTGGTGCGCATGGAACCCGGCGTCTGGACGCCGGAGGAGACGCTGGGGCAGGAAAAGGGGTCCTGCAGAGACAGTGCCTGGCTGCTGGTGCAACTGCTGCGCCAGATGGGGTTCGCCGCGCGCTTCGTCTCGGGCTACCTGATCCAACTGGTCGCCGACGTGAAGCCGGTCAGCGGCGCCGAGGGGCCTTCCGCGGACTTCACCGACCTGCACGCCTGGGCCGAGGTCTACCTGCCCGGCGCGGGGTGGATCGGGCTCGACGCCACATCGGGGCTGATGGCCGGTGAAGGGCACATTCCGCTTGCGGCGAGCCCGGAGCCGCAATCGGCCGCGGCAATCTCCGGCGGCGTCGAGGCCGATGTCGAGACGCGGTTCGAATTCGAGATGGCGGTCACCCGCATCGCCGAGACGCCGCGCGTCACCAAGCCCTACACGGACAAGGTTTGGCGCGACATTCTCGCACGCGGCGAGGCGGTGGACCGCGCGCTGGAACGCGGCCAGGTGCGCCTGACCATGGGCGGCGAGCCGACCTTTGTCGCGGCCACAGATTTCGACGCGGCCGAGTGGAACATCGAGGCGATGGGCCCGACCAAGCGCGGCTACGCCGGCAAGCTGATCCGCCGCCTCACACCACTCTGGGCGCCGGGTGCGGCGCTGCAATACTCGATGGGCAAGCACTACCCCGGCGAGCAGCTGCCGCGCTGGGCCATCCACGCGCATTGGCGCCGCGATGGGCAGCCGGTCTGGCGCGACCCCTCCCTGCTCGCGGCCGACGAGGACACGGACGACGCGACGGCAGAGGACGCGCTGCACTTCGCGCAGAGCCTCGCGGAACGACTTCAGCTGGACCCCAGCTTCGTCAGCACCGCGCATGAGGATATCCACTACTACCTGTGGCGCGAGAAGCGCCTGCCCGCCAACGTCATCGCCGAAAAGGCGAAGCTGCGCGACACGCTGGAACGCGCCCGCCTTGCGCGTGTCTTCGAAGCTGGTTTGGGCGAAAGCGTGGGCGCGGTGCTGCCGCTGCGTCGCGTGCTCGCCGGCGGCGCGCGGCGCTGGCAGGGCGGCAAGTGGTTCTTCCGCGACGGCATCCTGTTCCTGGTGCCCGGCGACAGCCCGATCGGGCTGCGCCTGCCGCTCGAATCCCTTCCCTGGATCGACCCGGACTCGGCGGAGCCGGCGTTCGAGGCCGACCCCTTCGCGCCGCGCGACGCGCTGCCCCCGCGCAGCGCCTATGACCGGCTGAGCGAGGCGGCACACGTCCAGTCCCTGCCCATCGAACTGCGTCCGCAGCCCCAGCCCGCCCCCACCGTCGAGAACCCTGAGGATCCCGCACAGATACGCACTGCGCTCACCGTCGAGAGCCGCGAAGGCAAGCTGCACATCTTCCTGCCCCCGTTGACCGCCGCTGAGGACTTCCTCGATCTTGCCGCCGCAATCGAGGACACCGCGCGCGAGACGGGGCGCCAGGTGGTTCTGGAGGGCTACCAGCCGCCGCGCGACCCGCGGCTGAACAGCTTCTCCATCACCCCCGACCCCGGCGTGATCGAGGTGAACATCCATCCCTCGGGCAGTTGGGGCGAGCAGGTCGAGCGCACCGAGACCCTGTACGAGGAAGCGCGCCAGGCCGGCCTTTCGGCCGAAAAGTTCATGGTCGACGGGCGCCATGTGGGAACGGGCGGCGGCAACCACCTGGTGATGGGCGCGGCCGAACCCGCGGACAGCCCCTTCCTGCGCCGGCCGGATCTGCTGAAGTCGCTGCTCGGCTTCTGGCACAACCACCCGAGCCTTTCCTACCTGTTCTCCGGCCTGTTCATCGGCCCGTCGAGCCAGCATCCGCGCATCGACGAAGCACGCCAGGACATGCTGGCCGAGCTTGAGGCTGCCTTCGCGCAGATCGAACCGGGGAAGGAGACGCCGCCCTGGGTCGTGGACCGGCTGTTCCGCAACATTCTCGCGGACATGACCGGCAACACCCACCGGACGGAGTTCTGCATCGACAAGATGTACGCGCCGGAGACCGCGACGGGCCGTCTGGGGCTGGTCGAGTACCGCGCCTTCGAGATGCCGCCCCACGCGCGCATGTCGGCCGCGCAGGCGCTGCTGCTGCGCTCGGCGATCGCGGCCTTCTGGAACAAGCCCTATGAGCGCCGGCTGATCCGATGGGGAACCCGCATCCATGACGACTTCATGCTGCCGCACTTCGTCGAGGAGGACCTGCATGGCGCGCTCGATGAGCTCGGTACGCTGGGCTTCCCGATGGCGCATGAATGGTTCGCGCCGCACATGGAGTTCCGCTTCCCGCTGATCGGTAATGTCGCGGTCCAGGGGATGGAGCTGGAACTGCGCCACGCGCTGGAACCCTGGCATGTGCTGGGCGAGGAACCCGCCGGCGGGGCCACCGCGCGCTACGTGGATTCCAGCGCGGAGCGGCTGCAGGCCCGCGTCACCGGCTTCTCCGAGGAACGCTACATCCTCGCCGCCAATGGCCACGCGGTGCCGCTCAGCCGCACCGACCGCGAGGGCGAGTATGTGGCGGGCATCCGGTTCAAGGCCTGGGCGCCCTACTCCGCCCTGCACCCGCTGGTGCCCGCGCAATCCCCCGTCGTGCTCGACATCCACGACCGCTGGTCGGGCCGGCGCATCGGCGGCCTCACTCACCACGTATTCCATCCCGGTGGCCGCGCGCATGAGGACCGTCCCGTGAACGCCAACGCGGCCGAGGCGCGCCGGCGCATCCGCTTCGCACCCCACGGCCACACGCCTGGCCCTGCGCCGGAGCCGGTGTTGAGCATCGCGCGGGACACGCCGCGCACGCTCGACCTGCGGCGCCTGGCGCGCGGGTGACGGTCACGCCCGGCCGCCAACGCCGCGCCGCGCCTGGCCGCGGAGGATCTCCAATCCAGGCGCGCTCCGCGCCCGGCGCGGGGCTGTCTCGCGTGGCGATCTATTCCCCCCTCGCGGGCTTGCGCCGGTTGCGCGCGTGGCGAAACATCGCCCGATGACCCCGCAATCCAGCGCACTCGACGAAATGGCCGATGGTCACGGCGGCCTGCGCCCGCACTGGCAGGAGCTGCTGGGCACCCTGGTGGGCCTCGGCTCCGAGCAGTTGATCGAGCGTGCGACCATGCTCGACCGTTTCTTCGCCGAGGAGGGTGTCACCGCGCTGCTGCCCGGCCATGGCGCGGCCACCTGGCGCTGCGACCCTGTGCCGCTGCCGATCCGCCCGGCCGAATTCGCTGCACTCGAAGCCGGGCTCGCGCAGCGCGCGGCCCTGCTGGATGCGACGCTGGCCGATCTGTACGGACCGCAGACGCTGCTGGAACACGGCATCATCCCGCCCGCGCTCGTCTATCCGAATCCTGCCTTCCTGCGCCCCTGCCGGTCCCTGCCCGTCGCGGGTCAGTTGCAGCTTTATGCCGCGGACATGATCCGTGGGCCGGACGGCGCCTGGCGGGTGCTGGCGGACCGCACCAATGCCCCCCATGGCATGGCCTATGCGCTGGAGAACCGGCGCGCGCTTTCGAAGACCATCCCCGAGATCTTCCGCGCCCGGCAGCTGCGCCGGATGCGCCCCTTCTTCGACATCTGGCAGGCCGACCTGCAGCGCATCGCGCCCGGCGCCGTCGGCAATCCTTCGCTCGTGCTGCTCAGCCCAGGGCCGCGCAGCGCCTTCTGGTTCGAGCATGTCGTGCTGGCGCGCGAGCTGTCCTGCACGCTGGTCGAGGGCGGCGACCTGACCGCGCGGGACGGGCGGGTTTTCCTCAAGACGCTGGGCGGCCTGCGCAAGGTCGACGTGGTGCTCCGGCGCCATGATGGGCGCAGCATGGACCCGCTGGAACTCGATGGCGGCGACGGCCTTGCGGCTGGGATCCCCGGCCTGCTGGATGCGGCGCGGCAGGGTTCGCTCGTCATCACCAATGCACCCGGCAGCGACCTTGGGGAATCCCCCGCGCTCGCGGCCTTCCTGCCGGCGATCGGGGCGCATTTCGGCATGGGGCCGCTGTCGCTGCCCTCCGTGCCCACGCTGTGGCTCGGCAATCCCGGCGCGCTCGCGCAGGTGATGGAGAACCCGTCGCAGTGGCTGTTGCGTCCGGCGCTGGATGGTGTCGCACCTCCGGTGCCGCTGGCCGAACTCGCGCCTCCACTACGCGAGGCGACGCTGGCGCGCGCCGCAGCCAGCCCGCGCGAATACGCGGCCTCACTTGCGCTGCCGCCTTCCGTCGCGCCGTGCATCGGGGCGGCCGGGTTCGAGCCGCGACCGATCGTGCTGCGGCTGTTCCTGGTGCGCGACGGCGATGGCTGGCAGGCGATGCAGGGTGGGCTTGCGAGGGCGCTTGCCCCCGCCGATGCGCTCGCCGGTCGGCTCCCGCGCCAGGCGGTGGCGAAAGATGTCTGGATCGCGTCCGAGGATACCGGCGACATCCAGGGGCCCTCCGCCTTCGCCGTGGCGGCGCTGCCGATCCGCCGCGCGACCGGGGAGCTACCCTCACGCGCGGCGGATAATTTCTTCTGGTTCGGGCGCTACCTCGAACGGCTGGAAGGGGCGGCGCGGCTGCTGCGCACCACCATCATCCGCCTTGAGCGTGCATCGCTTTCGCCGCGCGAGATCGCGGAGCTGCGCAGCCTCGCCGCCTGCCTTCAGGCGAGCTACCTGATCGACGACGACGCGGCGCGAGGTGCCGGAACGCCCGCCTTCCCGCGCGCCATCCTGGGCTTGCTGCGGCCCCAGGCGCGCATCCCCACGCTGGCCGCCCATCTCGGCCGCATGCTGGAACTTCTACGCGACCGTCTGACCGGGGAGATGTACGGCGCATCCAGCCAGGCGATCCGCGAGTTGCAGGCGGCGCTGCGGGCCATCCCCACCGGACGCGGCGAGCACCCGCGCGCCCTGGCCAATTTCTCCGAGGCGCTCGGGGGCGTGCTGATCTTCGCGGCGATGGTCTCGGGCCTGGCGGCGGAGAACATGGTGCAGGGCGGGGGGCGGCTGTTCCTCGACCTCGGGCGCCGGCTGGAGCGGGCGCGGTCCATCACCTCCGAACTCGCGACCCTGCTGGATGAGCCCGCCGCCGCGACGCAGCCGGCGCGGCTGGAGCCATCGCTGCGCCTGGCCCTCGAGTTGCGCGACAGCGTGATCACCTACAGGAGCCGGTACGTGACGGTGCTGCAGCCCGCCCCCGTGCTGGACCTGGTGCTCGCCGAGGAGGGCAATCCGCGCGGCCTCGCCTTCCAGCTGCTCGCGATGCGCGACGCGCTGACGCGCCTGGGCGACAGTGAGGGCAGCCCCCTACTCGCCTGCGTCGACACCATCCTTGCCGAAGCGCGCGCCTTGGCCGCCGGCATCGCCGCCGCGCCGCGCCAGGCGGAGGCGGCGACGAAGTTGCCGCCACGGCTGGACGCGCTGCATGAGAGCCTGGGCGAGCTGTCCGATGCCGTCTCCCGCCGCTGGTTCGCGCTGCTGCCCGAGGCGCGCGCGGTCGGCGGCGGTGTCGCCACGCCTGAAGCGGCGGCCGATGCGGTCGAGGATGCGCCAGCGTGATCTACCGAATGCGCCACACGACGCTGTACGCCTATTCGCGTCCCGTCGATCTCTCCGCGCATATCCTGCACCTCACGCCCCGGACCCTGCCTGGCCAGCGCGTGCTGGCCCAGGCGCTGCACCCGGAGCCCGGGGCGACGCGCATGTCCACGGGAATCGACCATTTCGGCAATGTGGTGACGCGGCTCTTCCTCGAAGGTGCGCATCGCGAGCTGGAAGTGGCGGCCGAGGCGACGGTCGAGGTGGGCTTCGCCCCGCCCCCTGCCGCCGCCACGACGCCGCCATGGGAGGCGGTGGTCCGCGCCGCGGCTACGGCTTGGCAGGTGGCCGAATTCACCTACCCGAGTGCGATGGCCCCGCAGGACGCCGCCGTCGGCGCCTATGCCGGGGTGAGCTTCACGCCTGGCCGCCCGGTGCTGGCGGGGCTGATCGACCTGACCAGCCGCATCAAGCGGGACTTCAAGTTCCGCTCCGGCGTGACGGAGATCGCCACACCCGTGTCGCGGGTTCTCGCGGAGCGCGCCGGCGTCTGTCAGGATTTCTCCCACCTGATGATCGTGGGGCTGCGCGCGTTGGGGCTGCCGGCGCGGTATGTGTCGGGCTACCTGCGCACCAAGCCGCCGCCGGGAATGAAGCGGCGCATCGGCGCCGATGCCTCCCACGCCTGGGTCGGCGCCTGGCTTGGCGCTGAGTTCGGCTGGGTCGATTTCGACCCGACCAACGACCTGATCGTTCAGGACGAGCACATTATCCTGGCCTGGGGACGGGACTTTGCCGATGTGAGCCCGATGTACGGCATCATCCTCGGCGGTGGCGCGCATACGCTGAAGGTGGGCGTGGATCTGGAGCCTATCGGCGGGTAGGGCATTGCGTCCCGGGCAAGCCGCGGCGCTCTGCCGGCAGGCCGGGCGAAGGGGCAAGAGCCCGTTTGCAGCCTGCCGCCACACACCACGGTGTGGCGATCGCGAGGATTGCATAGCCGTAGCTGTGGCAACACGCTGGCGTGACGCTTCATTGACGCAGCAATCAGGCGACGCCGCCGTCCCTTTCGCCACATCCGAAGCTTGCGAAAGCGGGAGCCTCGTCGAGTATACAGATTAAATTCACGGTAAGGACTTCCTATCGATTGCTGTTTTTACTGGACGCATGGCAGCGTCTACTTGTCGAATGGGCACTTAGAAAGCCGAATATCAATAACACGCCATTACAGGCTCGCCCTTGATCCTTGCGACCCACTTTGCGGTGCACGATACAAGTACGGATCGCCTGTGCCCGTCGTCGCTTCACCGCGTGGTCTGCGCGTGCCTTTTGCCCTGGCTCAGCGAGGACGGTGTGCTGGTGCTTGAGGGCAGCGTTCAACGCCACCGTGGCCAGCTGCGCATCCATGCCCGGCTCGTCGACCGGCAGACCCATCGGGTGCGCGACTCCTTCCGCTTCGATGGAGCGACCGCACCGGACGGAAGCGGAGAGGCTGCCTTTGCTCAGTTCGCCCTGTTGCTGGCCGAACGGGTCGCGGCCCTGGGCTTTGTGCATCCGTCCGGGCCGCGAGGATCCGATGGCATGCGTCGGGCGAGCGCCAAGTGGCTGTAAGCGCCCGGAGGGCAGGAGCGCAGACCGCGATCCGCAACGTCAGGACCGCTGAATCGACCGATGCATGCTTGCAAAGAGGCGATGGTCAGTGCCGGACGCCCTACTCCCGCGCCCGGCGAGGGCGACCGCCGGCCTCACCCACGCGAGATCGTGCACGCGCGGTTGGAGCCGCAGGGCTGAAACTGGCTCTACTAAATGTCTTCGGCGAGCACGACGAATTGCACGGCGAAGGACACCTCGCCCTCCTCATCGTCGCGGTGGACGGTGCCGATGAATTCCTCGGCGACGCGCAGTTCGACCGATTCGCCCTTCCGCTTGGGCGCGATCAGCTCGATTTCCTTGTTGCCGAACAGCTTGCGCAAATAGGCCTGCAGCTTGGCGATTTCTTCGGGGCTCATGGTCGTTCACTCACTCCAGGGGGCGGAAACCCCCGCATAGAACCCCCTGGCCCGCCCGTCCACTTCGGGGGAGAGTGCCCCGGTGAGCACCGAACCCGATCCCATCGCCGCCGTCGCCGAGGGCCTTGGCCGCACCGGCTACATTGCCTCCCGTCCCATCGCGCTGGCGCTGCACCTGGCCCAGCACCTGGGCAAGCCCATCCTCGTGGAGGGGCCGGCGGGGGTGGGCAAGACCGAGCTGTCGCGCGCCATCGCCGCCTGGCAGGGGCTGCCGCTGCACCGGCTGCAATGCCATGAGGGGCTGGATGAAAGCCGCGCGCTGTATGAGTGGAAATACGGCAAACAGCTGCTCTACACGCAGATCCTGAAGGACCGCATCGCGCCGCTGCTGGGGGATGCGCCTGGCCTCGCCCCTGCCCTGAAGGCGCTGGATGGGTTTTCCGACCTATTCTTCTCGGAACAGTTCCTCGAGCCCCGCCCGCTGCTGGCCGCCCTGCGGGAGCCGCGCGGTTGCGTGCTGCTGATCGACGAGATCGACAAGTCCGACGAGGCCTTCGAGGCATTCCTGCTGGAATTGCTCGCCGACCACGCCGTGACCATCCCCGAGCTCGGCACCATCCGCGCCATCGTCCCGCCGCTGGTGCTGCTGACCTCGAACGGCATGCGCGAGCTGGGCGATGCACTGAAGCGGCGCTGCCTGCATCTGTTCATCGGCCTGCCGAGCCCGGCGATGGAGGCGCGCATCGTGGCCGCGCGCCTGCCGGGCATCCCGCCGTTGCTGCTGCGCCAGATCGTGCTGTTCATCGCGGGGCTGCGCGCGCTGGACCTCAAGAAGCTGCCCTCGATCAGCGAGACGATCGATTGGGCGCGGGCGCTGGTGCTGCTGCACACCGAGCACCTCTCGCCCGACCTGGTGCGGGAGACGCTGAATCTGCTGCTCAAGCATGAGGCGGATATCAGCGCGGCACAGCCTGCCCTCGCCCCCCTCGCCTTCCAGGCGAAGCGGGATGCGGAGACGGGCATGCCGCTGCCGGCATGAGCGAGGGCGCGCTGCTGGCGTTGCTGCGCGCCGCGCGCGGCGCCGGCGTGCGCATTTCCACCGCGGAGACGCTGGAGGCGCTGCAGGCCGCGGCGCTGGTCGGACCGGAGGACCGGACAGATTTGCGCGACACGCTCGGCCTCGTCTGCGCGAAAAGCGCGGAGGAGAAGCGCATCTTCGACGAGACCTTCGCGCTGTTCTTCGCGCCCCAGGCCGCGCCGGTAGCCAAGCGCCCGATTGTAGAGGAGCGCGGTGCCGGCGGCGACGCGCAGGGTGGCGGCGGTGGGTCGGGCCTGGCGCGCATGATCGTGGAGGGCGACCGCGCGGGTCTGGACCAGGCGCTGGCCGAGGCCGCCCGCGCCGAGGACGCGCAGGCCATCCGTTTCTTCACCCAGACCAATGCGCTGGCTCGGCGCATGCTGGACCGGATGGGACTCGCCGCGCTGGA
>JAZKFA010000169.1:1479-7666 GCA_040386655.1 Pseudomonadota bacterium | reverse complement strand
CAGGCATCGCGAGCCTTGGACTGATGGTGTCCTCGATCCTGGTATCGGCCGCGGTGCTTGTCTGGGCGGCGCGCCGCCTGCGCTAGCCGCCGGTGAAGTTGGGCTTGCGCTTGGTTAGGAACGCGTCGCGGCCTTCGGTGAAATCGGCGGTGGTGAACAGCAGGCCCTGGTAAGTCTTCTCCTGCTCCAGCTCCTCGTCCAGCCCCTCGGCGAGCATCTGCTTGGTGAGGCGGATGGGCGCCGGCGCCTCGCGCGCGAGGAATTGCGCCTTCTCCATCGCAAGCGACAGCGCGTGCCCCTTGGGTGCGGTGAAATCCACCAGGCCGATGCGCTCAGCTTCGGGAGCGGTCAGCTGCTCGTGGTAGAACAGGATCCGCCGCGCACGGCCGACGCCGACGCGGCGGGGCAGGAAGAACGGCAGCCCCAGGTCGCTCATCAGCCCGATCTTGCCGAAGCCCGCGACGAAGCGCGCATCCTCGGCCGCGACGATGGTGTCGCAGGCACAGGCCACGGCCATCCCGGCACCGGCGCACCAGCCCTCGACGGCCGCGACGATCGGCAGCCCGCCCTTGGCCATCAGCCGGATGAAGCGGTGGGAGCGGCGCATCCGGTCCCGCCCATCCATCGCGGAGCCGACATCCATGGTCGAGATGTCGCCGCCGGAGCAGAAGGTGCCGTCAGCACCGGTCAGCACGATCGCGCGGATTTCGCTGTCAGCATGCGCACGTTCCAGCGCGTCTTCGAGCGCGATGCGAAGGCTCATCGCCAGTGCGTTCTTGCGCGCGGGATAGTCGAGCGTGAGCACGAGGACCGCGCCCTCGCGCTGCTCGCGGATGCCTGGTTCGCTCATGCCTCGTCCTCCGCCGCCGTCGCCATGAAGCGCCGGCGATGCAGCGCCGCCGAGCCGTACTGGTTGGCCAGCACCATCGCCTTCCGCAGGTACAGGCCCGCATCGTACTCATCGGTGTAGCCGATGCCGCCATGCAGTTGGATGCACTCCCGCGTCACACGCAGCGACGCATCCGCCGCACGCGCCTTGGCCCGCGAGACGAGCGCGCGCGCAGCATCGCCGGTGGCCCCGGCATCGAGCGCGGCCGCCGCCTGCTCCACGCTCGCGCGCGTCAGCGCAAGCTGGATCTTCAGATCCGCCGAGCGGTGCTGCAGCGCCTGGAAGGTACCGATGACACGGCCGAATTGCTGCCGCGTGCGCAGGTAGGACAGCGTCAGCGCGAAGGCCGATTCCATCACGCCGAGCAGGTACCCCGCCGTCGTCAGCGCCGCCTCATCGAGCGCGCCGCCGATCACCCCGCCGATATCATCCGCCACCCGTTCCGCACGGGCGAGGTCGGGTCGCAGCGTGCCGCTGTTCCCGCCATCCTGCATCCGGTCGAGCGTCAGGTCCGCACCCTCCGCCGGCTGCGCGTAGAGCGCGATCCGCACGCCCTCGCGCACCGGCAGCAGGAACGTCCCTGCCCCCGCCGCCATCGGCACGAACACGCGCGGCGCGTCCGGCGTGCCCGGTGCCGCCAGCGTATCCGCGCGCTCCTGCCAGGCCACCGGCGCGTAGGCCGTCCCTGCCAGCACATCTGTCAGCAGCCCACCCTCCGCGTAGCGCAGAAGTGCTGCCGACAGCGCGGCCCCGGTCAGCGGCTCCGGCGCGAGCCCCGCGCCCAGCGCTTCCGCCAGGGCCACCATCTCGCCCATGCCGAGCGCCGCGCCGCCCACATCCTCGGGCAGGCGCAGCCCGATCCAGCCCATCTCGCCCATCTGCGCCAGCACCGCGGGGTCATACCCCACACCCGCAAACCGTAGCGCCCGCACGCGCTTCGAATCACCCCCGCGCGGCACCACCGCCGCGGCGGAATCGCGGATCATGCGGATGCTCTCCGCGCGATCCTCCTCAGCCATCGCGGCACTCATGACGCGGTGTGAAGCTTCGCGCCGGTCACGGCCTGCAACCCCTCCAGCGTCTGGCCAGGCGCCATCTCCACCACCACGAAGCCCAGACCCTTCACCACGTCGAACACACCCAGATTCGTGTACACCCGGCTCACCGCCCCCGGCGCCGTCAGCGGATACCCGCACTTCTCCACCAGCTTCGGGCGGCCATCCTTCGTCGTGTGGTCCATCACAACCCACAACCGCTTCGCACCCGCCGCGAGATCCATCGCCCCACCCACCGCCGGCGCGGTGTCGTTCTCACTGGTTGCCCAATTCGCGATGTCGCCATTCTCCGCGACCTCGAACGCACCCAGCACACACAAATCCAGATGCCCGCCGCGGATGATCGAGAAACTATCCGCGTGATGGAAATAACTGCCGCCCGGCCGCAACGTCACCGGCTGCTTGCCCGCATTGATCAACCACGGATCCACTTGGTCCTTCGGCGGCGCCGGGCCCATCCCGAGAATCCCATTCTCGGAATGCAGAATCACCTCCCGATCCAAAGGCACGTGGTCCGCCACCATCGTCGGAATGCCAATGCCGAGATTGACAAACCAACCCTCGGGGATATCCGCCGCCAACCTCGCCGCCATCTGCGGCCGCGTGAATGCGCTCATCGTGGGTCCTCCTGGGTCGTGAGTGAGAGAAGGCCAGGGGCGCTGTCCCTGGACCCCGCCAGGATCGTGTCGATCCTGGACCTCCATTCGTTGGTTCTGAGATTGGGTGAGATGGTCTTGGGGTGGTTCGCTTCGCGGACCCGTCGCGGAGAGAGGGCGGCCGCGACGGGTTCATACAGGCCAACAGCCAGGCCTGCCCTTGCCAATTCCAGGCCCAACGCATGCCGGGGTCCGGGGATCGGCTCGATCCCCGGCAGGGGTCCAGGGGGCGGCGCCCCCGGCCTTCCCTCCCTCATGCCCAAGCGGGTCCGCGATCGACGTGGATCACGCGCTGCACGTAGATCCCCGGGGTGTGGACGTGTTCGGGCTTGATGCTGCCGAGTTCGCGGATATGGCTGACCTGGGCGATGGTCAGCGCCGCGGCGGTGGCCATCACGTGGTTGAAGTTCCCGCCCGAGGCGCGGTAGGCGAGGTTGCCCCACCGGTCGCCTTCCCAGGCTTCGACGAGGGCCACGTCCGCGGGCAGGGCGTATTCCATGACGTAGGTGCGGCCGTTGATTTCGCGGTGTTCCTTGCCGGCGGCGAGCGGGGTGCCGACGGAGGTCGCGGTGAAGAAGGCGGGCACGCCGGCGCCGGCCGCGCGCATGCGTTCGGCCATGGTGCCTTGGGGCACGATTTCGAGTTCGATGCGCCCCTCTCGGTAGGCGGTCTCGAACGCGACGGGGTCGGAGGAGCGCGGGAAGGAGCAGATGATCTTGCGCACGCGGCCGAGCTCGATCAGGCGCGCCAGGCCGACGTGTCCGACGCCGGCATTGTTGGCGACGCAGACCAGGTCCTTGGCACCGAGTTCGATAAGGCCTTCGATGAGGTCATCGGGCTGTCCGACGCTGCCGAAGCCGCCGATCAGGACCGTCGCACCGTCCTTGATGCCGTCGAGTGCGGCGGCCATGTCCTGCACGATCTTGTTGATCACGTCCGAGTTCCCTCTCTGCCCGCAGGCACGCCCGCATCGTATCGCGCCGTTCTAGCCTGCCGCGCGTGCGGCCTTGATCATCGCGGTGATCTCCGCACTCGGCAATGCGCCGGTGAGTGCGGCGATGTCCCCGGCCTTGAGCTGGTCCGCGGCCACGGCCAGTGCGCCCATGGCGTGGCGGTACAGCATGCCGCCGAGGCTGATGCGCTTGACCCCCGCGGCGGCCAGAACGGAGACGGGCACGGCGCCCGAGCGCGGTCCGACGACAACGTTGACCGGCTTCGGCGCGACGGCGCGCACGACGGCGGAGATCGCGTCGAGGTCCGGCAGTCCCGGCGCGTAGAGCACGTCCGCGCCGGCTTCCGCGAAGGCGACCAGGCGGCGGATGGTATCGTCGAGGTCGGGCCGGCCGCAGATGAAATTGTCGGCGCGCGCGGTCAGCACGATGCGGCCCTTCGCGGCGGCGGCGGCGGCGCGGACGCGCAGGACGGCCTTGTCGAAATCGTGGATGGGGCTGGCGGGGTCGGCGGTGGTGTCCTCGATCCCGAGGCCGGCCAGGCCAGCGGCAATGGCGGCCTCCACGGTGGCGACGCAATCTTCGTCGCGGCGGCCGAAGCCATCCTCCAGGTCGCCATTCACGGGCAGCCTGGTCAGGCGCGCGATCAGCGCGGCATTGGCGATCGATTCCTCGCGGCCCAGCGCCGCCGCGCCGTCCGGCAGCCCCATCGCGAAGGCGACCGCGAGGGAGGATGAGGCCAGCGCCGGAAAGCCCGCGCGCGCGAGGATGAGCGCGGAGGCGCCATCCCAGGGGTTGGGCATGACGAAACAGCCAGGCGCTTCGTGCAGCGCACGGAAGACTTCGTAGGGGGTCGCGTCAGGCATGGAGGAACCGCCCATTGCTCACCACCACCTTGTCGCGCTCGACGACGCGCGCGCGGAAGGCCGCGCCGCCCGGCTGACGCCAGATCTCGGTCCGGATCGTCTCCCCCGGATAGACCGGGGAGGAGAAGCGCAAATCCATGCGGCCGAAGCGGGCGGGGTCGTAGTCGCACAAGGATCGCATCAGCGCGTGGCAGACCACGCCGAAGGTGCACAGACCGTGCAGGATGGGACGCTCGAAGCCGGCGGCCTTCGCGATGTCGGGGTCGATGTGCAGCGGGTTGTGGTCGCCGTTGAGGCGATAGACGATCGCCGCCTCCGGCCGGGTCGGCAGGTCGAGCGTGATCTCGGGCGCGCCCTCGGGCTCCGGGTGCGGCGGCTTGATGGGACCGGAGGGGCCGCCATAGCCGCCATCGCCGCGTGCGAAGGTCGTCATCTCCAGCGTGGCGAGCAGCGTTCCCGCGGCATCGCGCACCTCACGCGAGGAATAGACCATCGCCCCCTTCCCCGCGCCGCGATCCACGATGCCGGTGACGCGGGAGACGCCGGTGAGCTCGCCCTCGGCGGGAAGCGGCTTGTGCAGGATCAGCGACTGCTCGCCATGCACCACCTTCACCCAGTCCACGCCCGTCCCCGGGTCGCGGATCCAGAAGCCGGGATAGCCGAGCACGACGGCCATGGACGGCATCGCCTTCAGCCGCGGCTCATAGACGAAGTCGAGCTGCGCCTTGTCCATGGGGTCCTGGCCCAGGCCGATGGAGAAATTGTACAGCGCCGTGTCCTGCCAGCGCAGCGTCTGGTGGATGGTCGGGATGGGGAAGTTCAGCAGCGTCTGGTGGTCGATGGTCATCCGGCGGGCTCCACTTCGATCACGGCATCGGCAGCGTAGATGCCTTGGCCTTCCGGCAGCACCAGCACCGGGTTCACATCGACCGAGCGCAGCCGCGCCCCCGCGCCGGCCGCGAAGACCGACAGGTTCGCCAGTGCGGCGGCCAGCGCCTTGACGTCACCCTTGGGACGGCCGCGCGCGCCATCCAGCAAGGGGAAGCCGCGCAAGCCGCGGATCATGCGCGTCGCCTCCTCCGCATCGAAGGGGCAGCGGCGGAAGGCCACGTCCTTCAGCACCTCGATGAAGACACCGCCGAGGCCGACCATCGCGATGGGGCCGAAGACCGGGTCCTGCAGGATGCCGAAGGCGATCTCGACAGCACCCTTCACCTGGCGCGCGACCAGGATTCCGTCCAGGCGGGCACCGGGCGCACGTTCCGCACCCCGCGCGATCAGCGTGGCGAAGGCCTCGCGCAGACCAGCCTCGTCCGCGATGTCGAGCAGCACGCCGCCGATCTCGCTCTTGTGCAGGATGTCCGGCGAGAGAATTTTCGCGACCACCGGGTAGCCGATGCGCTTGGCCGCCGCGATGGCGGCCTCGACGGTGGCGCAGGCGGCCTCGGGCACGGGGCGGATGCCGGCATCGGAGAGGATGCGCTTGGCTTCGGCCTCGTCCGGCGTCGTGTCGGGCAAGGTGACGTGGCCCACCACGACCTCGCCCTCGGCTTCCGCGGCGCGGGCGAAGCTGTCGCCGTAGCGGCCCATGGCGTGCAGGGCGACGACCGCGCGGGTCGGGTCCTCGAAGACCAGGAAGCCGTCTTCCTCATAGCCCTTGATGCGTTCGGGCGAGGCGATGACGGACAACGCCCAGAGCCGGTCCGGGTGACGCGCGCGCACCGCGCCCAGCTCCGCGCGCAGCTTGTCGGCCATGGTGGTGCTGCCGCCG
>JAZKFA010000169.1:0-1469 GCA_040386655.1 Pseudomonadota bacterium | reverse complement strand
GCCGACCTGGGTGAAGAAGCTGAGGATGGATGAGTAGCCGCCGGCGACCGCCGTCTCGGTCGCGAACTTGCCGACCAGCTGCATGTCGTTCACCGCCTGGGCGGTGCAATCCACGGGGTTGCGCGGGGCACAGAAGCTCACCAGCGATTTCAGCCGCGCCTGCGCATCCTGCGGCATTTCCGGCATGGCGAAGCCGATCTGCTCGGCCGCGTCGGAGATGAGCACGCCCGCCCCGCCGGAGACGGTCAGCACGCCGAGCGTATTGCCGGCGGGGTAGATGCGCCGGGTCGCGGCATAGGCGATGTCCAGCATCTCCTCCGTCGTGCGCGCGCGGACGACGCCGAACTCATCCAGCACCGCCTGGGTCACCGCGTCGTCGCCCGCGATGGAGGCCGTGTGGCTCTGCGCGGCCGCGGTACCGAGCGCGCTGCGGCCGACCTTCATGAGCACGATGGGCTTGCGGTTGCGCCGCGCGAGATCCAGCGCGGCGATGAAGCGCGTGCTCTCGCGGATGCCCTCCGCATACGCGCAGATCACCTGCACCTCGGGGGCCTGCGCCATCCAGCCGATCACCTCGCCGAGCGAGACATCGGCCTCGTTGCCGGTGGTGATGCAGACGGGCGTCCCCAGGCCGCGTGCGCGGGCCAAGGCGAACATATGCGTGCCATAGGCGCCGGACTGGCTGGCGATGCCGATGGTCCCCGGATGCGGCCAGCCCTGCTCGAAGCTGGTGGAGAACATCGGGTAGAAGCCGACCGCCTGGTTGAACAGGCCCAGACAATTCGGGCCAATCAGCCGCATGCCGTGGCGCGCGGCGGTCTGCACCAGCACATCCTGCGCGGCGGCCCCTTCCTCGCCCACTTCGGCGAAGCCGGCGGTGAAGACGATGGCCGCGCGGCAGCCCTTGGCCCCCAGCGCATCGATCGCCTCCCGCGCATGGTCGCCGGGCACGGCGATGATCGCGACGTCGGGGGCGGCGGGAAGTGCCGCGGGCGAGGCATAGGCCTTCAGCCCCTGCACCGTGTCCCGCTTCGGGTTCACCGGCCAGATCTCGCCCGCAAAACCCTGCTGCAGCATGTAGGCGATCGGGCGGCCACCGATGCGCGTGGCATCGTCCGATGCCCCGATGACGGCCACGGAGCGCGGCCGCAGCATCGGGTCGAGGGCCGAGAAATTCATGATACGCGCATCCCCCGAGGGTCTTTTCTTGGGCGCGGAGCCTGCGTCACGACCGGGTCGCGGTCAACCGATCGGCGCCGGGTTCAATGCACCGGATGCAGGAAGGGCGTGCCCGGATCGGCGACATAGACGATGAGAACGCGCAGCGGCCCGGTGCCGCGATTGTAGCCGGTCATGCGAACGTTCGGCGGCTCGACCAGCGCCTGGCCGGCCGGGACGACGGCCGTCGGGCGGCCCTCCATCTCGAGGGTGAAGGTTCTCGAGACATCACCGACACCGAAGTAAACGCT
>JAZKFA010000168.1:0-6194 GCA_040386655.1 Pseudomonadota bacterium | reverse complement strand
CGATGTTGCGCAGCATCCCCTCCGCGCCATGGCCGCGGCGTGCGGGGGCGAGCACATGCACCGAGGCCGCGCCCCAGGCGAGGGGTGCCATCAGTAGCCCGAGGTCGAGCGCGGAGGTCGCGTTCACTTTCACCGGCAGCACATGGGCGGGCAGGCCATCGCCGTGCCGCGCGAGGGCTTCGAGCAACGGCAACCCGTGATCGGCATCGTGGAACAGCACCACGGCGTCGCGCCCGCCTGCCTCGGCATAGGCGAGCAACATGGCGCGCACGCGACGCGCCATCGCCTCGGCGGGCGGCAGCGCGTATTGCGCGGCCCCGGTCGGGCAGACGGCGGCGCAGGCCCCGCAGCCGGCGCAGATCTCGGCACTGAGCAGGACGGAATCCTTGCCCGGCGTGATCGCCCCGGTGGGACACAGATCCAGGCAGCGCGTGCAGCCGGTCTTGCGGTTGCGGCCATGCGCGCAGAGCCCCGCCTCGAAGGCGACGAAGCGGGGCTGGTCGAACTCGCCCAGCAGCGCGGAAGCCTGGCGCACCACGCGCGCGACGGCGGCCGCATCGGCGGGGTCGGCGCGCAGGTAGCCCTGGCGCGTCTCGTGGAACAGCGCGGGACCACCGCGCAGGTCGACGACCAGGTCGCAGCGGCTGCGCGCGCCGTCGCGCGGCGGTCCCCACTGGTACGCCGTGCGCGAGGAGGGGCGCGGCCGCGCCGAGCCATCCACCGTCAGTTCAAAAGCGCCCAGCCAGCCCGTCGCCGCGCGGACGCGACCTGCCAGCACAGGGAAGGTCAGGCCCGGACGCGGCTCGACGGGCTCGGTGCCGTCCAGCAGCACGGTGACATCCAACGTCTCGGCCAGGGTCGACGCGGCGTCGAGTGCAGCCGCGTCGCGGCCCAGCACCAGTGCGACGCCCGCACTCGTCATCGGCACCAGGGCGACGGAGGGCATGGGTTCGGCGGCGGCGGCGAGCAGGCCGGCCATCTTCGGTCCGGCGCGTTTGGCATCGCGCGACCATCCTGCCATTTCGCGGATATCGGCGAAGGCAAGCGGGGCAGTGCTGCCCGCATCCTCGGCGGCTTCGGTAAAGACCGGCGCCATGGCGGTGCAGCCGACGGTCACCGGCACGCCCTCGCCCAGCGCCGCCATGAAGCGGTCCAACTGGGCGGCGCAGAGCTGCTCCGCCTCCCGCACGCGCCCGCCGCAGCCGCGCGCGATCGCCGCCGCATCCACGGGCATCGTCTCTTCGCAGCTGCACACGAACACCACGCGATCGGCCATGCGGCTTTCCCTTGTCGTCACGGCGCCATATATGCCGCCTGACCCATGCGAACCAGTCGCCTCGAAACGCTGCCGCCCGTCTTCACCCCGATCCTGCACCTGCGGGAGGGCAAGGATGCGCTGCGCCGCGCCATCGCTTTGGCCCCCGAGAAGGGCGCCGGCACGCTGGTCTGGTCCTCCGCTCTGCACCGGGTCGAGGCCGCCGTGGTGCTGGAGCCCGAGCGCATCCTGGCCGCGAGCCGCCCCGCCTTCCTGGTCGCCGCAAATGCCCTGGCCGACGCGCTGACCGCGCTCGCGGCGCCGGAACTGCCGGTGACGCTGCGCTGGCCGGCCACGCTGGCCCTGAACGGCGGCGAGATCGGTGCGCTGACGCTGGCCACGCCACCGGACGCCGGCGAGAACGACGTCCCGGCCTGGATGGTGGTGGGGTTTTCCCTGCGCCTCGCAGCCCCCGAGCAGCTGGAGCCTGGCCTCACCCCGGACCATACCACGCTCGCGACCGAGGGGCAGGGCGACATCACGGCCGAGGCGATCGTCGGCGCCTGGGCGCGCCATCTGCTCGCCAACATGAACGAGTGGGAGGAGCGACCTGCCCGCCTGGGCGAAAAATACTTCGCCCGGCTGGAGACCGCCCCCTGGCAGGCCGGCGCAAGGCGCGGCCTGGACCCGGTGACCGGCGACCTGATCCTGGAGCGCGAGGGCACCCGCCAGCGCCACCCCCTCGCATCATGAAGCTGCCCCGCACGATCCGGCTCGATGCCTCCGACGCGCTGATCTACGCGCCCGCTGCGGCGCCGGGCGAATGGGCCATCCCCGGCGGCTTCGCCTTCGCCGATGATGACGAGGCGAGCCTGACCGGCAAGCGCCGTCAGGCGTTTCGCGCGGGCTTCCTGGGCCTCGCCAGTTTTGGCTGGTCGACGCTGGTGGAGGTGGCGGAGGCGTCGAGCGCCGACCACGCGGCCGCAGTGGCAGCCTTGGCGACACATCTGCAAGACGCCTATGGCGCGCCGTCGCGCGTGGAAGCGGAAGCCGCCGCCGCCGAGGAACTCGTCTTCGCCGCATCGCTGTGCGACCACCCTGTCGGCACCGTGCTGGCGTTGGAGCGCACGCTGGAGGATGGCGCGCTGCGGGAACGCTTCCGCACCCTGCACCTCCGCGCCCGCGAGCATCGCGATTTCGGGGCGCTGCCGGTGTTCAACATCGTCACAGTCGAAGGCGAGGACGCGCCGGAGGCGCCCGACCTCACCAAGCTGGGGGACCGCGCATGAGCGATTTCTGGCTCGCCTGCGGCCATCACCTCTGCGACCGCGCCGAGGGCGGCCGCGTGGTCGCAACCCCCGATTTGTGGCGCGCCTTTCTCGCCCGGCCCGAACTCATCCCGCCTGAGGAAGCCTGCCCGGCGGAGCGCGCGCTGTATGCCATGCTGCGCGAGCAACCGCTGCGCGCCGCCGACCCGTCGCGCCTGGCCGATCCCGATGCGCGCGAGAACTGGGCGCATTTCCTCGGCTTCCGCGACCGCGTCACTGTCCATCCGACGCTGGAGGCGGCCTGGGTCGCGCTGTATCGCGACGGTGTCGCCGGCATCCCGCCGATCTTCCTGCAAATGCTGACGCAGCTCGTCACGCGCGCGGCGCTCGACGACGTCACCGACGCCTTCACCATCCGCGCGGCGGAGCTGTTCTTCCGACCCCAGCGCGTGGCCATCACCGCCGGCGCGATGCTGCTCGCCGATGAGGAAACGGTCGCGACCCGCAGCGCCGATGCCGGCTTCGGCGCGTTGGGACGGCTGATCGTGGAAGCCGGCGCGACGCCGCGCGAGGTCGAGCTGGACGTGCTGTCGGAGGAGAACGCGGCGCTCTATGCCGGGCGCTCGGACGCGCATGACTTCGCCCTCGATATAGCGGAGAACCGGCCCGGCCAGCATGGCCTGGCGCGCGCGCTGGAGGCCTTCATCGCCCATATGTTCTCCGAAGCCGTGACCATCGCCGCGATTCCCACCATCCGCGACTGGACCTGGCATGTCGGTCTGGATGCGGAGGCGACGGGGATCGCCAATGACCTGTATCTTGGCAAGGCCGTGAAGCAGGCGCGGCTCGCGCGCATCTTATGGCTGGGCGCGCTGGATTTCGCGGACCGTTCCCGCGTACTGCCTCGGGTGGCCGGCGAGAAGGTGACGCTGGCACTGGCCATGGATGCGGCCAATATGCTGCGGGTGAAGCCGCAGAACCTGGTCACGGGCCTGCCGCTCATCGCTCGGGAAGACGCCGCATGACCCTGTTGATCCCCGGCACCGTCACCATCCCCGTCTCCGTCCTGGTCGAGCGGCGGCGCGGCGTGACGCAATGGCAGGACCACGTCTGGCGGCCGACCGGCGTGCAGGTGGAGACGCTGGATCTGCCGCCCTGGACGCTGCTGCATGATGACGGCACGCGCGCCCTGTTCCATGCCGGCGTGGCCGAGGTCTCGCTGTTCCCGACCGATACGCTGAACTACCGCCACAACCTCGACGCCGAAGCCCCGCGGCTGTGGGTGATCCTGCGGGCCGCCGACGCGCCACCGGGCCTCGCCCTGCACGCGGTTACCGTCGATGCCGGCGAGGCGCATCTGTACACCGACAGCGGCAATGATCTGGTCGAGGCGCTGCCGCTGCCGCCCGAGCTGCACGCGCGCGTCGCCGCCTTCATCGCCGAGCACCATGTCGATCGGGCCTTCCACAAGCGCCGCCGCGACCGCCATGATCCCGAGAGCCTGGCGCACCGCCCGCGGGATGACGGCGATGAGTGAGGAAGGCTTCCTCTCCCGCTGGTCGCAGCGCAAGCGCGCCGCCCTGCGCGGCGAGGCGCCGCCGGAACCGGGCGTCGAAATGCCGATCGTCGAGACGCCCGCGCCCGAAGCCGCCGCGTCGCCACCGGAGGAGCCGCCCTTCGACCCCGCCTCCCTGCCGCCAGTCGAAAGCCTGACGGCCGAGAGCGACTTCCTGCCCTTCCTCGCCCGCAATGTGCCGGCGCTGCTCAAGCGCGCGGCGCTGCGGCGGATGTGGTCGCTCGATATCGCCATACGCGACTATGTCGGCCCGGCAGATTATGCCTGGGACTACAACGCGGTAGACGGTGTGCCCGGGTCATCGCTCGACTTGATCGGTGATATCCAGAAGTACCTGGCCCAGGCGATCGGCGCCGCGCCGGCGCCAGAACCGGACACACCCGAAGCGCCGCCGCCCGAAGCCATCGCCGAGGCACCGCTCCCCGAACCGCTGCGGCTGTCCGAGGCGGCGCCCGCACCTATCCCTGCGGCACCTGCCGAGGCGTCGGAACCAGGGCCTCGCCCGCGTAGACACGGCGCCGCCGCACCGGGCTGAGCCTCATCAAACGCTTGAGATTGCCCGGGAAAGATGCAATGAAGTGACTCAAGTCCGCCGGGCGTATACCGGGGCGGACAACAAGGGTGCGGGGGTTACACTCCGCCCACGGCTGGGATTCTCGGTGAGCGACACGGCTACAATGGATCGGTTGGATGCGGAGCGCGCACGGCTGTTCGCGCTCATCGGCCGATTGCTGTCCGCCGCGCCGGACGCCGCGCTGCTCGACGGCCTGGCCGCGCTGACCGGCGATGCATCGCCGCTGGGGCGCGCCTATGCCGGCCTCGCCGATGCGGCGCAGCGCACGACCGCCGAAGCGGTCGACCGTGAATTCTTCACCCTTTTCATCGGCGTCGGGCGCGGCGAGATCCTGCCCTATGCCAGCTACTATCTCACCGGCTTCCTCCATGAGCGCCCGCTGGCGGAGCTGCGCGGCACGCTCACCGGGCTGGGCGTCGGCCGCGCCCCTGGCGTTCCCGAGCCCGAGGACCACATCGCCTTCGTGGCAGAGGTCTTCGCCGGGCTGATCGACGGCCGCTATGCCGGAGACCCCGCCGAATTCTTTGCGCGCCACATCAAGCCCTGGGCTGGCCGCCTGTTTGCCGATCTCGAAGCGGCCGAAGGCGCGCGTTTCTACCGTGCGGTCGGCGCCCTCGGGCGCACCGCGATCGATATCGAGGCGGCCGTTGCCGCGCTACCGCATTAAGCATGTGTGCATGCCGAGGAGCAGACCATGAGTGAGCAGGACAGCACCGCGAAACGCCGCGGCTTTCTGAGGTCCCTCGGCATCGGCGCGGCCGCCGCGGCCGCGACACCGGCCCTCGCGCAGCGCGCAGATTCCGTGCCCGCCGGCGATGCGCGCAAGGAAAACGCGGCCGACCGCGTGAAGACCCGCTACCAGGAGACGCCGCACGTCGCGGCCTTCTACCGCACCAACCGCTACGAACAGTAAGGCGCACCCCATGCTGATCAAGCGCTCCGACGGCACCGCCTCCCGCCAGCGGCTAGCCTCCGCCTACCAGGGTCTTTCGGCCGGCGGGCTCGACCGCCGCGCATTTCTGCGCAATGCGGGGCTGACCGGCGTTGGGCTCGCGAGCCTCGGCGCGATCAGCGCGGGGCGGGCGCAGACCACGGGTGCCGCAACGGGCGTGTTGAACCATGCGCAGCCAATCACGCGCATCAAGAACATCTGCACGCATTGCTCGGTGGGCTGCACGGTGACTGCCGAGGTGCAGAATGGCGTCTGGGTCGGCCAGGAGCCGTCGTGGGAATCGCCGATCAACCGCGGCACGCATTGCGCCAAGGGCGCATCGGTGCGTGAGCTCGCGCATGGCGACCGCCGCCTGAAATATCCGATGAAGCTGGTCGGCGGGCAGTGGCAGCGCATGACCTGGGACGCCGCACTCGCCGAGATCGGCGACAAGATGATGGCCATCCGCCAGGCGTCGGGACCCGAGTCCGTCTTCCTGCTCGGCAGCGCGAAATTCTCCAACGAGGGTGCCTATCTGTTCCGCAAGCTCGCGGCGTTCTGGGGCACCAACAGCGTCGACCACCAGGCGC
>JAZKFA010000167.1:33383-50774 GCA_040386655.1 Pseudomonadota bacterium | reverse complement strand
TCCGCGGTGAATGGCGTGACGAGCACGGTGTAGCAGCCACGAAAGGGCTCCGGCATTGGCTTTACCCTCGGGGATGGACCGGCCACCATGCCAACCCGTTTCGCCAGAGGTTGCAAGCCCGGCCCATGCGCCTCCGCTCGCCTGAGATACAGAGTACTGCCCAAGAGCTGGGCATTGCCTTTGATGGCCGCCCAATTTCGGCCCTCCCGGGGGAAAGCGTGGCGGCCGCGCTCTCGGCGGCGGGGATCCTGACGCTGCGCCACACGGCCTCTGGAGCCCCGCGCGGATTGCATTGCGGCATGGGCGCCTGCTTCGATTGCCTGGTGACCATCGACGGCCGCGCCCGCCAGCGCGCCTGCATAGTGACGGTCGCGGATGGCATGGTGGTGGAGAGCGCCGCGCCGGCGCGCCCCGCCCCTCTTGCCGAGCCACCCAACGCGCCGGCGATGCGCACGGAATGCGACGTGCTGGTGGTGGGCGCCGGCGTCGCCGGCCTCGCCGCCGCTGCCGCCGCCGCGCGCGCCGGCGCTGTTACCATCCTGCTCGACGAGCGGGAGAAGCCCGGGGGGCAATACGCAAAGCCGCTGGGGGCCGCGCACATGCAGGCGCGACCAGACGCGCAGCACCGCCTCGGCGATGCGCTGCGCGCGGAAGCGCTCGCTGCCGGCGTGATTCTGCACACCGATGCGCAAGTCTGGGGCGCCTTCGGCGTGGACGACATGGCCGTGCTCATCGCCGGGCGCGCCATGCAGTTTGGCGCGCGGCGCCTCATCCTGGCCACCGGCGCGCATGAGGCGCCGGTGCCGATCCTCGGCTGGACGCTGCCCGGCGTCATGACGGTGGGCGCGATGCAGACCCTCGCACGCGCCCAGCGCGTGAGCCCGGCGGCGCGCGTGGTCATCGCCGGCAATGGCCCGCTGAACCTGCAGCTCGCGGCCGAGTTGGTGGCCGGGGGTGTCGAGGTCGTGGCCGTGGTGGAAACCGCACCCGCTCCAGGGCTGCGTGGCGCCGCCGCGGTGCTGGCGATGGCCGCGACCGCGCCGGACCTGCTCTGGGATGGCGCACGTATCCTGAAGCGTCTGCGCCAGGCGGGCGTTCCGGTCATTCACGGCGCGACGCTGCTCGGCTGCGAGGCGGATGTGGAGGGCAATTTCGCCACCCTGCGCATCGCAACGCCGGCCGGAGAGCAGCGCATTGCCGCCGGCGCCTGCGCGCTCAACCATGGCTTCGTGCCCGACACCGCGCTGGCCCGCGCGCTGGGCTGCGCACAAAGCCTGCGCGACGGCCGCCTCGCCACCGTTACCGATGCCGAGGGTCGCAGCAGTGATCCTGCCATCTTCGCGGTGGGCGATGGCGCATCCTTCGCCGGTGCGCGCGTCGCCCTCGCACGCGGCCGCGCCGCCGGGCTCGCCGCCGTGCGCGACCTCGGCTTCGCCGCACCCGACAACCCGCGCAACCGCCGCGCCCTGCTGCGCGCGGAGCACTTCCAGCGGGCGCTCTGGCGCCTCTACGCCGCACCCCCGCTGCCCTCCCCGGACGACGCCACCATCCTCTGCCGCTGCGAGGAAGTGACCGCCGGCACCCTCCGCGCCGCGATGGCCGAGGGTGCCACCTCCCTCCCCGCGCTCAAGCGCGCGACCCGCGCCGGCATGGGCCCCTGCCAGGGCCGCTTCTGCGCGGACAGCATCGCCCGCCTCTGCGGTGCGGCCGCGGAGGCGGATTTCGCCGCTCCCCGCGTGCCCTTGCGCCCCATCCCCATCGCGGCCCTCGCTCGCGAGCATCCCGACTGGGGCGGCGCGCCGATCGTCACCGCACCACCCGTCATCGCCTGGCGCGCCGCACCCAGCGCAGGCCCCGTCGCCGATTGCGACGTGCTGGTCATCGGCGGCGGCGTGGCCGGCCTGTCCACCGCGCTGTATCTGGCGCGGGACGGGCATGACGTCGCGCTGCTGGACCGCGCGCAGCCGGGCCTCGCGGCCAGCACGGCCAATGCCGGCACGCTGCACGTCCAGCTGCTCTCCTACGATATCGGCGACCCCTCCGTGGCCCGCGGCGGCGAGGGCCCCGCCGCCTCCGCCCTGCCGCTCGCACCCGAAAGCATCGCGCTGTGGGAAGCCATCGCGCGCGACGCCGGCGAGAGCCTCGGCCTCAAGCGCTCCGGGGGCCTGATGCTGGCCGAGACACCCGAGGAACACGCCTGGCTGGTGCGGAAGGCCGCCATCGAGGCACGGCACGGCATCCGCACCGACATCATTGGCGCCAACGAGCTGCGCGACCTCGCCCCCGAGCTCGGCCCGCACTTCATCGCCGCCGGCTTCTGCCCGGCTGAGGGCATGATCGACCCGCTGCGCGCCACCGCAGCGCTCGCCCGCCTTGCCACCGGGGCCGGCGCCCGGCTGCACGCGAACACCGGCGTCACCGCCATCATCAGCGAGGGCGCGGGCTTCCGCGTCACCACCGAGGCCGGGTCCCTCCGCTGCGCGCGCATTGTGAACGCCGCCGGGCCCTGGGCGGGGCAGGTCGCGGCCCTGGCCGGCCGCCCCATCCCGGTGCGCGGATCGGTGCAGCAGGTGCTGGCAACCGAGCCCGCCGCGCCCCTTGTCCATCTCGCCGTCGCCCATGCCGGGCGGCACCTCTCGCTCAAGCAGGGCGCGGGCGGGCATGTGCTGATCGGCGGGGGCTGGCCGGGCGCGCATGATGCCTTGGGTGCCACGCGCAACACCCGCGCAGGCATCGAGGGCAATCTCTGGGTCGCGCAGCGCGTGCTGCCCGCACTCGCCGGCCTGCGCCTGGTGCGCGCCTGGACGGCGATGAACATCCACCTCGACGGCGCACCGCTGCTCGGCGAAACCCCCGGCCTGCCCGGCTTCTTCAACGCCGTCACCTTCAACGGCTACACCCTGGCCCCCATCATCGGCCGCATGACCGCGGATGCCCTGGCCGGCCGCACCGCCATACCGGACCGCTTTTCCCTCGCTCGTTTCGGGTGAGCTTCACCTTTGTGTTGAGTTGTAACGGAATGGCGAAACGCCTTGATTTCGCCACGCGCGAGGAGCAATTTAATCTGGACCGATATCGAAACGGCTCATCACGGAGCTTACAATGACCCGCACGCATCGCCTCGGACTGATCGCCGGCACCGCGCTTCTCACCCTCGCGGCAGCCGCACCCGCTGAAGCGCAGTGGCACCGCCGCGGCCATCATCATCATGGTGGCTACGGCGGGGGCGTCGCCGCCGGCATCGTCGGCGGCCTGGCGCTCGGCGCCATCGTCGGTGGCCTCGCCTATTCCGCGCCGCCGCCGGTCTACTACGCGCCCCCGCCCGTCTACTACGCGCCGCCCGCGCCGGTGTACTACGCGCCGCCGCCGCGCCCCCGCGCCTACTACGCGCCCGCGCCCGTGGTGGTCTACAAGCCGTACTGATCGCGCTGGCAGGATCGGCGCAGGGCGGCTAGCCTGCGCGCCGATCCCGTCGTGCCGCCGGATGCAACCGCGCGCGAACCTCGCGCGGGACGTCCGGGAGGCCACCAATGTTCCGCCGCATCGCCCTGCTCGCTTTCGCCGCCCTGATTGGCAGCGCAGGCCTCGCGCACGCGCAATCCTATCCCACCAGGCCCATCCGCGTGATCATCCCCAGGCCGCCTGGTCAGGCGACGGACCTCGCCGGCCGCATCATCGCCCAGCGCCTGTCCGAAGTGATGGGCCAGCCCGTTGTCGCGGAAAACCGCGCCGGCGCCGGCGGCATGATCGGCACCGACTTCGTCGCCAAGGCGCCAGCCGACGGCTACACGCTGCTCGCCGGCTCCTCCGGCCCCTACACCATCAACCCGCTGCTGCAGCGCACCGCCTACGAGACCGAGCGTGACTTCGCGCCCGTCGCACTCGTCGGCGTCTCGCCCTACGTCCTCGTCGCGAACCCGGCCTTTCCGGCCGCCAACCTCGCGGAATTCGTGGCTGCCGTGCGCGCGCGCCCAGGGCACTTTACCTTCGGCTCCTCCGGCACTGGTGCGACCGCGCACCTGATCATTGAATGGTTCAACGCTGCACTTGGTCTGCGCGCGGAACACATCCCCTTCCAGGGCAGCGCACCCTCGCTCACCGCCGTCGTCGCGGGCCAGGTGAACTACAGCATCGAAACCCTGGCCGCGACGCAGCCGCTCATCCGCGGCAATGCGCTGCGCCCCTACGGCATCTCCTTCGCGCGGGGCAGCACACTCGCCCCCACCATCCCCTCGATTGCGGCGAACGCGCCCATCCCCGGCTTCGACGTCGGCGCGTGGATTGGCCTCATCGCGCCCGCCGCCACGCCGCGCGCCGTGCTCGACGTCCTCGAAGCCGCGACGCTCCGCGGCATGGACACGCCCGAGGCGCGCGAACGCGTGGCCGGCATCGGCATCGAGATGGACCTGCGCGGTTCCGCCGCCTTCGCCACCTACCTGCGCGAGCAGACGGCGAATTTCCGCCGCATCATCGAGACGGCGAACATCCGGCTGAACAACTGAAGCTGACCTGAGGAGCCACGCGCCATGCCCGACGCGGGGAACCTTGCCTTGTATTGTGCCGCGGCGCTGCTGCTCGCCGTCACGCCCGGTCCAGGGTTGTTCTACGTCGCGGCGCGGACGCTCGCCGGCGGCCGTGCGGAGGGCGTGGCTTCCAGCTTCGGCACCGGCCTGGGCGGCATGGTCCATGTGCTCGCGGGCAGCCTGGGCATCTCCGCGATCATCCTCGCGAGCGCCGAGCTCTTCACCGTTCTGAAGCTGACAGGTGCCGCATACCTTGTCTGGCTCGGCATCCGCACCATCCAGCTGGCCGGTCGTGACGGTGCCGTCGCGGTTGCTTACGGCGCTGCCGCCATCGGTGTGCGCCGGGCCTTCCGCGAGGGCGTGCTGGTCGAGGCGCTGAACCCGAAGACAGCGGCCTTCTTCCTTGCCTTCGTGCCGCAGTTTCTGGACCCCGGCGCGGGGCCGGTAGCGCTCCAGTTCCTGGTGCTGGGCTTCATCTCTGTCACGCTCAACACGCTAGCCGACATCGTCGTTGCCGTTGCGGCCAGCGGCATCCGGGACGGCGCGGCGGCGCGCCCGCGGCTGATCCGCCGGCTGCGGCAGGGGTCGGGCGCCGCGATCATCGCGCTCGGTGCCGGGCTGGCCCTGGCCCAGCGCCCCGCCTAGCGGAGCGGCGTCTTGCGCAGTGCGTTCAGCGTAAACGACGGGATGATCCGCCCGCCGATCAGCACCACCAGCAGCAACGCCATGTCGGCCATCAACAATTGCCCGGCCGCCCAGCCGGGCGTGGTCCACCAGCCCGCGGCCTCGCCCAGCATCATCACCTGGCCCGACCAGAACGCCACGACCAGCAAGGGCGGGACGAACAGCCTCGGCGCCTTGGCCTTCACCAGCGCCGGCAGCACCAGCAGCAGCGTCGCGGGCAACGGTGCAAGCGCGAGCAGCGACGCCGCCCCGATGGGCATTGGCGAGCCCGGCAACATGGCCAGGCGCGCGGCCAGAAACAGCGAGGCCAGCACGACCAGCGGCACGCTCGAGTAACCGCGCCGGCCGGTCCAGTTCGGGATTGCCGTCATCAGGAAGCCGATCATCGCCGCGGCGACAAAGCCGCCCAGCGCCTCATGCGCGTGCCAGCGCATCGGCGGCAGCGGACCCTCGGGCAGCGCGAAGCCGGCGAGGGTCAATGCCCAGGCGCCAACGGCCGTCGGCGCCACAAGCCTGGCCATGAGGAAGAAGGGCCGGAAGCCGTGCGCGAACAGCGCCATCACGCCCGCTCTCGTCTGAAGGCAGCGGAGGCGGGCGGGTCGGTGCCCGGCACGGCGGCCCCGTCCCCGAAAAGCCCGTCCAACACCGCGTCATCCGACCCGGCCAGGTGGATTTCGCGTGCCATCTCGCCCGCGAAGACCCGCCACTGCTCGAGGTTCCGGTAGGGAACCGCAACAAGAACCGGAACGCCGTGACCGACCGCTTCTGCGATGAGCCCCCGGAAGCCACCGCCCTCGGCCTCTGTCCTGCCGAACTTGTTGAGCACCAGCAGGTCGGGCGAAGCCTCCAGCGCCGCCGATGCCGATTGGATCGCGCGCGCCATTTCGCCGAGGTCGAGTTGGCAGCCGCGCGCATGCGGCCCGCGATCGCGAGAGATCGCGATCAGGTCGCCGCTCGACAGGTCTTCCAGCACCATGTCGCATCCGGTCCGGCCCGCGCGCGGCGTGTCGCGCTGGACCACGCCCGCCAGCCGGCGCCCCGCTGCCTCCGCCTGCCGCACGATCCGGCGCAACGCCCGGTCGGCCAGCGCGCCGTCGGTATAGATCAGGGCCGTGATCGAAGCGGCGGTACTGGTCATCACCGGTCATCCTCCATGGGCGGCATGCAGCAGGGCGGCGAGGCCATGTCGTCCAGCTCGAGGACCGCGAAGGCCTCCAGCGCATGCCGCCGACGCGGGCTCAACGGTTCTGTCCGCACCAGCACACGTTGATCGATCGAGGGCAGCGCATCGCGTTCCGCGATCGAGGACACGCCGGCGCCGAGGTCGCGCAGAAGCCCGTCCTGCATGCCGTAGATCCAGCCATGCAGATGCAGGTCCAGGCCGCGCGCCCAGGCGCCTTCGACGATCGGCGTCGCGGCGAGCCGACGGATCTGCATCTCCACGTTGATCTCGCACAGCCGGTCGAGCTGATGCTCGGGCAGCGCGATAGCGTCGAACACCTGCCGGTGCTTGCGGTAGAACATCGACAGCGGTTGCAGCCAGTGGTCCACCAGCGCGCCCCGCTCCTCCGCCATCGCGCGTTGCACGCCGCCGCAGCCGTAATGGCCCGAGACGATGACGTGGCGGACCTGCAGCACCTCGACCGCGTATTCGAGCACGGCAAGGATGTTCATGTCGCAGGTGTGCACGATGTTCGCGATGTTGCGGTGTACGAAGACCTCGCCCGGGTCCAGGCCCAGCACGTCGTTCGCAGTGACACGGCTGTCGGAGCAGCCGATCCAGAGGTAGTTCGGCGTCTGCTGTTCCGCCATGCGGCGAAAGAATCCGGGATCCTGCTCGGTCTTCCGGTTCGCCCAGTCGAGGTTGCGGTCGAACAGATGGTCGAGGTTGGTCATGGTGCTTGCACCCCTCTGCGCAGCTTCATGCCGCGGCTGATGGCCTTCAGGTCGGGCCGCGTCAGCCGGATGCGCGCGAGCGCCAGCACAACGCCATTCTCCAGCGCCAGGTGTCGCATTTCACGCGCGGCATAGGCCTGCATGGCCTCCGCGGCCGCAAGGGCGACCGGGATCTGGTCGGCGGCAGGGCGGGCGGACAGCGCTGCCACGATCGTGTCAATCATCGCGGCCCCCTGGCGGTGCTCCTCGCCCAGCTGTGCGAGCGTGATGCCGAGTTCATCGGCCGGCAGGGCCCGGCGGCGCAGCGCGGGGAAAAGATCCCGGTCCTCATCATCATGGTGCAGGCGCAGGTCGCCGGTGAGGTAGGCCGTCATCGGGTCCGCTTCGCGGCGCGCGGCGACACGGTCGGTCGCGAAGCGGCGCAGGACCGAACAGACGGCGCGCTGCCGCAGATGCGCCGCCAGGATGTAGGCGAGCGGATCATCCAGTAGCGCGAATGGCGGCGGCGCGGTGTCATGCCCCAGCATCGCCCGGCCCGCCCTTGCCGCAGCCGCAGCCCGGCACGGAAGGCCCGGCCGCATCCTGCTTCAACGACCACCGCAGCATGCGGTCGAGCGTGGTACGCGCCGGGTCCTCGCTACCCTCCATGGCCGTCATCAGCGCTAGCCAGTCCTCGCTCGCTGCGTCGGCGGCGAAGCGTCGCGTCGCGCCGCAGACGTACTCCGCGGGGGTCTCGTCATGCAGCTCCCCCATGGCCTGGACCTCGGCCAGCAGGATGAGGTCGCCGATGCCATCGAGGGCTTCGGCCGCGTCGGCCTCATGGCCAAGGCGCTTGAGGATGGTGCCTAGGAGCATGGCATCACCTCACTGCACCAGCGGCGAGGTCGAGGCGTCGAGATCGATGCCCTGGATGTCGGCGCGCCCGGCCAGGATCGAGAAGTATTGCCGGATTGCCCCGCGCCGGACCTTCTCGCCCATCCATTCGGCGATACGCGCCCGCACGAGTTCGAAGGGCAGGTCGCGCCCCTCGATCCGGCGGTCCAGCGCCACGACATGCACGCCGTAGCGGGTCTCCACCGCCGCGACAGTGCCGACCGCCATGCGCGCGAGGGCCTCCTCGAACTCGGGCACGGTCTGGCCTGGCCCGATCTGGCCGAGGCTACCGCCCACCTTGCCGGAAGGGCATGCCGAATGGGCCAGCGCCAAGGCGGCGAAGGCGCCCGGCTCGGCGGCGAGATGCGCGAGGATGGCCTCCGCGAGCGCCGGCCCATCGGGCTGTTTCGCCGGCAGCAGGATGTGCCAGGCCTCGCACAGGTCGGGCGTGCGGAAGCGGCGCCGGTTCTGGTCGTGGAAGCGGCGGCAGGCGGCCTCGTCGGCCACCGGCGTGCGCACTTCGCGCTCGACCAGGCCGCGGACCAGCGCCTCCTCCTCCGTCTCGCGGCGGCCCTCCCCGTCGCTTGCGGGTTCGATGGGGATGGCCAGACGACGCGCTTCCTGCAGCAACAGCTCGCGCACGACCAGCGCGGCGGAGGCGGCCTTCATGGCATCGAGCGGCTTGCTGGCCGGGTGGTGCTGCGTCTCCTGCGCGATGGCGGCGCGGGGGATCGCGACGCCGTTCACGGTGATGGTCTTGCGGCTGGTGGGCGCCGCGGGCTTCGCCGCGCAGGCTGATGTGGCGTTCATGTCCATCACTCCGCGGGCTGCGTGGGGGTGGGCTTTGCGCCCGGGGCGCCAAGCGGGCGACGGCTGCGCACCACCTGGTAGCCGCGCCGCCCGAGGTACCAGACCGGCGCCGACCACACATGCACCAGGCGCGAGAAGGGGAAGATCAGGAAGATGGTCATCCCCAGCACCAGATGCGCGAGGTAGGGGAAATCCAACCCCTGGAGGTTCGTGGCACTCACCGGCTGCAACGTCACGATGCCCTGCGCCCAATGCGCCAGGATCACCATCACCGCGCCATCGGAGTGGTGGAAGGAATAGGGCAGCGTGATGAGGCCCAGCAGCAGCTGCACCCACAGGATGATCAGCACGGCGAGGTCCATGTAGGTGGATGTCACCCGGATGCGCGCATCGAACAGGCGCCGGTGCAGCAGCAGGCTCAGGCCCACAAAGCAGATCACCCCCGCGATGCCGCCGGCGGTGAAGGCGATGAACTGCTTCTGCTCGACCGTCATGACCATGGTGTAGAAAAACATGGGCGTCAGCAGCCCCACGGCGTGTCCCGCGAACAGGAACAGCACGCCGACGTGGAACAGGTTCGACCCCCAGGTGAGCTGTCGCTTGCGCAGCATCTGGCTGGAGCTGGCGCGCCAGCTGTACTGCTCCCGGTCGTAGCGGATCAGGCTGCCGAGCAGGAAGGCGGTCAGCGCCACATAGGGGTACCAGACGAACAGGATGTGGAAGATGGCGTCGCGCATGATGGCGGTTCCTCAGCCGGTCGTACGATGGGTGACGATGGTGCGCGGGCGCTGGCCCGGCGGTGGCTCCAGCCCGGGTGCGGGGCGGCCGGCCTGGCGCAGCTTCGCGGCGAGCGTGTCGGTGCCGCAGGCAGAGCTTGCCGAGGCCGGGCCGAAGGTCACCTCCTCCTCCTCCCATGCGGCGTCGAGGGCTTCGAGGTCGTCGGGCTCGGGATCGGGTTCGGCGCGCAGGGCCGCGAGCGCCGCGGCATCGAGCTTCGCGCGCGACAGTGCGGCCAGCGCCGCGAAGACGGCCTCGTAGGGGGAGGACCGCTTGGCCAGGCGTTCGCGCAGGGCGGCGAAGACGTGGCCCGGCTGCCCGATCAGCTCGATCGCGTCCGCTGGTGCGCGCGTTGCCGCGTATTCAAGGAACAACGGCAGGAAGTCCGGCAGCTCCGCCGTGGTGGGCGAAAAGCCGCCATCCTCATAGACCTTGATGAGGTCCACCATGGCCTGGCCGCGATCCCGGCTTTCGCCATGCACATGCTCGAACAGATGCAGCGAGAGCGAGCGCGTGCGATCGAACAGCAGGATGTAGCGTTCCTGCGCATCGTACATGTCGCATGCGGCGAGGTCGGCAATCAGCGCATCCAGCGCCGCACGTTCGCGCCGGGGCAGCACCGCATCGCGGTCCAGCACCGCGCGCAGTTCAGGGCCTGCCGCGACGAGATCCGGCGTGGGGTAGGTCAGCAGGGCCGAGAGCACCTTGAGCGTGCGCATCACAGCGACCCCATCTTCGGCTTGTTCTTCAGCTTGATGCCGCCGAACAGGTTGCCCGACTGTTCGCTGGGCGCGCAGCCATCGCCGAATGAGAAGCCGCAATGGCCGCGCATCTCGTAGGCGTCCTCGCTGACCTCGCGATGCGCGGTGGGGATGACGAAGCGGTCCTCGTAATTCGCGATCGCCATGATGTGGTACATCTCCTCGATCTGCGCGGCCGTCATGCCGACACGGCGGGGGATCGTCTCGTCGATCACGCCATCCACCGTCTTCGCGCGCATGTAGGCGCGCATGGCGAGCATCCGCTCGAGGCCACTGGCGACCGGCGCCTCGTCCCCGGCAGTCAGCAGGTTCGCCAGGTACTTCAGGGGAATGCGCAGCGAGCGCACATCCGGCATTCCGCCATCGGTGCCCATCGCGCCAGCTTCGGCGGCGGCGGTGATGGGCGAGAGCGGCGGCACGTACCAGACCATCGGCAGCGTGCGGTATTCGGGATGCAGCGGGAAGGCCACCTTCCACTCCATCGCCATCTTCCACACGGGCGAATGGCGGGCGGCTTCCAGCCAGGACTCGCTGATCCCATCGGCGCGCGCCTGGG
Organism: Pseudomonadota bacterium; assembly: GCA_040386655.1. Lineage (GTDB taxonomy): Bacteria > Pseudomonadota > Alphaproteobacteria > Acetobacterales > Acetobacteraceae > Plastoroseomonas. The sequence continues at coordinate 39,894 of JAZKFA010000167.1, read as the reverse complement.
CGATCACCACGGGGTCGCTGGGGTCGCAGAAGATGCTCATCTGCGAGTGATACAGATCCTTCTCGTCCGCGACGCTCGCGGCCGCCTCGATCCGGTCGGCGTCATACAGCACCACGCCGAGGTAGCGGATGCGGCCCACGCAGGTCTCCGAACACACCGTGGGCTGCCCGGCCTCGATGCGCGGGTAGCAAAAGATGCATTTCTCGGATTTGCCGGACGACCAGTTGAAATAGATTTTCTTGTAGGGGCAGGCCGAGACGCACATGCGCCAGCCGCGGCACTTGTCCTGGTCGATCAGGACGATGCCATCCTCCTCGCGCTTGTAGATCGCGCCCGAGGGGCAGGCCGCCGCGCAGGTCGGGTTGAGGCAGTGTTCGCACAGCCGCGGCAGGTACATCATGAAGGTGTTCTCGAACTGGCCGTACATCTCCTTCTGGATGCCTTCGAAGTTGGCATCCTTGGACCGCTTGGCGAATTCGCCGCCCAGGATCTCCTCCCAGTTCGGGCCCCACTCGATCTTCTCCATCCGCTCGCCGGTGATGAGGCTGCGCGGACGCGCGGTGGGGAAGGCTTCCAGCTCCGGCGCCTTTTGCAGGTGCTCGTAGTCGAAGGTGAAGGGTTCGTAGTAGTCGTCGATCTCGGGCATGTCCGGGTTGGCGAAGATGTTCGCGAGCACGCGCCACTTGCCGCCGATGCGCGGTTGGATCTTGCCGCTGCGCAGCCGCTTCCAGCCGCCCTTCCACTTGCCCTGGTTTTCCCAGTCCTTCGGGTACCCGATGCCCGGCTTGGTCTCGACGTTGTTGAACCAGGCGTATTCCATGCCCTCCCGATTGGTCCACACGTTCTTGCAGGTGACCGAGCAGGTGTGGCAGCCGATGCACTTGTCGAGGTTGAGCACCATGGCGATCTGCGCGCGGATCTTCATGCCACCTCTCCCTTCACCAGCATGGCGTCGGCGTGCGGACGTTCCAGCCAGTCGATCGCCGTCATCTTGCGGATGATGACGAACTCGTCGCGGTTGGTGCCGATCGTGCCGTAGTAGTTGAAGTCGTAGGATTGCTGCGCGTAGCCGCCGATCATGTGCGTCGGGTTCAGCACGATGCGCGTGACGGAGTTGTGGATCCCGCCGCGATGGCCCGTCATCTGCGAGCCCGGCACGTTCACGATCTTCTCCTGCGCATGGTACATCATCACCATGCCGTCCTTGACGCGCTGGGAGACCACGGCGCGGGCGACCAGAGCGCCGTTGCTGTTGGAGGCCTCCACCCAGTCATTGTCGACGATGCCGGCGCGTTTCGCGTCCGGCTCGCTGATCCAGATGCACGGCCCGCCGCGCGACAGCGTGAGCATCAGCAGGTTGTCGGTGTAGGTGGAGTGGATGCCCCATTTCTGATGCGGCGTGATGAAGTTCAGCACGATCTGCTTCTCGCCGTTCGGCTTCATGTCGATGACCGGCTTGACGGCGCGCAGATCCACCGGCGGGCGATAGACGCACAGTGCCGCGCCGAAGGCGCGCATCCACAGGTGATCCTGATACAGCTGTTGCCGCCCCGTCAGCGTGCGCCAGGGGATCAGCTCGTGCACGTTGGTGTAGCCGGCGTTGTAGCAGACCTTGTCACTCTCCAGCCCCGACCAGGTGGGTGCGGAGATGATCTTGCGCGGCTGCGCCACCACGTCGCGGAAGCGGATCTTCTCATCCTCCTTCGGCAACGCGAGATGCGTGTGGTCAAGGCCCGTCGCGCGGCCCAGCGCCTGCCATGCATGCACGGCTACCTCACCATTCGTCTCGGGCGCGAGCATGAGGATGACCTCGGTCGCGTCGATGTCGCTGACGATGCGCGCGAGGCCCTTGTTCGCGCCCTCGGCATGGATGCCGTTGAGCGCCTTGAGGTGCTCGACCTCATGGCCGGTCTTCCACGCCATGCCCTTGATGCCGTTGCCGATGCTTTCCATCAGCGGGCCCAGCGCGGTGAAGCGCGCATAGGTCGCGGGGTAGTCGCGCTCGACCTCGAAGATCATGGGCATGGTCTTGCCGGGGATCGGCTCGCACTCGCCGCGCTTCCAGTCGCGTGGGTCGAAGGGCTGCGCGATCTCATTCGCGCTGTCGTGCTTGATCGGGTTGAGCACGACGTCCTTCTCGACGCCCAGGACCTCGGGCGCGACGCGGGAGAAGGCCTCCGCGATGCCCTTGTAGATGTCCCAGTCGCTGCGCGCTTCCCAGGCCGGGTCCACCGCGCTGGTCAGCGGATGGATGAAGGGATGCATGTCCGAGGTATTGAGGTCGTTCTTCTCGTACCAGGTGGCGGTCGGCAGCACGATGTCGGAGTAGACGCAGGTCGTCGACATCCGGAAATCCAGCGTCACCAGCAGGTCCAGCTTTCCCTCCGGCGCGTGCTCGTGCCAGACCGCCTCGGTCGCCTTCGCGCGCCCCTCGGGACCAAGGTCGCGGCCGAGGACGCCATGCGTCGTGCCCAGCAGGTGCTTGAGGAAATACTCATGCCCCTTGCCCGAGGATCCGAGCAGGTTCGACCGCCAGACGAACATGTTGCGCGGCCAGTTCATCGGATTGTCGGGGTCTTCGCAGGACAGTTTCAGCGTGCCGTCCTTCAGCCCCTTCACGACGTAGTCCTTGGCCGCCGTCCCCGCCGCCGCCGCGTCCTTGGCGACCTGCAGCGGGTTGGTCTGCAGTTGCGGGGCGGAGGGCAGCCAGCCCATGCGCTCGGCGCGGATGTTGTAGTCGATGATGGTGCCGTCCCACGGCCCCTTCGGCGCGGTGGGCGAGACGATGTCGCCCACATTCATCGTCTCGTACCGCCACTGGTCGGTGTGCGCGTAAAAGGCCGAGGTGGAGTTCTGCTGGCGCGGCGGGCGGCCCCAATCCAGCGCGAAGGCGAGTGGCGCCCAGCCCGCCTGCGGGCGCAGCTTCTCCTGCCCGACATAATGCGCCCAGCCACCGCCGGACTGGCCGACGCAGCCGCACATCACCAGCATGTTGATGACGCCGCGGTAGTTCATGTCCGCGTGGAACCAATGGTTCATCGCCGCGCCGATGATGATCATCGACCGGCCCTTGGTCTTCTCCGCATTGGTCGCGAATTCGCGCGCCACCTGGATGATCTTGTCGCGCGAGACGCCGGTGATCTTCTCCGCCCAGGCCGGGGTGTAGGGCGCGACCTCGTCGTAGTTCGCCGCGATGTTGTCGCCACCGAAGCCACGGTCGACGCCGTAGTTGGCCATGAACAGGTCGTGCACGGACGCGACCAGCGTCTCTCCATCGGCGAGTGCCAGGCGCTTCACCGGCACCCGGCGGCGCAGCACGGATGCATGGGTGGTCGAGGTGAAGTGCTCGTGCTCGATGTTACCGAAATAGGGGAAGGCGACTTCGGCGATCTCGTCCTCGATGCCCTCGAGCGAGAGGCGCAGCTTCACCGCCGCGCCGCTGGCGGCTTTCTCCTCGAGGTTCCACTTGCCGCTCTCGCCCCAGCGGAAGCCGATGGTGCCGCGCGGCGCCACGACCATCCCCGTGGTCTCGTCATAGGCGACGGTCTTCCATTCGGGGTTGTTGGCCTCGCCCAGCGACTGGTCGAAGTCGCTCGCACGCAGGAAGCGCTCGGGCACCAGCTGGTCGCCTTGCTGGACCAGCTTCACCAGCATCGGCATGTCGGTGTACTGGCGCAGGTAGTCGCGGAAATACGGCACCTGCCGCGCGACGTGGTATTCCTTCGCGATCACGTGGCCCATCGCCATCGCGAGGGCTGAGTCGGTGCCCTGTTTCACCGAGAGCCAGATGTCGCCGAACTTCGCGGCCTCCGAGTAGTCGGGGCAGATCACCGCGCTCTTCATGCCTCGATAGCGGGCCTCGGTGTAGAAATGCGCGTCCGGCGTGCGCGTCTGCGGCACGTTCGAACCCCACAGGATAATGAAGCCGGCGTTGTACCAATCGGCCGATTCCGGCACGTCGGTCTGCTCGCCCCAGGTCTGCGGGGAGGCCGGCGGCAGGTCGCAGTACCAGTCGTAGAACGACATGCACACGCCGCCGATCAGCGACAGGTAGCGCGACCCCGCGGCATAGGAGACCATCGACATGGCCGGGATGGGCGAGAAGCCGAAGATGCGGTCGGGGCCATAGGTCTTCGCGGTATAGGCGTTGGCCGCGGCGATGATCTCCTGCACCTCGTCCCACGGGGCGCGCACGAAGCCGCCATGGCCGCGCTTGGTGACATAGGATGCGCGCTTTTCGGGATTCTCGACGATGGAGGCCCAGGCGGCCACCGGCGTCATCACCGCCCGCGCCTCCCGCCACAGCCGGATCAGGCGCGAGCGCACCAGGGGATATTTCACCCGGTTGCCGGAGTAGAGATACCAGCTGTACGAGGCGCCGCGCGAACAGCCGCGCGGTTCATGATTGGGCAGCTCCGGCCGCGTGCGCGGATAATCCGTCTGCTGGGTTTCCCAGGTGACGATGCCGCCCTTGACGTAGATCTTCCACGAGCAGGAGCCGGTGCAGTTGGCGCCGTGTGTAGAGCGGACGATCTTGTCGTGCTGCCAGCGCTTGCGGTAGCCATCCTCCCAGCGGCGATCCTCGTTGGTGGTGATGCCGTGGCCGTTTGAGAAGGGTTCCTGGACCTTTTTGAAGAAGGTCAGGCGGTCGAGAAAATGGCTCATGCGCTGATGCCTCGGCTGTCGCTACGGGGTCATTGGGCGCGGGTGATGGCGGGGGTTGTTCGGCCGCCATGCTCGATGTCGTGGAGAAGGCCGCCGCGGCGCGTGTAGAACCACCAGGTCGCCAGGACGCAGCTCACGTAGAAGGCCAGGAAGGCGTACAGCGCCGTCTCCGCCCCGCCGGTCATGGCGATCGACGTGCCGAAGCTTTTCGGGATGAAGAAAGCGCCGTAGGCGGCGATGGCGGAGGTGAAGCCGATGATGGCCGCCGCCTCCTTGTCGGACTGCTTCACGCGCTCCGCCGGATTGAGGCCGGGTTCCAGCCGCGCGATCTCCTTGCGCATGATCGCGGGGATCATCTGGAAGGTGGAGGCGTTGCCGACGCCGCTCGCCGCGAACAGGAACAGGAAGCTCGCGAAGAACACCGGGAAGGAGCTGGGGTCCGCCTTGTTGTCGATGGCGTAGAGGATGCCCACCACGCCCGCCGACATCGCGATGAACACCCAGAAGGTGATCCGCCCGCCGCCGATGCGGTCGCAGGCCTTGCCGGCCGCAGCTCGCGCCAGCGCGCCCACCAGCGGGCCGAGGAAGGCGTATTTCAGCGCGTTGACCTCGGGGTAAAGGATACGCGAGAGCAGCGGGAAGGCCGCCGAGAAGCCGATGAAGGAGCCGAAGGTGCCGGTGTAGAGCCAGCACATGATCCAGTTGTGCGTGCGGCGGAAGATCACCGCCTGGTCGGCGAAGGACGCCTTCATGGTGGCGATGTCGTTCATCCCGAACCAGGCCGCGAAGGCCGAGGCGATGATGAAGGGCACGAAGACGAAGCCGGCATTCTGCAGCCACAGTGTCGAGGTAACGCCCGCCACGGTTGCGGTCTGCGGCGCGCCCCCGAGCCAGCCGAACACGCCCGCCGTGATCGCGAGCGGCACCACGAACTGCACCACGCTCACGCCGAGGTTGCCCAGGCCGGCATTGATCGCGAGCGCGTTGCCTTTCTCGCTCTTGGGAAAAAAGAACGAGATGTTCGCCATGGAGGAGGCGAAGTTGCCGCCGCCCAGGCCGCACAGCAGCGCGAGGACCAGGAAGATCCAGTAAGGCGTGGCCGGGTCCTGCACCGCGAAGCCCATGCCGAGTGCGGGGATCAGCAGCGACCAGGTGGCGAGCGTGGTCCAGAGACGGCCGCCGAAGATTGCGGGCATGAAGCTGTAGGCGATGCGCAACGTCGCGCCCGAAAGCCCCGGCAGCGCGGCGAGCCAGAACAGCTGCTCATTGGAGAAGGCGAAGCCCACGCCGGGCAGTTTCGCCACCACCACGGACCAGACCATCCACACCGCGAACGAGAGCAGCAGGCACGGCACCGAGATCCACAGGTTGCGCCGCGCGATGGCCCGCCCGCCGGCATCCCAGAAGCCCCTATCCTCCGGCCGCCAGTCCTGGATCGGCCCGGTGGCGGCGAGTGCGCCCTGCTGCGCCGTCCCGTGGATGGGCTGCATCTCCGGCAGTTCGGGAAGGGTGCGGACTGCCACGCCCTCTTCGGCGGCCTGGCGTTCCATCTGCCGGATTGCGACATGCATCCAAACCAGCGACACCGTGACGATGAGGAACAGCAGCCAGAAGCAGCTCTGCCACACGCCGGTGAGGTCGTTCAGCGCGCCGAAGGCGATGGGCAGCACGAAGCCCCCCAAGCCACCGACCAGGCCGACGATGCCGCCCACGGCGCCGACGCGGTCGGGGTAGTAGACCGGGATGTGCTTGAAGACGGCGGCCTTGCCGAGGCTCATGAAGAAGCCAAGCGCGAAGGTCGCGACCATGAACCCGATCAGGCCCATGGACATGCTGAACCGCATCG
>JAZKFA010000167.1:16333-33283 GCA_040386655.1 Pseudomonadota bacterium | reverse complement strand
CGCCAGGGCCACGAAGGCGCCGAAGACGAAGAAGTAGTACAGCGAGAAGCGCCAGACCTGGATGTTCTTCAGCGGCTCCATCATCGCCGACAGCGGTTCAGGCTTGGCCCCGCTGGCGCGCCGCCGCGCGAGGTCGGGGTCATCCTTGGTGAAGACGAAGAAGATGATCGCCATCACCAGCAGCGCGGCCGCCCAGATCAGCGCGACCGTCTTCCACCCATAGGCCACCATGATGACGGGTGCTGCGAATTTGGTGACGGCTGCGCCGACATTGCCCGCGCCGAAGATGCCCAGCGCGGTGCCCTGCTTCTCCTTGGGGAACCACTTCGCGACGTAGGCGACGCCGACCGAGAAGGAGCCGCCGGCAATGCCGACGCCAAGCGCCGCGAGCAGGAAGGTCGGGTAGTCGTAAGCCAGCGTCAGCAGTGCGGTCATGACCGCCGCCGAGACCATGGTGAAGGTGAACACCATCCGGCCGCCATACTGGTCCGACCAGATGCCGAGCATCAGCCGGATCAGCGACCCGGTCAGGATCGGCGTGCCGACCAGCAGGCCGAACTGCGTTTCGTTGAGGCCGAGGTCGCGTTTGATCTGGACGCCGATGATGGCGAAGATCGTCCACACCGCGAAGCACACGGTGAAGGCGACGGTCGAGAGCCACAGTGCTCGCCCCTGTTCGGTGTCCGCCTTCATGGTGGATGGCGCAGCAGTGCTGGACATTCGGGCCCCCTTCCTCGTGACGCGTAGCGCTCGAGTGGGAAGGGTGGAGGGGCCGGTATGGCCTGCTACTTGATCCAGATCATGCCGCGCGGGGCGAGCGCACGATTCAAGCGGAGCTCCGCCGGATGACAGGCGGGAGTTGCCAGCCCATCAACCGCCGAATGCGCCAGCGTCGGGTTCAGCTTGATATGCGTCAAGGCTGAGGTCCGACCTTCCGCCTAAAGTTCCTGCGCGGGAGGTGAGCCATGCGGAGCCAGGATCTCGAACAGATGCGGTGCATCCCGTTCTTTCACGGGGCCGCTGACGACCAAGTCGGGGCCATGTTGCGCGGCGCGTTCCTGCAGCGATTTCCTGCCTGCGTGGAACTCGCCCAGACTGGCGATCCGGCTGACTTCCTGCACATCGTCATCGACGGCACGGTGGAGATGTATTCCTCCCACAGGGATCGGGAAACCACGCTCGGGGTCGCGGGCCCCGGTGACAGCTTCATCCTGGCCGCAGTTCTGTTCGATCGCGCTTACCTGCAATCCGCTCGTGCCCTCGTCGCGTCGCGCATCCTGATGGTACCTGCCGACGCGGTGCGGCAAGCTTTCGCTGCCGATGCCTGCTTTGCACGTGTGGTCGCCGAGCACCTTGCCCTGGCCTATCGCGGGGTCATCAAGGAACTCAAGAACCAGAAGCTGCGATCAGGACTGGAGAGGTTGGCCAACTGGTTGCTCACGCACGACGCAGAGACTGGCTCGACAGGACGTTTCACCTTTCCCTTCGACAAGAAGGTGCTCGCCTCGCGCCTGGGCATGGCGCCCGAGGTACTGTCGCGATCATTCGGCGCGCTCACCGCATACCATGTGGTTGTGCAGGGGCCATCCGTGACCATTCGTGACCCGGCCGCGTTGCGAAAGCTCGCCCAGCCCTGCGCGACCATCGACGGAACCAACGTCTGATCCGTTGAAGAGCCCAACTCTGGTCATCCCGTGTACTCGCTGGAATCGCCGCCTCGTTAGCGACCGAGCCATCGCTGCTCGGTTTCGATCCGGCACGGTGCTCCACTTCGAAGCGCCCTGAACCCGGGGGGTCCAAGGACGATACGAAGGCCTGATAGAGGCTTGCAAGATCGACGGGATGTACAAGGAGATCCAGAGCCTCCTTCAGACCCGGGGAATCCGGAACACCAAGTAGCAACAGCGTCGGCTCATCTTCGGTGTGGCCATACCGTTAGCTGTTCCGAAAGGGAACGTTAGGCAAACTGAAGTGGCCTACTTCGCTGACGGAAGCTGCGTCTTTCGCGGTGTAACAACGACCCGCTACACACTCTGCGGGTGGCCTCTCCTTGGTCTTTGCGGGGCCCTGCATGCTTGGGCTCTTCGTATGTCGCCCAATGCTGAAGGGACGTAGGCAGGGCCAAGCACGGAAGATTTCGGCTGGCGCATCCTCTCAACGTCGCGAGAACGTGTCGTTGCGAAGCGCGTTGGAATCCACTACCAGAAAGCGCATCTTTTATATTAGAGACTCCGAAATGGACCAACCATCAGATCAAACACCACTCATGGTTGCGATTCCGGATCGCGAACAGACGGACCTGCTCGACCCAGTGGTGTTATCCACCCTCGAACATTTGCGGCGCTGCGGCGTGAACACACCCCTGGGCGTCACGAAGGTGCTCGGGCGCGCCACGGAGCTCCTGACGCGGGGGACGCCGCCCCGGCCGCGGACGAAAGCAGTGGCTCATCATCCAGAATCAGGCGGCGATTGTCCTCGATGCGGCGCCTCTTCGCTGACCATCCGAGCGGACCGGCGCAATCCAACCTCGGGCACCGAGGCCGTCACCCGTTTCTTCTTGGCGTGCTCGACTCCCGAGTGCGGCTACGTGGAGAGCTGAAGGATGGCTCGGTACAGACCGCCTGTGCTTGTCCGCACAGTCGTTGGCTGTACGTGCTCGCTGAATCCCAGGCAATTCGTCGGATGATCTCGGCACACAGCCCACATTGCCGGGCGGAAGATAGCTGGCTGGGGAGAACCGACGTGTAACGGCTGGCGTAATTGGTCTTCTTTTACTAATCGGCTCTCACCTTTTCGCTTTCCATCACTGCCTGCGTGGGTGCTGTACGTCCCTTTTCGAAGAAAGGAAGCAACGATGCTGCGTCGTTCCCTCTTAGGCGGTCTCGCTATTCCAGCGCTTGCCGTTCGTCCTGCTTCCGCCAACAAACCTCGGCCGAATTCCAGCGTGACACCGGCGCCGCGATTGCTGTGGGTCCGTACAGACACATTTGACTGGACTACGAGGATGGGGCTCGGCGGCGCATCCACCCTCCATGCTGAAGTCGGCCACTCGAATTATTACGACATCCACAATAACCGTAAGACCCTGGACCTGACGGTTGATGCAGTCAGTTCGAGCGGAGTTGTGTTCAGCTGGAGCATACGTGGCGGTGATGCGGGGTTTTGCCTCGTTACATCAGGACAGCCGGCGCGTTTTGGTCAGGAAAACCCTGACACTGACTTTTTGTGGCGCGTGATGATCTACATGGAGCAGGACGCGTCCATGATCCAGCCAATGCCTGTGCTTCGAAGAATTGGCAGCTAGCAGGTCGGCACCCTCGCCGGGTCGAGAGGAACCGCCGCCCACCCAGATTTCCCGGTCCCCCTGTTGGCGTGCATACTGCGCGCCTGCCATCACGGGGACGCCACCATGACATTGCTGCTCGCGCGGCGCGGCATCGCTGCACTCGCTGCTACGGCCCTCGCGGGCCAGGCGCTCGCACAGGAAGGTCCACGTGGTCCGTTACGCCTGATCGTCCCGCAGCCTCCCGGTGGTGCCGCAGACGCACTGGCGCGCCTGCTGGCCGATCCGATGGCCCGCAGCCTTGGCAGGCCTATCGTCGTGGACAATCGCGCCGGCGCGAACGGCACCGTCGCCGTGAACGCCCTGAAGTCCATGCGCAACGACGGCAGCGCCATTCTGCTCGGCGGTGTTTCGCTGTTCAGCTTCAATCCCAACCTCTACTCCAACCTGCCCTACGACGCCGCGCGCGACTTCACCTACATCGCGCCCGTGGTGGAGACCGCGCTGGTGCTGATCGCCAGCCGGCGCAGCGGCATCACCTCGGTGGCGCAGCTTGTCGAGCGCGCCCGCGCCGAGCCCGAACGGCTGACCTACGCAAGTGTCGGCATCGGCAACTCGACCCACCTGTCGATGGAGATGCTGACCGACACGGCTGGTGTGCGAATGACCCACGTGCCCTTCACCGGCTCCGCCACCTCGATGACCAGCGTGCTGACCGGCGAGACGGACTGCATGGTCATTCCGCTGAACACGCCGCTGCCGCATATCCTCGCCGGAACCCTGGTGCCGCTGGCTATCCTGGGCAGCGCGCGCGCGGCGGCCTTGCCCGAGGTGCCGACGCTCAAGGAGACCGGTTTCGAAGGGCTGGTGATGCCAACCTGGTACGCCATCGTCGGCCCGGCCGGCATGCCCGCCGCCGCGGTGGAGCGCATCAACGCCGCCGTGCGTGCCGCCGTCGTTGACCCGGACACCGCCCGCAAGCTGCGCGAGGGCTACCTCGAGCCGATGACCGGCAGCGCGCAGTTCGTCCGCGACAGCGTGGAGGCCGACAGCGCCAGCTGGGGTGCCTTCATCCGCCGCCGCAACCTCCGCGTGGAGTAACGCCGATGCCAAGACCCGCACGCCGCCTGCCGCCCTCCCGCGCCATGATCACCGCGCCGCAGCCCGAGGCCGTGGAGGCCGGCACCGCTGTCCTGCGGGCCGGCGGCAATGCGCTCGACGCCGTCATCGCCTGTGCCCTGACCCAGGGCGTGGTGGATCCGATGATGTGCGGCCTGGGAGGCTTGGGCGTGCTGCACCTGCTCGACCCTTCCAGCGGCGCCCACATCATCCTCGATGGCCTGTCCGTCTCGCCGGCAGCCTGCCGCGAGGACATGTGGGCCGACCGCTTCGAGGGCGATTGCCCGGATGGGTTCGGCTACATCGTCCGCGACAATCTGAACGAGCTCGGGCACGCCTCCGTCACGGCGCCCGGCATTCTCCGCGTGCTGGGCCAGGCGCATGCCCAGTATGGCCGCGCAGGCTGGGCCTCGCTGTTCGATCCCGCGATCGGCCATGCCGAGCGGGGGTGGATCGTGCGCCCGCACGTCGCCACGATGTTCACCCTCGATGAGCGCGCCTATGGCCGCCGATCCTACCTCGACAAGCTGGCCTTCACCGAGGATGGAAAGCGCATCTACGTCCGCCCGGACGGCACACCCAAGCGCCTCGGCGAGCGCGTGTTCAACCCCGACTTGGCGAACACCCTGCGGCTGATCGCGCGCGACGGCGCGGAGACGCTCTACACCGGCGAACTGGCGCGCTGCATCGCCGAGGACATGGCACGGCACGGGGGGCTGCTGACGCTGGAAGACCTCGCCGGCTATTCGCCGGAACTGCGCGAGCCGCTGCGCATCACCTACCGCGGCCGGACCATCGCCGTGCCCCCGCCACCTGCCGGGGGCATCATGATCGCCGAGATGCTGCGCATCCTGGAGCGCTTCGACCTGGTGGCGCTCGGCCACAACACGCCCGCCTACATCCAGGTCGTGGCCGAGGCGATGAAGATCGCCGGGCGCGACAAGGAGCGCCACATCGGCGATCCGCGCTTCATCCCGCCACCGCTGGAGCGCCTGCTATCCGATGCCTATGCCGAGGAGTGCGCGGCCGGGATTCGCGCGGGCGAGCGCACGCCGCTGCCGCGTGCGGGCATGGAGCCGAAGCACACCACCACGGTGTCCTGCGTGGATTCGGAAGGCATGGTAGTCTCGCTCACCCACACCCTCGGCCTGCCATCGGGCGTCATCCCGCCGGGGACGGGGTTCATGTTGAACGGCGGCATGAACAGCTACGATCCTCGCCCGGGCCGCGCCGCCTCGATCGGGCCTGGCCGGCGGCGCTTCTCGACCATGTCGCCATCCATCGTGCTGGAGGGTGCCACGCCTGTGGCCACGCTGGGCGCGCCCGGCGGCGCCTGGATCACCATCGCAATCACCCAGGTGCTACTGAACATGCTCGACTGGGGCATGGGCATGCAGGAGGCGATCTCCGCCCCGCGCTTCTCCGCCACGTCGGACGCCATCGACATCTCCAACCGCATTTCGCGGGAGACGCAGCAAGCCGTGGAGGCGTTTGGCTATGAGGTCCGGCGCTCGCCCACCAGCTACCCCTTCGGCGGGGTGCACGGCATCACGATGTGGGATGGCGTGCTGGACGGCGGTGCGGACCCGCAGCGCGACGGGCTGGCAACCGGGGTTCCATAGTATTCGGGCACCAAACGATGTCTGGCGCGAAGCGTCGACATTCCTGCTCCGGGCTGGAGCACCCCAGACGCAGAGATCGCCGCTCTCGCAGGTCGCGCGGTGAGCGGCGATCAAAGCTTATCTTTGGAGCAGCCGTCTTAGCTGCGTCGCGTCTCGTTCTCCGGACGCGCTCCACTGATGTTCGTGCCCGCGACATCATCGACGGCGCGGCTCGCCATCGTTCCCCGCGGATTGCCCGGCGTGCCATCGGGTTGGCCAAGGCCGGTCGTCGGCGCGCTCTCGTCGTAGCCGGTCCAGCCGCCCGCGCGGTATTCGGCCTCGCGGCTGGAGATGTTCACGGGCATGTGGCGCATGATGATCGCCTGCGCCTGGGGGAGGCGAGCCTCCTCCGTGCGAATTGTCACGATCGTGCCGCCACGGCGGACGCCTTCGGCATAGATCGGCGCCTCTTTCTCATCCACGCCGGAGTCGACCAGCGAGCCGAGAAGACCGCCGGCAGCCGCGCCGACACCCGCGCCGGTGATCAGTGCGACGAGCCAGCCCGCGGCGACGATTGGCCCCACACCGGGGATGGCGAGCGCGCCAATCCCGGCCAGCAAGCCTGCACCACCACCAACGACGGTGCCCATGGTGGCGCCCTTGGCAGCGCCGTCCGCGTCGGGAGCGCCCGTAACGGATGTGGATCCGGTTTCGTCAGCGCTACGGCCCAGGAGGCTCACCTCGCTGCTGGAAAAGCCAGCCACTTCCAGCTCACGAACAGCGTCAAGTGCCTGGCTGTGGTTGTCGAACAGGCTGGTATGTGTGCGCATGGTCATGGTGCGTATTCCTTGTTTGCTTGTCCGCGTGGCGAGCCCTGAGGGGACTCGCCCGGCGAACGCCTAACGGCATGAAGGCTGAGCGCGTTAGCGCGTCGGTGGCGTGGTGGTCGCCGGTGCCGGCGCTGCGGGCGTGGCCGTGTTGGGCGTTGTCGTCGCCGGCGCACGCTGGCCTGTCGTGGACAGGCGTGCGACGCCCGGTCCAGCCGCAATACGTCCGCGGAAGTCGAGAGCTACGTCAACCGTCGTGCCCCCACGCGTTCCACGCCCTCGCCAGAAACCTGCGTCATCCTTCACCAAGCCAGTGAGGCCGGTGAAGCCTGCATCCTCAAAGCGGGATCGAGCCTGGCCTTCAGTGAAGCTGTTGGCGCCGGACTCAAGCATTCCAGCATCGACGATCGGGGAAGCAGGCGCTGCGGCCCGGGCGGGTGCGTCGGCGGGCGCTCGAGCGGCGGGCGGCGCGACGACTTCCGGCACAGTGGTCCGTGGCGTCTGCGCGGCTGGCGGCTGGGGCGTGGCCGGCGCTGTCTGCGCGGACGCGGCTCCGGCAGCCAACCCACTGAGAATAACCAAGCCGAATTTTGCGGATCGCATTTACTGGTCCTCCACGCGCGCCTTTGCAGCAATGCGGCGCGTCCCAGAAGGAACGATCTCGCATGGGAAAAGTTGCCGTATGGGAAGCCGCAGCGCGTCCGCTCCATCACGGCAGCATTACTGCCGGAGTGGATGAGGCCGAACATGGCGGGGCGGGCTGCTGAGCCACAAGCGCTTGGAGTTAACCAAGCCTGCGGGCGAGCTCGGCAGCAATGGACCGAAGGATCAAACCGTTCAGCGACGGACGCCCCACGCGGCGCGCGAGGCATGATTCTGGGCAAGGAGGGCCGGCGAGCCGAGCACCGTTAAGTGCCGGTCACCCTTAACTCCTGAGAAGCCCAGCGCACGCGTAGTAGGTCCCCGCCCACAGAGCGGCCGAAATTGCCAGCCCGAGCAGAATTCCTTGCGGTGCGGAGGCATCAGTGGTCGCTCGCTCAGACCCTGGCATTTCCAATGGAGAACCCGAGCTGGCCAGTTCGAAAGCTTCTTGATGAGCCATTTTCTAACGGTCTAAAGGTGCGGCTGATTTTTACCCCAGTTAGCCGAGAACGCAAAGCTGCGTGAAGCTGGACGAGCGAGCGAACGTCGCTCCCGGTCCAACGGCTTTCAGCGAGCAAGCGGTGCGCTCGTGCAAGGATGCGGCCGGTACGCGGCGACGGAGCTTGGCAACGCCGCCGCCCGATGGTGTTCTTGCCCGCCGGCCTGGATCGGCGGGGGAAACAAGCCATGTCGACACATCGCTATCTGCGCATAGCCATCCTCTGTCTCGGCCTGATCGCCGCCGGCGCCCAGGCGCATGGTCCGAACCAACCGCCGCATCAACGCTTCGCCCTGGGCGACCTCCGGCTGGAAAGCGGCGAGGTCATCCGCGACTTCGCCATCTCGTACGTCACCCACGGCACGCTGAACGCCGAGAAATCCAACGCCATCCTCATGGTCACCGCGGTCGGCGGCAATCATCACCGGCTGGACTTCATGATCGGGCCAGGGCGCGCGCTCGATACCAACCGCTATTTCATCGTGGCGACCGACGCCATCGGCAACGGCCTCACCACCTCGCCCAGCACCAGCACGGCGCAGCCACGCATGCAGTTCCCGCGCTATGCCATCCGCGACATGGTCGCCTCACAACATCGGCTG
Organism: Pseudomonadota bacterium; assembly: GCA_040386655.1. Lineage (GTDB taxonomy): Bacteria > Pseudomonadota > Alphaproteobacteria > Acetobacterales > Acetobacteraceae > Plastoroseomonas. The sequence goes on along the minus strand of JAZKFA010000167.1, from coordinate 24,710 downwards.
CTGACCGAGCATCTGGGGATCAACCATGTCCTGGCCGTGGTCGGCCCATCCATGGGCGGCATGCAGGTGCTGCAATGGGGCGTCAGTCATCCGCAATTCATGGACAGCCTGGTGGCCCTGGTGCCGCTCGCCCGCACACCGGCCTGGACCGTCGCTGTCCTCGATGCCAGTCGCCAGGCCATCATGCTCGATCCGGCCTGGAATGCCGGCAACTACACGGCTCCGCCCGAGCGTGGCGTGCGCCTGTGGCGCGACATCCTGAGCTTCCTCGCCGCACGCGCACCCGAGATGTACCGCGACCAGTTCCCCACGGCGCCGATGGAGGTGCTGCCATGGCTGCGCGCACAGGAGGCATCCCTCATCGCCGCCTTCGACGCCAATGACTGGATCTATCAAACCTGGGCCTATGAGCGGCACGACATCTCCACCACCCCCGGCATGAATGGCGACATGGTGGCGGCCCTGCGCGCCATCCGCGCCCGAACCCTCATCCTGCACGGCACCGGGGATCTGCTGAACCCGGAATACGAGCCGATCGAGGCTGCGCGCTTCATGCCCAATGTGCGGGTGGTGCGGATCAGCCCAGGCACCATTACAGGCCATGCCTCGGCCGGCGGTGGCTTCCCGGCCGATGTGGAGTTCCTCAACCGCGAGGTGGCCGGGTTCCTGTCACGCTGAACGAGCTCACCGCGAGCGTGCCAGGTAAGGGCGTCGAACAACGCACGGGCTTCGCGCCACAGGCCGCCCACGATAGGACCAGCGACGAGTGCATCCGTGAGGTGGCAGGGAGGCGGCGTCGCAATCGTCGGCTGCGGCATGCCTCCAGCGAACCGAAGTGGCGCTTAGCAGGGCCGCAGGGAACAGGGCACCGCGACGGCAACTGAGTGGCGGCCTGCATCAAGCTGGTGCGAACCCTGCCGTGCCGAGCCTCATCCCGCGAGCAGAAAATGAATATGCTTGCACAAGCCGCCGCTGCGGCGCTGGGCCAGTCCGAGGGGGGCCGTAACGCGCCCAAAAAGGCGGCTGACGCGGCGCTCGCCCTGCTCCGGGTCCGGGTCCGGGTCCGGGTCTACACCCGCGGATTCAACGACCAATACGGCAGCACGGGACGCCAGATGAGCTCGATCGCTTGTCGTGGCTAAATCCCGCGCGTGGCAACGGTTTCACCAGAAGTCCGATCTATCGAACTGTGAAGATACAGTGGCAGCGTCAGGCAGTTGCATCCGAGCGTACCACCTCGACTCCTGCCGGGGATCGACACAATCCTCAGGGGGTCCAGGGGCAGAGCCCCTGCCCTTGCCTTCACTCTACGCCCGGCTTGGTGCTCAGTCGCGGGTGCGGACCGTCCTCGAAGCTGTGGCTCTCCAGGATCACCTCGCGCAGCCTTGCCCGCACCAGTTTGCCCTGCGCGTTGCGCGGCAGTGCGGCGAGGGTGAGGTAAGCACGCGGCCGCTTGTACTTCGCAAGCTGCTCGGCAAGTGTCGCGGCTTCACTATCCCAACCGTCCGGCGCGTCCTCGGCGACGCAGAAGATCACCTCGCCCCAGTAGCTGGAGGGCAGGGTGACAACGGCCAGCGCCCGTCCTTGGGCCGCGGGTTCCAGCACGGTCTCGATCTCGGCGGGATGCACGCGGTAGCCGCCGGTCTTGATGACGTCGGCGGCGCGGCCCATCAGCCAAAGGCGACCTTGCGCGTCGATGCGGCCGAGATCGCCGGTGCGATGCCAGCCACCTGGCGGGCGGGGGTTGAAGCCGTCGGCGGTGATGATGCCGGCATAGAGCTGCCGCGCGCGAAGGGAGATCTCGCCGCTCTCCGCATCGATGGCGATCTCGACGCCGGGGCCTGGCCAGCCGACGCAGGCACCGGAGGCCCCATCGGTTTCGGCCATCACCCCGGCGACCTCCTCGGGCGGCAGGATGGTGATGGGGTTGAAGCATTCGCTCATGCCGTAGGTGACGCGGACCACGGCGCCGAACGCATCGGTCGCTCGGGCGTGCAGGTCCGGCAGCAGCGCCTGGGTGCCGCAGAAGATCGTGCGCACGCCGTCGAAGCGCCGCCCGGGGAACAGCGAGAGCAGCTTCGCCAGGACGGTCGGCGGCGCGAAGACTGCACTCAGCGCGCCTGCCTCCAGCAGCGGGGCCATGCGCTCGCCGACCACGCCGGGCAGTAGCACCACCTCGCCGCCTGCTTCGAGCCAAGCGTAGGTGAGCAGGGAGGCACCGTGCGGGAAGGGCGTCATCAGCAGGATGCGGTCGCCCGGCTGCGGCGCGAAGGGCATCACCGCGCGTTGCAGCAGATGCGCCGTCCAGCGCCCGCCATGGCTGTGCACGATGGCCTTAGGCTTGCCGGTGGTGCCCGAGGTGAAGGCAAGCCGCCCCCAGGCCTCGGCAGGCACCGGCGGCAGCGTGGCGTCGCTCTCGCCGGCATCCTCGATGGCGATCGGCTCCAGGCCCAGCGCACGCAGCCGGTCGGCTTGATCGCGTGGTGCCACGATGCGGCGAAAGCGCGCGAGCGTCGCGTACCAGCCGAGCTCCGCATCCGTCGCGGCGACGTTGATCGGCACCTCGGCCAGGCCCGCGATGGTGATCGCGTAGCTCGCCACCACCGCGTCCGGCCCGTTGGGCAGCAGGCTTGCAACGGGTTCGTTCGGATCTGTGCCGGTGGTGAGCAGGTGCTGCGCCAAGCCATGCGCACGCGCGGCAAGCTCGGTGTAGCTCAGCTGCGTGATGCCATCGCTCACCGCGATGCGCGGGCCGAAACGCCCCGCGATCGCGCGCAGATCGGAAGACCAGGCAATGCCATCGCGCATGGCGCGGACGCTATGGCTGCGCGGCGTGGCGGTCAATCGCGCCGCGTTGACGCTGCGCAGTGCGGAGGCTTCAATGCGCCGCGTCCAGGAAGCAACAAGCATGAGCCCTCTGCCGCTCGCGGGCATTACCATCTGCGAACTCGGCCACAGTGTCGCGGCACCCTTCGCCGCGCAGGTGTTGGGCGATCTCGGCGCCAGCGTGATGAAGATCGAGAAGCCCGCCGGCGACGATGCGCGCCGCTGGGGCCCGCCCTTCTGGGATGGCGAGAGCGCGATCTTCCAGACGCTCAACCGCAACAAGGGCTCCGCTGCGCTGGACCTGCGCGATCCCGAGCAGCGCGCGGCCCTGCGCACCTTCATCATCGATGAGTGCGACGTGGTGCTGCAGAACATGCGCCCTGGCCAGGTCGAGGAGCTCGGCATCGACGGCGCCACGCTGCTCGCGGCCAAGCCGGGGCTGATCTACTGCAATCTCGGCGCCTTCGGCGGCGTGGGCCCGCTGGCGGACCGGCCTGGCTACGATCCGCTGATGCAGGCTTTTTCCGGCCTGATGAGCGTGACCGGAGAGGAAGGACGGCCGCCGGTGCGCGTCGGCGTTTCCATCGTGGACATGGGCACAGGGCTCTGGGCCGTGATCGGCATCCTCGCCGCGCTGCGACGGAGGACGGAGACGGGGCAGGGTGGCATCGTGGACGTGTCCCTGTTCGAGACCGCGGCGGCCTGGATGAGCGTGCCGGCCGCGCAGTACCTGGCCGGCGGAATGCTGCCCGAGCGCAAGGGGTCCGGCGCGCAGGGCATCGTGCCCTACCGCGCCTATCGCACGTCGGATGGCGACCTCGTCGTCGCGGCGGGCAATGATTCGCTGTTCCGTAAGCTGTGCGCCGCACTCGGGCGCGAGGAATGGCTCGCCGATCCGCGCTTCGCCTCCAACCCCGACCGCGTCGCGCATGAGGCGCTGCTCTACGGCATGATCGAGGCCGAGATGCTGGCGCGCAGCAACGCCGATTGGACCGCCATCTTCGAAGCGGCCGGCCTGCCCTGCGCGCCCGCGCAGAGCGTGGCGGAAATGCTTGCGCATCCGCAGACCGAAGCGCTGGGCCTGTTGCAGGCGATGCCGGAGTCCGACGTGCGCGCTATCGGCCTGCCGCTGCGCTTCGACGGTGAGCGGCCGCAGCCGCGGCAAAGACCCCCTGCCCTCGGCGCCGACACGGCGCGCATCCGGAAGACCACGCCATGACCTATGAAACCCTCGCGCTCGAAACGCCCGAGCCGCACATCCTCGTGGTGCGGCTGAACCGCCCGGCCTCGGCCAATGCGCTGAACACGCAGATGGGCCGCGACCTGCTCGCCTGCTGGACCGCCCTGACCGAGGACCCCGGCGACACGCGCTGCGTCGTCTTCACCGGCGCGGGCGAGAAGATCTTCTGCGCCGGCGGTGACCTGAAGGAGCGCAACGGCATGACCGACGATGCCTGGCAGCGCCAGCACGAGATCTTCGAGCGTAGCTACTGGGCGCTGATGGACTGCCCCACCCCGGTGATCGCGGCCGTCAACGGCCACGCCTATGCGGGCGGGCTGGAAATGGTGCTCGCCTGCGACTTCGCCTATGGCAGCAATGCCGCACGTTTCGCGCTCACCGAGGTGACGCTGGGCATCATGCCTGGCGCGGGTGGCACGCAGAACCTGCCGCGCGCGGTGGGCGAACGGCGCGCGAAGGAGATCATCCTCACCGGCAAGCCGTTCTCCGCGGAACAAGCGCATGAGTGGGGCATCCTCAATCAGGTGATGGCGCCGGAGGCGGTGTTTCCGGCCGCCCTGGAGACGGCGCGCACCATCGCCGGCAATGCGCCGCTATCCGTGCGGCAGGCGAAGAAATCCATCCACTACGGCGGCCAGATGGACCTGCGCACCGGCTTCCGCTTCGAAATCGAGGCCTATAACCGCCTCGTCGGCACCGAGGACCGGATCGAGGGCGTGAAGAGCTTCAACGAGAAGCGCCGTCCGAACTTCAAGGGACGCTGAGCATGGCCGACCATCCCGAAATCCGCGACGCCATCCGCCGCATCTGCGCGGGCTATCCCGGCGCCTATTGGCGCGACCTCGAAGCGCGCGAAGCCTACCCGACCGAATTCGTTCAGGCGCTGACGCAGTCGGGCTTCCTCGGAGCCCTGATCCCCGAGCAGTACGGCGGCGCGGGCCTGCCGCTGCGCGCCGCCTCCGTCATCCTCGAGGAAATCCACGCGAGCGGCTGCAACGCCGGCGCGTGCCATGCGCAGATGTACATCATGGGCACGCTGCTGCGGCACGGGTCTGAGGCGCAAAAGCAGCGCTACTTGCCCGGCATCGCCTCCGGCGCGCTGCGGCTGCAGGCCTTCGGCGTGACGGAACCGACAAGCGGCACCGACACGACCAAGCTCAAGACACGCGCCGTGCGCGACGGCGATGGCTACGTGGTCAACGGCCAGAAGGTCTGGACCAGCCGCGCGCTGCATTCGGACCTGATGCTGCTGCTCGCCCGCACCACGCCGCTCGACCAAGTGGCGAAGAAGACTGACGGCCTGTCCGTTTTCCTCATCGACATCCGCGAGAGCCTCGGGCGTGGCATGACCATCCGCCCGCTCAAGGCGATGATCAACCACAACACGACGGAGGTCTTCTTCGACAACCTCCACATCCCCGCCGAAAGCCTGATCGGGCAGGAAGGCAAGGGGTTCCGCTACATCCTCGACGGCATGAACGCGGAGCGCATCCTGGTCGCGGCCGAGGGCATCGGCGATGCGCGCTGGTTCGTGAAGACCGCGACGGAGTATGCGAAGACACGCGTCGTGTTCGACCGCCCCATCGGCCAGAACCAAGCCATCCAGTTCCCCATCGCCCGCGCCCATATCCAGACCAAGGCCGCCGACCTCATGGTGCAGAAAGCCGCCGCGATGTTCGACGCCGGTGAGCCCTGCGGGCCCGAGGCCAATTGGTGCAAGATGCTGGCCAGCGAGGCCTCCTGGGCGGCGGCGGAGATCTGCCTGCAGACCCATGGCGGCTTTGGCTATGCCAGGGAATACGACGTGGAACGCAAATGGCGGGAGACGCGGCTGCTGCAGATCGCGCCTGTCTCCACCAACATGATCCTGTCCTACACCGGCGAGCATGTGCTCGGCATGCCGCGCAGCTATTAGGGAGAATTCCGATGGGCCTTACGCAGGAAATCGGCGCCTACATCGCGGCCGGCCCGGGTGCGATCCCGGAGGAAGCCGCGGCGATCATCCGCTCCGGCTTCATCGACACCATCGGCACCATGATCGCCGGGCGTGACGAGGATGCGGTGCGCCTTCTCGCCGCCCAGATCGCGGAGCGGCGAAGCGCCGCGGAGGAAGCGACCTTCCTGCTGGGACCGCAGCGCGGCTACAGCGCGGATGCCGCCCTGCTGAACGGCACCGCCGCGCATGCGCTGGACTATGACGACGTCGCCATCGGCGGGCATCCCTCCACCGTGCTGGTCCCCGCGATCCTCGCGGAGGGCGAGCGCCTGGGCGTGGACGGCGCCGGCGCGCTGCGCGCCTATCTCGTCGGCTACGAGGTCTGGGCCGAGCTGATCGCGCGCGAGCCCGATCCGCACCATCGCAAGGGCTGGCACCCCACCGGCGTCTTCGGCACGGTCGGCGCCGCCGCCGCACTCGCGCACCTGCACGGCATGGAGGCGGCCCGCGCCGCGCAGGCGGTGGCCCTCGCCGGCAGCATGGCGAGCGGGCTGGTCGCGAATTTCGGGTCCATGACGAAGCCGCTGCATGCCGGGCGCGCATCCGCGGCCGCGGTGGAGGCCGTGCGCCTGGCCGCACGCGGCTTCACCGCGAGTGCCGATGCAATGGAGCATCACGCGGGCTTCCTCGCGGCCCTCTCGCCCGCCGGGCGCGTGGATCGCGATGCACCCGCGACGCTGGGCCAGGCGCTGCGGATCCTCGACACCGGGCTGTGCATCAAGCGCTACCCCATGTGCTACGCGACGCACCGCGCGATCGACGGCATGCTCGCAATCACCGCGCGGGAGAACCTGCGGCCGGAGGATGTGGCGGAGATCGAGGTCTCCGTCGGCGCGACCCAGGCCTCGATGCTGCGCAACCATCGCCCGGAGACGGGGCTGTCCGCGAAGTTCAGCCTGGAATTTGCCATCGCCGCCGCACTGGTCGCACGACGCGTCGGCCTCAGCGAGCTCACCGACGGCTTCGTGGCACGGCCCGAGGTCCAGGCCATCTTCGAAAAACTCCGCATCGTCGAGACCGACACGCAGTGCCCGGTCGAGCCGATATTCGCGCTGACCGACCGCGTGCGCGTGCGCACCGGTACCGGCCGCGTGCTGGATTCCGGCGAGATCCGCTTCCCGCATGGCAACGCCAAGGACCCGCTGACGCTCACCGAGCTACGCGAGAAGTTCATGGACTGCGCCGGCGCCGCACCGCTCGACGCAGGCGCGGTATTCGACCGGCTCGCCACGCTGGACCGCGCCCCGGATCTCGGCCGGCTGCTCGCGGCATGATCACGCGGGGCGATGTCACCATCCACCGCATCCTCGAGCAGGACACGCCGATCTTCGATCCGCTGGCCTTTTTTCCGGACCTTACCCGCGAAGTCATGGAGGCCGACACCGCCGCGCATCCGAACGAGTGGCTCGACGCCAAGACCGGTCTGCTGAACCTGCCGGTGCAATCCTATGTGGTGAAGACGCCGCACCACACCGTGCTGGTCGACACCTGCGTGGGCAATCACAAGGAACGCCCGACGCGCGCCTTCTGGCACATGCGCGACGACGATGCCTTCCTGCGAAACCTTGCCGCCGCCGGCTTCGCGCCCGAGGATTTCGACTACGTCATGTGCACGCACCTGCACGTCGATCATGTCGGCTGGAACACGAAGCTGGAGAATGGCCGCTGGGTGCCGACCTTCCCCAAGGCGCGCTACGTCTTCTCCGCCGCCGAGGAAGCCTATTGGCGCGGCGAACACGCCAAGGCGCCGATCCATCCCTACGCCGATTCCGTGCTGCCGATCATCGAGGCACAGCGCGCCGAGCTGGTGGCCGACGACCACGCGATCGGCGACCACCTGCGCTTCACGCCCACGCCTGGCCACACGCCGAATCATTGTGCGATCGAGGTCGGTCGCACCGGCACGGATGCGGTACTGACCGGCGACCTCATCCATTCGCCGCTGCAGCTGCGCTACCCCGAGCTCGGCATGCGCGCCGATGTCGATGGCATCAAGGGCGCGGCCACGCGACGCAAATTCCTCGACTGCCATTGCGAAAAGCGCGCGCTGCTCTGCACGGCGCATTTCCCGCAGCCCTCGATGGGCCGCGTCACGCGCGCCGGCAACGCCTTCGGTTGGGACACGATGGGCGGCTGAACCGCGCAGTCTTGAACGCCGCCATGCAACGCCGCCCTCTCTTTGCTGCGCTCACCCTCGCGCCCGCAAGCCTGCGCGCCTCGCCCGCACTGCTCGATACCCTGCGCGCCGGCGGCCACATCATCTACCTGCGCCACGCGATCACGGACCGGTCGCAGACCGACACCGGCCGCCTGGG
>JAZKFA010000167.1:12103-16233 GCA_040386655.1 Pseudomonadota bacterium | reverse complement strand
TCTACCTGCGCCACGCGATCACGGACCGGTCGCAGACCGACACCGGCCGCCTGGGCGATCGTGCCGGGCAGCGCAACCTCTCCGCCGCCGGCATCGCGCAGGCCCGGGCGCTGGGCGAGGCCTGGCGCCGTCTTCGCCTACCGCTCGGCGCCGTGCTAGCGAGCCCGGTGTTCCGCGCACTGGACACGGCCCGGCTCGCCTTCGGGACCGAGGCCGTGCGCGCCGAGCCGTTCCTCACCGCCGACGACTACACGCCAGATGCGGGGCAGCTCTCGCGCAACATCGAACAGACGCGCCGGCGCTTCGCCGCCACGCCCGGCGTGGGCAATGATGTCCTGGTCGGCCACATCGTGCCGCTGGGGATGATCCTCGGCCGCGCCCTGTCGCAGGCGGAGTATCCGGAAGGCTGCCTCGCGGTCTTCAGCCCCGGCGCCGGGTTCCTGGGCTTCCTGCCCGCCGAGGCGCTGATCAGCCCTTGATGCGCGCGACCGTCGCGGTGGTGCTTTGCCCTGGCAGCAGCTGTGCCAGGCGCACCTGGCCGCCCCATTCGGCCACCAGCTCGCCGCCCACCACCTGCTCCACGGTGTAGTCCGCACCCTTCACCAGCACGTCCGGACGCAGGACGCGGATCAGCGCCTCGGGCGTGTCCTCCTCGAAGAGGGTCACGCAATCGACGCTGGCGAGCGATGCCAGCACGGCCGCGCGCGCCGCCTCCGCCTGGATCGGGCGCGCGGCACCCTTAAGGCGCTTCACGCTCGCATCCGAATTCAGCCCGACGACCAGGCGGTCGCACCAGCTGCGCGCCTGCTCCAGCAGGTGGACATGGCCTGGGTGCAGCAGGTCGAAGCAGCCATTGGTGAAGCCCACGCGCCAGCCCCGGCGGCGCCAGCGCTCCACCTGCTCGGCCGCACTGGCCATGGAGACAACCTTGCGCAGGGTGCCGCGCTCCACCGAAATCGCGTCCAGCAGGTCCGCCTCGCGGGCCACCGCGGTGCCGATCTTGCCCACCACGATCCCGGCCGCGATGTTCGCCAGCCGCGCCGCGACCGCCAGCTTCTGGCCCGAGGCGAGGCCGGCTGCGACCAGCGCCATCACGGTATCCCCTGCGCCGGAGACGTCATGCACCTCGGCCGCCTCGGCGGGGAAATGGCGCACCGCGTCGCCGTCGACCAGAGTCATGCCGTCTTCGCTGCGGGTCACCAGCACGGCGCCGAAGCCATGCGCGTCACGCAAGGATTGCGCGGCGGCGACGATCGCCTCCTCGCTGTCCACGGGCATCCCCGTCGCCTCGCCGAGCTCGGCGCGGTTGGGGGTGATGAGGTCGGCCCCGGCATAGCGGGAATAGTCGCGCCCCTTGGGGTCGACCAGGACGCGGCGCCCGGCGGCCTGGGCGGCGGCGATCAACCGTTCCGCGACCCCGCCGGCCAGCACGCCCTTGCCGTAATCCGACAACACGACCACGGCGGTCGCGGCAATCGCGTCGGACGCGATGCGCACCACGCGGTCCGCGAGGCGCGGGTGAACGGCAGCCACAACCTCATGATCCGCGCGCAGCATTTGCTGGCCTGCGGCGATGAAGCGCGTCTTGGTCGTGGTCGCGCGGCCGCCCTGGACCAGCAGCCAGGGCTCCACATTCGGCTGGCCGCCGATCAGCCCGGTCAGGTCGCTGCCCGCCTGGTCGTCGCCCACAACCGAAATGAACGCGACCGCGACACCGAGCGCGGTGAGGTTGCGCACCACGTTGCCGGCGCCGCCGGGCATCGCCAGCTCCCGCTCGACGGCCAGGACGGGGACCGGGGCTTCGGGGCTCACGCGGTTGACGTTGCCGTAGACGTAGCGGTCCAGCATGGCGTCGCCGACCACCAGCGCGGTGCCGCGCTTGAGGTTGCGGATGGCGTCGGCCAGCTCGGCGGCCTGGATGTCGTTGAAAGGCCGGTCGGCGGCGGGTTCGAGGGGCATAGGCTCGCGTAGCGCACCCGTCATGGGCGGCGCAAGGCGGGGATGGGTCCGGCGCGGGCGCGCTCACGGTTCCTTCAGCAATGCGGTGGGATGGTACGGCCCCTTTCCCCGCAGAATGCGAGGTGCCGCGATGCCCACCCCCTCCGCCGCGACCACCGTGCGCCTTGCGCCACCGGCCAGCCTGGAACGGCGCGCCGGCCTGCTGCCGCTGGGGCGGCTGGTGGCGGGGCGGCCGCTGGTGCGCCTGGTGCCCGGGGCGCCTCCGGGGATGGCCTTCCTGCACCTCCAGCCAGACATGGCGGCGATGGCGGCGGCACTCGGCGGGGCCGCGCCGGGTGACATCCTGCGCCACCTGGCCGAGGGTACGGCGCTGCGCCTGCTCGACGCCCTGGGCGAGGCGGAAGGCGCGGCATTGCCAGCGCAGCTGCGCGCGGCAGCGGTCGACAAGGCCCCGCTGCTGATCGACCTGCCCCCTCGTGCCCTGGCAGCCGGCGCCGTTGCATCGTCAGGTTGGGTTGCGTCCCTGCCGCTCCACAGCGCGGCCGATCCGGAAGCGTTTGCAACGCTGGCCATCGCCGCACGGCGGCAGGGGTGGGGGATCGCGCTGCGTGGCCTCACCGCGACAAGCCTGGCTTGGCTGCACCCGGGCGCGATCGCCCCGGACTGGTTCATCCTCGACTGGTCGGAGGCGCTGCCCGACAACGCGCTGCGCAGCCTCGACCCCGAGCGCATCCTCCTCACCGGCTGCGACACGGATGCGGCACTGGACTGGGGGCTGGTCCGCAACATCCGCATCTTCGGTGGCGCCGCCCTGGATGCCTGGGCAGCTCGGCCGGGCGGCGACGCATGAGCGCCCTGCAGGCCGACCGCGCCGTGCTGAACGCCCTGGTGCGCTCCCCCCTCGGCACCTCGGACGCGGTGGAGCTGGCGGCGCTGGTGCGCGACACCGTCGCCTCCGGCGTGGAGCGGGAGATGCTGGTGCTGCGCCTGTCCGCCCTGCCCCCGGCCCTGCGACGCGGCCATCACCGCCGCCTGCTGGAGGCCGCCTGGGCGCCGCTGCGCAGCTCCGCGCGCAGCCGCTGCTTCGACCTGCCCAACGGCGATCTCTGCGCGGTGGAGGCGCCGCCCGCCCACCTGCTGGCCCAGGTGCGGGAGCTGTTCCTGCGCACGCTCGATGCCGAGGGAGCAGCCCGCATCATCCGTCACCTGCATTTGCCGGCCGAAGCCGCTGTTGTCATCGCCGCCATCGAGCAGGCCCTCGGCCTCGCTTCCCTGGCCGAGGCCCCGCCGCCACCCGCCCTGCCCGCCGAGACCTTCACCACCACCGCGCTGTCCGGCGCCGAGAGGGCGCTCGCGATGGCCGACCTCTCGCCGATGCTGCGCACCTTCTGGGCTTGCCGGCTGGACCCCGGCGGGGGCGCGCCCCTGCCCGTATGGGAGGAAAGGCGCATCGACTTCGCTGGCGTCTGCGCGGCCATCCTGCCCCTGCACGACCCCGACAGCGCGCCCTGGCTGCGCCGGCAGCTGCGCACGGCCATCGACCGCCGCATCCTTGCCGGCCTGGCGCGCCCCGATGCCGTGGGCGGGCTGCGCACGAGCCTGCTACCGCTGGGCATCGCCGCCACCGGGAGCGCCGAGTTCGCCAGGTTCGACGCGCTGCTGCCGGCCATGCTGCGCGGCCGCATGGCCATCGCGTTCACCGCCGAGGAGGTGCTGTCCGATCCCGATGCCTTCACCGAGGCCCGCGCGCGCCTGCGAACGAAACAGTACCGCCTGGCGCTGGATGCCCGTTCGGCCGCGACCCTGGCGCTGATCCCGTCGGAGGCCGCCGGCTTCGACCTGGTGCGCCTGGCCTGGAGCGAGGCCCTGCCGGCGCTCGGCACGCCGGAGGCCCGCGCGCTGGCCGACGCCCTGCCGCTCGCCGCGGATCGCATGGTCCTGGCTGAGGTCGACCGCCCCGCCGCCATCGCCTGGGGCTGGGAAATGGGGTTCCGGCTGTTCTCGGGGCGGTTGATCGAGAAGCGTCGCCTCTCGGCTTAGTCGCCATGAAGGATGGCGACTAAGCCTGTTTGTGTGCCCTCAGGCGCCGGGCGCCCGCTCAGCGGGCTTGGCTCGCCGGACGACCGGCGTCGCGCATTCGCGCTCGCGGTCCGCTGCGCGACCCGATAGGT
>JAZKFA010000167.1:0-12003 GCA_040386655.1 Pseudomonadota bacterium | reverse complement strand
GAGGGTGTCCACAAGCGCTTGGCGTGTCACCTCCACGAAGCACCCCGCGTCTTGTTCATCGCGCCGCGCTTGGCGCGGGGCGCCTGATCTCGCATACCTCGCCCATGCCCGCCCTCATCGTCGAGAATTTGCGCAAGACCTATCCGCCGCGCCGCGGCGCCCCGCCGCCACGCCCGGCGGTCGACGGCCTGTCCTTCGAACTCCCGATCGGGGAGACCTGGGGCCTGCTCGGCGGCAACGGCGCGGGGAAGACCACGACCATCGCCATGTTGCTGGGGCTTCTGGTACCCAGCGGCGGGCGCATCCTGGCGCTCGGCCATGACATGGCCACGGACCGCTTCGCGGCCCTGGCGCGGATGAACTTCTCCTCGCCCTACATTGCGCTTCCGCACAGGCTCTCGGTGGCCGAGAACCTGCGCATCTACGCCCATCTCTACAACGTCCCGGACATGGAACACCGCATCGCAACGCTCGCGGAGGACCTGGAGCTGACCGACCTGCTCGACCGCCCCGCCGGCGAGCTCTCTGCCGGCCAGAAGACGCGCGTCGCACTCGCCAAGGCGCTCATCAACCGCCCCGCCCTGCTGCTGCTGGATGAGCCCACCGCGAGCCTGGACCCCGACACCGGCGACTGGGTGCGCGGCTGGCTGGAGCGCTACAGCGCCGAAAGCGGCTGCGCCATCCTGCTCGCCTCGCACAACATGGCCGAGGTCGAGCGCCTGTGCGGCCATGTGCTGATGATGAAGCAGGGCCGCATCCTGGACCAGGGCAGCCCCGCCGCGCTGACCGCGGGCTACGGGCGCGAAGACCTGGAGCAGGTCTTCCTCGACATCGCCCGCGGCACGCGCGCGGAGGTGGTCTCGTGAAGCCTGCGCTCCGCCGCGTCTGGGGCTTAGTCTACCGCCACGTCTCGCTCTACCGCCGGTCCTGGCCGCGCCTGGTCGAGCTGATGTACTGGCCGGTGCTGCAGATGGTCGTCTGGGGCTTTATCAGCGCCTACATCGCGGGCCTGCAGCCCAGCGGGGGGACGCTCGCCGCCGGCGCGCTACTCGGCGCGGTGCTGCTGTGGGAGGTGGCGCTGCGCAGCCAGATGGGGTTCGCGCTCTCCTTCCTCGAGGAGATCTGGTCGCGCAATCTCGGCCACGTCTTCGTCTCCCCCCTGCGACCGCGGGAGCTGGTGGCCGCGCTGATGAGCATGTCCATCCTGCGCACGCTGGTGGGCGTGCTGCCGGCCATGCTGCTCGCCTGGCTTTTCTACGGCTTCGGGCTGTTCTCGCTGGGCCCGGTCATCGTGGGCTTCTTCGCCGCCCTGCTGATGATGGGCTGGGCGGTGGCGATGATGGTCACCGCGCTGATCCTGCGCCACGGCGCCGGCGCGGAGGCCCTCGCCTGGAGCGTGCTGTTCGGCCTCACGCCCTTTTCGGCCGTCTTCTACCCGGTCGCGGTGCTGCCGGCTTGGCTACAGCCGGTCGCGCTCTCCATCCCCGCCGCGCATGTGTTCGAGGGCATGCGCGCGGCGCTGCTCACCGGCCAGGTCGCCTGGGGCCATTTGGCCGCGGCCTTCGCGCTGGACGGGGTGTGGCTGGTGATCGCGGCGATGGTGTTCATGCGCCAGTTCGAGGGCGCCCGGGTGCGCGGCGCGCTGCTCAACATCGGGGAATAGCTCAGCGCCGCTTCGGCCGGGCGGCTTTCGGCAGCAGCCCCGGCCAGCGCACCACATGGCCTTCCAGCGGCCCGGCGTTGCGTTCGCTCACGGCGCGGTCGCGGACGGAGATGCCGGCCTCATGCACGGTCTCGGCGCGGCCGGAGACCAGGGGGTGCCACCAGAACAGCTCCTGTCCTTCGGCGAGCAGGCGGTAGGCGCAGCTGGGTGGCAGCCAGTCGATGGCGGCGACCTTCTTAGCCGTGAGCTTCACGCAGTCCGGCACGAAGGCCTTGCGGTGTTCGTAGTCCGAGCATCGGCAGGATTGCGTATCGAGCAGCCGGCAGGCGACCTCGGTCCAGGCGAGTTCGTCGGTTTCGGCGTCGCGCAGCTTGTGCAGGCAGCAGCGCCCGCAGCCGTCGCAGAGGCTTTCCCACTCGCTGCGCGACATCGTCGCGAGTGTCTTCGTCTTCCAAAACGGCGCCGCATCGCTCATGCCGCCCTAGATAGGCGATCCGCCCACCGATTTCTTGGTGCCACTGGGCGGCTGGCGCCAAAATACAAAAATAAAAGAATGGGGTCTGGGGAAATTCCTTTCCCCAGCCTTCTTCAATTCACCGCCCGCTCCGCCGCCCGGCGCGCGCTCTCGGCCGCATTGACCATCCCATCCACCGCCCCCTGCGAGAGGCGCCGCGTGCTGGAGATCAGCCGCGCGATCGCGCTCTGCTGCGGCAGCAGCTGGGCGGAGGGCACTTCGCGCAGGCGCTGGATCAGGTCGCGCTGATCGTCGCGCGCGGACCCGGCGGGGAGGACATCGGGGGCAGCGGTGAAGACCGCCACCGGCGTGCAGGCCGTGGTCGCGTTGCGCGACCGCCCGCCGATGCCGAAGACGCCGCCTTCGCTGAGCGAGAATTCCTGCACCTGGTAGACCGCTTCGTTGTCGACGCGGGCGCGGAGCAATTCGCGGCTGACCACGGGCACCACGTGCAGGTTGCGCTCGACCAGCAGCCTGATGTTGGCGTTGGACGGGTCGGCGAACTGCACGAAGAAGCCGACCGCGCCATCGGTGCTGGCGGCCACCTGCTCGATCACGTCCGTGGAATCGCGGCCGTAGCGGATGTTCGCCTCGGGGATGCGGCCCAGCCCCTCGGGGTCGATCTCGCGCAGGTAGCTGAAGCTGGCGGCGGACCCGCTCTCGCGCGGGGGAAGAATGAAGTTGATCCGCCGCGCCAGGCCCTGGACGTCGCCGAGCGTGGCGAGGCGGTCATTGCGCGTGATCATCCACAGGCCTTCGCAGGCGATGTCGCGGCGGATGACGGTCAGGCGCTGGAATTCGGCCGGGCGGCGCGCCGCCTCGCGGCTGTAGACGTCGAGCTGGGCGAAGCCGATCGCGCCAGGCGCCTCGAGCGCGCGGGTGATGTTCTCAAGCGTCCCGCGCGAGGTCGTGCAGGCGTAGCCGTTGAAGTAGACGCGGCTGAGTGCGGGCGGAAAGGGGGGGCAGAACAGGGTGTGGTAGGCGCCCTGAGGCCCGCCGGTGTTGATCGTCCGCGCCCGCTGGGCCTGGACGTTGCTGGCGCTGTTACTTGGTGCCTGCGCGAACGCGGGCAGGGCCGCGGCGGCGAGAATGAAGGCGCTGAGCAGCAGGCGCGTCATGGCGATGACTCCTTGCGACGATGCAACAGCTAAAACCAACGCAATCCGGCCCGCCCGTCAAGCGCCGTGCGATGACGGCGCCGCAATCGGGCCTAATCGTCCAGCCAGGCCACCGCACGGATCGGGCTGCCGGTGCCGCCGGCGATCTTCAGCGGAAAGCCGATGAAGCGGAAGCGCCCCTTGCCGACCAGCTTGTCGAGGTTGATCACCCCTTCCATGTGGGTGAAGCCCATGTCGCGGCAGACGTGGTGGACCTCGAAATTGTTGCGCCCCGGGCGCCCGGGGCTGACGGATTCCACGCCGAACATGCCGATGCCAAGCTTGCCGAGCCAGGTCGCACTCTCCTTCGTCAGGCCGGGGAAGTCGGTGATGTAGCCCTCGGTGCCGGCGGCGCGGTTGTAGAAGCCGGTGTAGAGCAGCACCGTGTCGCCCGGGCGGATCTCGACGCCGGCGACCGCGACCGCGGCTTCCAGGTGCGCGATGGTGATGTCCGTCTGGTCGGGTACGTGGCTGAGGTCCAGGCAGACGGCCTCGGTGAAGAATTTCTCCAGCGGCATCTGGTCGACGGTCTGCGCACCCGGCGTCTCGTCGAAATGCACGGGCGCGTCGACATGGGTGCCGCCATGGTCGCCCATGTGCAGAACCATCGTGGCCGAGGAGAATTCATAGCCGTCCACGACGCGCTTCTCGGCGTGGGTGGAGAAGGGATACAGCTCGATCGTGGGGTGGTTCACCAGGCGCTGCATCTTGTGCGTGATGGTGCGGCTGAGATCGATCAGGGTCATGGGGCGCCTTGCGGTATGCTTCGTTGCGCGGAGTATGATCGGCACGCCGCTTGCTGAAAACCCGGCATCGACCGAAGGACCACCCCTCGCCATGCGCCGCCTCATCGTCTCGCTCGCCCTGCTGCCGGTGCTCTGCGGCGCCGCCCTGGCACAGGCGCCGATCCGCATCATCGTCCCGGTCACGGCCGGGGGCGGGACGGATGTCTTCGCCCGCGGCCTGGCGGAGGGCGTGGGCAATGCGCTCGGCGCGCCGATCATCGTGGAGAACCGCGCAGGCGCCAGCGGGACCATCGGCGTGCAGCAGATCGTGGATGCGCGGCCGGACGGCACGACACTGGGCTTCATCTGGAACACGCCGCTGACTGCCGCGCCGCACACCTTGGGCGCGCGCTACACGCCGGAGAGCTACACCTCCATCCTCAGCATCGGCTACTCGGCCTACACGCTGTGTGCCGCGCCGAGCTTCCCGGCGAATTCGCTGCCGGAGATGATTGCGCGCATCCGCGCCAATCCCGGCACCTACAGCTGGGGCAATGAGGGCCTGGGCGGCACGCTGCACCTGGGCGTGGAGCGCGTGTTGCGGCGGCTGGGCCTGGAGATGCTAACGGTGCCCTTCCAGGGTGCTGCGCAGACGATGCCGGCCTTCCTGGGCGGGCACATCACCTTCTATGGCGGCTCGGTGGTGAGCGCGATGACGGCGGCCCGGGCGGGAACGGCGAACTGCCTGCTGCTGACCACGGCGGAGGATAATCCCGCGCTGCCGAACGCGTCGGGCCTCGCCTCGCTGGGCCTCGCCGACCACGCCATCACCATCTGGTGGGGCCTGATCGCGCCGAATGGGATCGCGCCCGACCGCCTGGCCCGCATCACCGAGGCGTTCGGTGCCGCCGCCAACACCCCGCGCTTCCGCGCGCTGGTCGAGGACCAGGGTGCGACCTTCCGCCCGGTCTTCGGCGCCGAGATGGCGGCCGCGACGCGCGCCGAATACGAGGCGCTGGGCGAAGTCGCGCGCACGCTGGGCCTGCAGCGGGCACGCTGAGCAGGGGCGCTAGCACAAGACCGCCGCGCACCCCCATATACGGCGCCGTGACCTACATCATCGCCTTGCTGCTCTTCGCCCTGCCCTTCGGCACCTTCATGCTGTGGCGCCGGCGCAACCCGGATGGCGAGCCCACATCCGTGGTGCTGGTCCTGGCCATCCTCGCCGTGGCGGCCTCGGTCGGCGGCGCAGCCTGGTACGGGCTGACGCGGCGGGAGGCGCCGGGCGTCTATGTTCCCCCCCGCGTCGAGGATGGCCGCATCATCCCGGGCCATACCGAGCCGCGCCGGTGATCGGCCCTGCCTTCCTGGATGCGCCGGCGACGGCCGCGATCCTTGCGGCATTGCCAGGTGCGAGGGCCGTGGGCGGCGCGGTGCGCGACAGCCTGGCCGGTCAGGCGGTGCAGGATGTGGACATCGCCGCTCCCCTGCCGCCCGAGGAGATCGCGCGGCTGCTGCGCGCGGCGGGGGCCAAGGTGTTCGACACCGGCATCGCGCATGGCACGGTCACGGCCGTGCTGGACGGCAAGCCGCACGAGGTGACCGCGCTGCGCCGCGACATCGCCACCGATGGCCGCCACGCCGAGGTGGAGTGGACCACCGACTGGCGCGAGGATGCGGCGCGGCGGGACTTCACCATCAACGCCATGTCGATGGGCGCGGATGGCGTGCTGCACGATTATTTCGGCGGCCAGGCGGACCTGGCAGCTGGTCGGGTCGTCTTCGTAGGCGACGCCGCCAAGCGCATCGCCGAGGACTACCTGCGCATCCTGCGCTTCTTCCGCTTCTTCGCCCGCTACGGGCGCGGCGCGCCGGATCCCGACGCGCTCGCTGCCATCCGCGCGGGTGTGCCGGGCATGGCGCGGCTATCCGTGGAGCGGGTGTGGATGGAACTCAAGCGCCTGCTCGCCGGCCCGCGTGCGGCGGAGGCGGTGGCGCGCATGGCCGAGGCCGGCGTGCTGGCCGCCGTGCTGCCGGAGGCCGGCGCGCCCGACGCGCTCGGGCGCATCGCGGAGCCGGACCCGCTAGTGCGGCTCGCGGCGCTGCTTCAGCCCGGTGCCGATCTGGGCGCTTTGGCGCACAGGCTGAAGTTCTCCGGCGCGGAAGCATCGCGCCTGGCCGCGATGCAGGGCTTGGTGCCGGAGGGCGATGACGATGCGCTACGCCGGGCGCTCGCGGAGGCCGGGCACGACACGCTGCTCGCGCGCCTGACGCTCGCCGGGGCGCGGGATGGGGTGGACCGCGCGGAAACCCGTGCCCACCTGCGTGCCCTGCCGCGCCCCATCTTCCCCCTGCAAGGGCGCGACGGGCTGGGCCTGGGCGCACAGCCCGGCCCGGCGCTGGGGGCCGCGCTCGCCGCGACCCGCGCCTGGTGGCTGGCGCGCGGTTGCACCGACGATGCCGAGGCCTGCCGGGCGGAGCTCGCCCGCGTGCTGTCGCCGGGGCAAAATTGAACTGGGGAGCGCGGCCTGCTACGGCCCCGCGATGGCCAAGCCGCTTCCCGCCTCCACCCTCGCGCTGACGCGCCGCCTCTGGCGCGAACAGGTGCTGAAGCACAAGCGCGGCGTCACCGTCGCGCTGGTCTGCACGGTGCTGGTGGCGGGCTTCACCGCGCTCTACCCCGTGGTCATCCAGCAGAGCTTCGACCGGTTCACCGGCAACGACACAGAGACGCTGTGGCTGGTGCCGATCATCATCATCCTGATCACCATGGCGAAGTCGCTGGCGCAGTTCGGCCAGGCTGTCGCCATCCAGTCCGTGGTGCTGCGCGTGATCGAGGGCCTGCAGGGCGACCTGTTTCGCGCCCTGACGCGCGCCGACCTCGCCGCCGTGGGGCGCGACGCGCCGGCCCGCCACGCCGCGCGCTTCACCGGCGATGCCGCGATGATCCGCGAGGCGCTGACCAAGTCCATCAACGCTATCGCCGACGTGCTGACGGTCGTTGGCCTCGCCGCCTCGATGCTGTGGCTCGACTGGCAGCTGTTCCTGATCGCGATGGCGCTGTACCCGATCGCGATCCTGCCGATCACGCGCCTGGGCAAGCGCATCCGCCGCGCGTCCGGCGGCATGCAGGAGCGCATGGGCGAGACGGCGGCGGTGCTGACGGAAAGCTTTGCCGCCGCACGCGTGGTGCGCGCCTATCGGCTGGAAGCGCAGGAGGAAGCCCGCGCCGGGCGCATCTTCGCCGGCCTGCGCGAGAGCCTGCTGCACATCCAGCGCACGCGCGCGAGCCTGGACCCCATGCTGGAGGCACTCGGCGGCATTGCCGTTGCGGCCGTCATCGCTTTCCTCGGCTGGCGGGTGAGCTCGGGCGCCGGGACCATCGGAGAGTTCACCGGCTTTGTGGCCGCGCTGCTGATCGCCTCACGCCCGGTGCGCGCGCTAGGGTCGCTGAATGCGGCGCTGCAGGAAGGGCTCGCCGGCCTGTCCAGCGTCTATGCCGTCATCGACGAGCGGCCGCGCATCGTGGAGAAGCCCGGCGCCATCCCGCTGCCGGAGGGCAAGGGGCGCGTGGAGTTCGACGACGTCGGCTTTCGCTACGAACAGGGCAACGCCGATGCCGCGCTGGAAGGGCTGAGCTTCATCGCGGAACCTGGCCGCACGGTGGCGCTGGTCGGCCCATCGGGGGCGGGCAAATCCACAGCACTCGCGCTGGTCCCGCGCCTGCATGACGCGACGGCGGGCGCGATCCGCATCGACGGTGCCGATCTGCGCGACGTGACGCTGGCCAGCCTGCGCGACGCCATCGCCTATGTCGGGCAGGATGCGGTGATCTTCGACGACACCGCCTTCGCCAACATCGCCTGCGGGCGGCCCGGCGCGAACCAGGCGGAAGTGGAGGATGCCGCGCGCGCAGCGGCCGCGCATGATTTCCTCGCGGTGCTGCCGCAGGCCTATCAGACCGTGCTGGGCACGGGTGGCTCGCGCCTGTCGGGCGGGCAGAAGCAGCGCGTTTCGCTCGCGCGCGCCTTGCTGCGCAATCCGCGCATCCTGCTGCTGGACGAAGCGACCAGCGCGCTCGATGCCGAGAACGAGGCCCTGGTGCAGCAGGCCCTCGCGCGGCTGCGCGCCGGGCGCACCACGCTGGTGATCGCGCACCGGCTGTCCACCGTGCGCGATGCGGACCTGATCATCGCGATGGATCGGGGCCGCGCGGTGGAGCAGGGCAGCCACGCCGAACTCATGGAAGCGGGCGGGCTGTATGCACGCCTCGTGCGAACGCAGGCATTCAGTGGTCATGAAGAATGACCGCTAAATGGCTGCAATTTTTCTGCCCTCAGACCGCGGGCGCTCGCTCCGCTCGCTTGCCTTCCGCCGGACTGCCGGCGTTCGGCCATTCGGCCTCGCGGTGCGCGCGTGAAGAACACGCGCCTCGATGTGGTTGCCGGCGCCTGAGGCCGCAGCGGCCTCTCACCCAATAGGGCTGAGCTCCTTCAACCCCCGGCCGCCGGCGCCGAAGGCCACCAGGTCAGCGAAGGTGAAGCTCACATCCGCGCCCGGCAAAACCAGCCCGGGGATCGGATCGCCGAACCGCCAGGTCGGGTTGCGGCCGAGGATGCTGGTCGGGTCGCCATCGAGCAGGCCGACAAACGTCTCCGCCACGATGCGGCTGCCCAGCGGACCCAGCCGGGCGCCCTGCTGCGTCACCGCGGCCTCCTTCAGGATGTAGTACCAGAGCGGCGTCTTCTTCAGCAGGCCATGCTGGCGCGCTGCCTTCCCGTCGGAGGTGTTGTCGCCGATCTGCGCCTCGGTCAGCACCTGGATGCCCATGAACCGCGCGAGGTCCTGCGCCGCCGGCAGCTTCATCTTCGCACCGCGGCGCAGGTTCATCACGGCCAGGCTGCTGCTGCCGTCGGCCGCCGGCTGGGCGGCGCCGGGCGTGCCCAGCAGATGCAGCTCGCTCGCCAGATAGGGATCGATGTTGCGCGAGAGGTTGAGCGCGAACCCAGGCGCGGCCGCCGTCTGGAAATCGAGGAAGCGGCGCCAGTCGATGATCCAGTCGCCGGGCAGCGTCGGCTTGTTGGCCGGCGTCGGGCCCGGGACGATGCCGATCTGCCCCGACTTTGCGGTGAAGAGGAACAGCAGGTCGAAGGTGCCGGCGGGCAGGGGTGCGTTGTTTGGCCGGAAGATGCGGTTGTGGCTGTAGCCCTGCCGTACCATCGAGTGCCCCAGCCGATAGGCCGCGACCGAGAACTCGACCGGCAGGTATGGCTGGCCGAAGGCGCCGAAGCTCTCGAACCGGAAGAAGTCCCGCCGCGACACCGCGAGCGCGATGTCGTTCACGTCGCAGAGCCTGCTCAGGAAGTCGCGCAGCACCATGGCCTGGTAGAGGTCGATCACCGCCCGGCGGGACTGCTCGAACAGCTGCCCGCGCGGCACCTTGCCGTTGAGGTGATCCACGATGGCGTTGTGGAAGCGCAGGAATGCGACATGCGTCTGCGCGACCAGCAGGTTCTCGTCGTTGCGTTCGTCGCCGATGATGGCGAAGCCCTGCGGATTGCGCGGCAGGTCGTGCGCAAGGCCCTCGAAATTCGCCTCCGCGCCGCCGATGGACGTCTTGCCGACAAGCAGCTTCACCGGCGCCGGATCGCCGCCCAGGCCCTTGCTCGCGCGGTCGTACAGCGAAGGCTGCACCCGCGGCCCGAGGCCGTAGATGCTGTCGAGATCGAGCCGCGGCGTGCGGAAGTTCTCGACCGCGGTCGGGTCGTCCGCGATCTCGGTCAGCGTGGTCGTGTCGAGCGTGATGTCGTGGTCGATGAACTGGCCGAGATAGGTGTAGCCGGCCTCGATATTCGCGTTGTCGCCGGAATTCTGCCCGCCGGCACCATCGCGCATCGCCAGGCCGAGCGCGACCAGCGCGGCATCGGGAACGTCCAGCGGCGTCGAGAGCTCGGGCACCATGCGCCCGAAGCGCCCGGCCGCGACCGCCTTGCCGAGCGGAGGCACCACGTCGTGGCGCTGGGTGTGGCCATGAAAGCCGGGCTGGGTAGAGGCCGTGGACATCGCTTTGCTCCGTTTGCGTGACGCGGTGGGACAGCAATCGCGTGCGATATCGCGGCGCCGGAGCGTCGAACGGAACTGAATTCTTGGCCTTTTACGATGATTTACCGCTGTGTTCACGGTGCGGCGGCTGTGCGCCGGTTCAGGCGGCTTTTGTATACTGCGCGGTGCTTCCCTGGAACTCGACTTGGAGGCGGGAGGCTGCGCCTATTCCCGCTTCAGCACGCCGTCGAGCAGCCGGTCGGCCCAGGGCTGGCTCTGGAAGGACGCGCGCAACGCGCCTTCGTCGTAATCCTCGCGCAGCCAGTCGAGGAAGGGTTTTCCCGCTGCCGCCGCGTAGCTGGCGAAAAATGCGTCGAGGATGCCGGTCTTGCCCTGCCGGATATGCCCGTGCCGCAGGGTGAGCTGCGCCTGCGCCTCCGCCACCGGGCGTCCCTGAAGCAGCAGCCAGATGCCCGCGACCAGCCCTGTGCGGTCGGCACCGGATTTACAGTGGATGAGGATGGGTTCCTCGACACGGGACAGCGTGTCCACCAGGCGCAGGATGCGGTCCTTGTGCGGCGCCCCGCGACTTTCGAAGGGTGCGTCTATCTGGGCCAGGCCAAGGCGCGCCGCTTCGTCGCGCGCGAGGAAGTCCGACCCGCAGCTTTCGCGGTGCCCACGCAGGTTGATGACGGTGCGAATGCCGTGCCGCCGCGCTGCCGCACGCAGCTGCCAAGGTAGCGGATGGTTGGAGCGATAGAGCCGCCCCGGCTCCACCACAGCCCAGTTCCGCCACCCCACCCGCAGCGCCGCATGATCCACAAAAAGACTATTCAGCCAGCGCGACGCCATCGGTTTCCGTGATGTTGAACCCTGGATAAAAACAAAAGAATGGGGTCCGCGAAAATTCCTTTCCCCGGCCTTCTAACGCCCCGTCACCGCATCCGGCGGCGGCAACGCCGTCCCTCGCGGCCCCAGCGGAGAGCTTCGCGTGCTCTCGCACCCGGCCAGCACGATCAAGGTCAGCAGCAGCACAACTCGCATGGTGTGGTCCCAGGTGTATGCCCGGACAAGGCACGCGCCAGGGTGGTCTCGTCAAGCGCGGCGGTTTAGGTTGCGCGCATGCAGCAAGACACCGTCATCGGCCTCATCGGCGGCTCCGGCCTTTATGACATCGAGGGGCTGGAGGATCGGGAGTGGCGCCGGGTCGAGACGCCGTGGGGCGAGCCCTCGGATGCCTTGCTGTTCGGACGGCTGGCGGGCGTGCCATGCGTGTTCCTGCCGCGGCATGGACGGGGCCATCCGACGCCGCCCTCGGCGCTGAATTACCGCGCCAATATCGACGCGCTGAAGCGATCGGGCGTGACGGATGTCATCTCGCTGAGCGCGGTTGGTTCGCTGCGCGAGGATTTGCCGCCGGGCCATTTCGTGATCGTGGACCAGTTCATCGACCGCACCTTCGCGCGGGAGAAGTCGTTCTTCGGCACGGGCTGCGTCGCGCATGTCTCGGTCGCGCACCCGACCTGCCCGCGGCTGGGCGATGCGCTGGAACAGGCGGCGCGCGACCTCGCTTTGCCGGTCACGCGCGGTGGCACCTACCTGGTGATGGAGGGTCCGCAATTCAGCACCAAGGCGGAGAGCGAGCTGTACCGGTCCTGGGGCTGCTCGGTCATCGGCATGACCAACATGCCGGAGGCGAAACTCGCCCGGGAGGCGGAGCTTTGCTACGCCTCCGTCGCCATGGTGACCGATTTCGACTGTTGGCACCCGGATCATGAGGCTGTCACGGTCGACCAGGTGGTGAAGGTGCTGTTCTCCAACGCGGACAAAGCACGCGCGCTGGTCAAGGCGGTGATCCCGGGCCTCGGCGGCCCGCGCCTGCCCTGCCCGGCCGGGTGCGAC
>JAZKFA010000166.1:0-3329 GCA_040386655.1 Pseudomonadota bacterium | reverse complement strand
GCTTGGCGCCCTCGGCCTGCTCGGTTCCACGCCCGCGCGCGCGCAGGACGCCTTCCCCGGTGCGCGCCCGGTCACCATCGTTGTCGCCTGGGCGCCTGGTGGATCGACCGATTTCGTGGGCCGCGTCGTGGCGCAGCAGATGTCACGCGAACTCTCGGGCAATGTCGTCGTTGACAACCGCCCCGGTGCCTCGGGGACGGTGGGCCACGCCTCCGTCGCGCGGGCACGGCCGGACGGCTACACGCTGCTGATGGGCGTCAACTCCACCTACGCCATGTCGCGCCATCTGTTCCCCGGCCGCGGCTATGATGACGACCGCGCCTTCTCGGCCATCGGGCGCGTCGCGCAGTCGCCCATCATCCTCTGCGTCAACCCGCGCCTCGGCACGCCAAACATCGCGGCGCTCGTCGCGAAGGCCAAGGAAGCGCCGGGGCGGCTGTCCTACGCATCGTCCGGCGCCGGGTCCTCCGCGCATCTCGCGACCGAGCTGTTCCTGCGCGCGGCCGGCATCGACATACTCAACGTCACCTATCGCGGCGGCGCGCCCGCGGTGCAGGCCCTGATCACCAACGAAGTGCAGGTCGCGATGGTGGATGCGGTGACCGCGCTGCCGCTGATGCAGGCCGGCCAGATCCAGGGCATTGGCGTCTCGACGCTCACGCGCAACCCGCTCGCGCCCGACGTGCCGACAATCGCAGAATCGGGGTTTCCAGGCTTCGAGGCAACGTCGGATTTCGCGCTCCTCGCGCCCGCCGGCACGCCAGCGCCCATCATCGCGCGGCTGCACACCGCCCTCGCCGCGACGATGGCCAATGCCGAGGTGCTGGAGCGCCTCCGCGCCAGCTCCATCGTGCCCACACCTGGGACGCCGGCGGAATTCCCGGCCTATCTTGCGGCCGAGAGTGCCAAGTGGGGCGAGCTGATCCGCACCCGCGGCATCACGCTGGAGTAGTGCTCCCAGTGCCATGTTTCGGCCTCCGGCCCGCAGCGCGAGCCGGGAGCTTGAACGTGCGAACGTCTGAAATCCGGCGAGCGAGGCGGCCGGAGACCGCGCCGGGCGCTTGAGGGCACGAAATGCAGCGGTCATTCTTCCTGGCCGCTGGAACAGAGGCTTCACCGACCGAGGAGCGCGCGCCATGCGACCCGATGCCGAGTTCTTCCCGCGCGACCCGGCGGAGCATCCGCCGGCCTGCGCGCCGGTCTACAAATCCTCCGTGCTGCGCAGCCCGCGCTTCCCGCTGCTGTCCTTGCAGAACTCGCTCTCCGAGGTGACCGGGCCGGTCTTCGGCGCGCATGACCTCGGGCCGCTCGACCACGACCTCATCCTCAACTACGTCCACACCGGTGAGCCGATCGGTGAGCGCGTCATCGTCCATGGCCGTCTGCTCGATGGCGAAGGACGCGGTCTCGGCGGCATGCTGATCGAGGTGTGGCAGGCCAATGCGGGCGGGCGATATCGCCACGCGCTGGACACCTATCTCGCGCCCATCGATCCGAATTTCGGCGGCTGCGGGCGCACCATTACCGATGCCGATGGCTACTACAGCTTCCGCACGATCAAGCCCGGCCCCTATCCCTTCCGCAACCGCGTGAATGACTGGCGGCCGGCGCATATCCACTTCTCGTTGTTCGGCACCGGCTTTGCGCAGCGCCTCATCACCCAGATGTATTTCGAGGGCGACCCGCTGATCGCCCATGATGCGATCATCGCGACCATGCCCGATCCGGCGCTGCGCGACCGGCTGACCGCGAAGCTGGACCTCAAGGCCTCCGTGCCGCTCGACACGCTCGCCTATCGCTTTGACATGGTGCTGCGCGGGCGGCGCCAGACGCGCTTCGAAAACAAGCTGCAGGGAAGCTGAGCGATGGACTACCTGCCCGAGACACCCTCCCAGACCGCCGGCCCCTATGTGCATATCGGGCTGATCCCTCGCCAGGCCGGGTTCGAGATCTTCGAGAACAATCTCGGCGAGCAAATGGTGACCGACGCGACGCGCGGCGAGCGCATCCGCATCGAGGGCCGCATCTTCGACGGCGCCGGTTCGCTCGTGCGCGATGCGCTGGTCGAGATCTGGCAGGCTGATGCCCACGGTCGCTACAACCATCCCGCCGATGCGCAGGAAGGTGCAGCACCCGATCCCGCCTTCCATGGCTGGGGCCGAACGGGCACGGATTTCGGCACCGGTATCTGGGCCTTCGACACCATCAAGCCTGGCTCCGTCGAAGGACGGTCGGGGCGTGGCCGCATGGCCCCGCATGTCAGCCTCTGGATCGTCGCCCGCGGCATCAATCTGGGGCTCTCGACGCGGCTGTATTTCGGCGACGAGGAGGCAGCGAATGCCGCCGATCCCGTGCTGAATCTCATCGACCCCGCGCGTCGGGGCACGCTGATCGCGCCGCGCGCCGGGCGCGAGGGTGCGGTGGTCTACAGCTTTGATATCCGCATCCAGGGCGAAGGCGAGACGGTCTTCCTCGACATCTGAAAGGGCCTGCCATGAAGCGCGCCATCGCCACGGTCTGCCTTTCGGGGACGCTGCCCGACAAGCTGGAAGCGGCCGCGGCGGCGGGGTTCGAGGCTGTCGAGATCTTCGAGAACGACCTGCTCACCTTCGACGGCACGCCGCGCGATGCGGGCCGCCTCTGCACCGACCTTGGCCTGGAGGTCGCGCTGTTCCAGCCCTTCCGCGATTTCGAGGCGATGGAGGCGGCGCAGCGCGCCCGCAACCTCGATCGCGCGGAGCGGAAATTCGACACCATGCAGGCGCTGGGCGCCGAGCTGCTGCTGGTCTGCTCCAACACCCAGGCCGCGACGCTCGACGATCCCTCCCGCGCCGCCGGCGACCTGCGCGAGATGGCCGAGCGCGCCGGCGCGCGCGGCCTGCGCGTGGGCTATGAGGCGCTGGCTTGGGGCCGGTACACCAACCGATGGCGACAGGCCTGGGACATCGTGCGCACCGCGGATCACCCTGCGCTCGGGCTGATCCTCGACAGCTTCCATACGCTCTGCCTGGGCGATGACCTCACGGGGCTGAACGCCACCGTTCCTGGCGCAAAAATCTTCTTCCTCCAGCTCGCCGACGCCCCGCGCCTGAGCATGGATGCGCTGTCCTGGAGCCGGCACTTCCGCAGCTTTCCCGGCCAGGGCGAACTGCCCGTCGCGGGCTTCCTGAGCGACGTGCTGGCTGCGGGCTACACCGGTCCGATCTCGCTCGAGGTCTTCAACGATGAGTTCCGCGCAGCACCCGCGCGCCGCATCGCGCGCGACGGGCTGCGCAGCCTCGTCTGGCTCGCCGAGCACGGATACTCCCCATCGACCGCGGGACGGGGGA
>JAZKFA010000165.1:0-5946 GCA_040386655.1 Pseudomonadota bacterium | reverse complement strand
GCTTCGGCATCTACCCTGATATCAAGGACCAGCCGGTCTTCTGCGATGGCTACATCCGCTACCGGGGCGACTGCATCGGCGCCCTGCTTGGACCGCGCGACGTGATCGAGGCGGTGCGCTTCGCTGACCTGCCGATCACCTGGACGCCGCTGCTGCCGCTGCGGATGGAGGCCGCGCGCGAGGCAGGGGCCGCGGTTCTGCACCGGTTCCGCCCGGACAATGTGCTCGCGACCGGGCGCCTGGTCGCGAAACGCGACGGCCCCCCGGAGGCGCATGTCGCCGAGGGCAGTTTTGCGACCGGCTTCGTCGAGCACGCCTATATCGAGCCTGAGGCCGGGTATGCCGAGCGGACGGCTGACGGCATCACCGTCTTTGCCTGCACCCAGGCGCCCTATATGGACCGCGAGGAAGTGGCGCGCGTGCTGGGCATTGCGCAGGACAAGGTGCGCATTATCCCGTCGGCGTGCGGCGGCGGGTTCGGCGGCAAGCTCGACGTCTCGGTGCAGCCGATGATCGCTGTCGCGGCCTGGGTGACGGGGCGCCCGGTGCGCGCGATCTGGACGCGGGGCGAGAGCATGGCGAGCAGCACCAAGCGCCACCCCTCGCGCATCCGCGCGCGGGCCGCGTGTGGCGCCGACGGACGGCTGTCCAGCTTCGAATTCGACGGCGATTTCGACACGGGGGCCTACGCGAGTTGGGGACCGACGGTCGCCGGCCGCGTGCCGGTGCATGCGCCGGGGCCGTATCGCGTGCCCCGCGTTTCGGCCGTGGCGCGCGCGATCTACACGACGAACCCGCCATCGGGTGCCTTCCGTGGCTTCGGGGTGCCGCAGGCGGCGATCGCGCAGGAGGCGCTGTACGATGCGCTTGCAGACAATTGCGGAATGGACCGGCTGGAGTTCCGCGCGCTGAACGCGCTGCGCGCCGGCGACACCACCGCGACGGGCCAGGTGATCGCGCATTCGGCGGGGCTGCCGGCGTGCCTCGATGCGCTGCGGCCGCATTGGCGCGCGCTGCGCGATGAGGCGGCGGCGTTCAATGCGCAGGGCGGACCCGTGCGGCGGGGAACCGGGATCGCGTGCATGTGGTACGGCATCGGCAATACCGGGATGTCGAATCCTTCGACGATGCGCATCACGCTTTCACCCGACGGAACGCTCACCTTCTTCAACGGCGCTGTCGACATTGGGCAGGGCAGCACGACGGTGCTGACGCAGATCGCGGGCGAGGCGCTGGGCCTGCCGGCCGACGCCTTCACGCTGGTGCTCGGCGACACCGCGCTGACGGCTGATGCCGGCAAGACGAGCGCGAGCCGCCAGACTTTCGTGAGCGGCCGCGCCGCGCAGGAGGCGGCCCTGGCGCTACGCGCCGAAATCCTGCGCCTGACCAATGCCGGCCAGGGCGCGCGGCTGGCCCTTGCGGATGGCGTGCTGCGCATCGATGGCGCGGTGGTGCCGATCCCGGTGATGCTGGAGGGCATCGGGAGGTTTGATCCGCCGACGGTGCCGCTCGATGCGGATGGGCAGGGCATCCCCTACGCGACCTATGGCTTTGCCGCGCAGATCGCATCGCTGGATGTGGACACGCAGCTAGGCACGGTGGTGTTGCGTCGGATCGTCGCGGCGCATGATGTGGGCCGCGCGGTGAATCCGACGCTGGTCGAGGGTCAGATCCATGGCGGCATCGCGCAGGGCATCGGACTTGCGCTGATGGAGGAATACCTGCCGGGACGGACGGAGAATCTGCACGACTACCTGATCCCGACCGCGGGCGACATCCCGCCGATCGACATCATCCTGATCGAAGACCCGGAGCCTCTGGGCCCATACGGCGCGAAGGGGATCGGCGAGCCCGCCTTGGTGCCGACGGCGCCGGCCATCCTCTCCGCGATTCACGACGCGACCGGCGCCCGCCTGCACCGCGTCCCCGCCTTGCCGCACCGCGTCCTGGAAGCCGTGCGATGAGCGTCTGCCCCGGGCACCAAGAAGTCAGAAAAAAAAGAATGGGGGTCTGGGGGAAATTCATTTCCCCCATGCTTGCTGCCGTGACCGACAGCACCGAAAAATTCGGCGCCCGCGAGGCGAACGGCATCGTCCGCTGCGACGCCTGCCCGGTCTTGTGCCGAATCCGCCCTGGCCGATCCGGCGCTTGCAGCCGCTATGCCAACGAGAACGGCGCGCTCGTGCGGACGGATCCATTGGTCCTGCTGGACAGGACGGTGGCGGAGGGCGGCGCGGTGGTTCCGTTCGCCGCGAATGCCGAGGATTGGGACGGGCGGATTTTTGTCACAGCGATCGGCGCGGGCACGACCTATCCGGACTACAAGCCTGCGCCGTTCATCGTCGGCAGTTCGCATGCGGGCGTGGACACCGTCACGGTCGTGACCGAGGGGATCTTCAGTTACTGCGGCCTGAAGGTGAAGATCGACACCGACCGGCATCTGGGTGGCGAGACCGCGGCGGTGCGCCACCAGGGCGAGCAGATCGGGCACGTCACCACCGCCGAGTATGGCAGCCAGATGCTGAGCCTGGGCGGCGTGCGGCATCTGACGGGTGGCTCCAAGCGCGAAGGCAATGTGACCTGCGCGGCGATGCTCGCTTTGTGTGACAAGCAGGCGATCGAGGTGACCATCGATGGAGGTTCGACGCTTACGTTGCAGGCCGGTGCGGCGCCGATCGTGAATTGCCAGGTCGAACAGCGCATGCGCGTGGGGTGCGGCAGTGCCACGGTGGGCATTTTCGCGCAGCAATGGCAGGGGCATGTGGATGAGGTGATCGTGGTCGACGACCACATCACAGGCGTGCTGACCGAGCACCAGGCGGGTGCCTGCCTGGGGATGCGGCGCGCGGGCGTGCGGGTGCGCGGGCGGCGGTCCACGCCGGGTCGGTATTTCCAGGTGGCGAACCCGGGGACGGGGTGGGGCGGGACGGATGTGACAGACCCGCTGTCGATCATCGAGAGCATCGATCCTGCGCTCGCCTGGCCGGGGCTGCGGCTGCTGCTGACCACGACGACAGGCGAGGATTCGCTCTACTGCGAGCTGGACGAGGCGCTGCACCCGGTGCCGCGGCCGATGCCTGACGCGGTGGCGGCGACGGTCGAGCGGATCGGGGAGAATTGCGAGCCGGCGCTGACCTCGATCTTGTTCATGGCCGGTGCGGGCGGGTCGCTGCGCGCGGGCGTGACGGAGAACCCCATCCTGCTCACGCGCGGGGTGCGCGATGCGCTGGTGCGCGTGACGATGGGCGGTGCGCCCTGCATGCTGTGGCCGGGGGGCGGGATCACCCTGATGGCCGATGTGCTGCGGCTGCCGGCGCGCGCGTTTGGCTCGGTGCCGACGCCGGCGATCGTCGCACCGATCGAGTTCACCATGCGTGCGGATCTGTTCGCCGCACTGGGTGGGCATGCGGCGTCGGTGGTGCCGCTGGCGCGGCTGATGGCGGAGCAGGGGGGCACTGCGCGGATGGAAGGCGCCGCGCATCCGGAGAATCCCTGGCCGGGGGCGTGACACCCCAGGCGCGGCTGCTCCCGGATGGGCGGTTGCACCTGCGCGATGGGCCAAGCGAGCTGGTGATCGGCGTAGATGCACCAGTGCCGGTGCGGGACGCGGCGTTCGCGCGCGCTGTGGCGGCGATGGATGGCGTGATCGCGGCGCTCTCGGCGGAGCTGCCGGCCTTGCGCGCGCCGCCGGGTGCGCAGGTCTTCAGCCACCCGGTCGCACAGCGAATGGCGACAGCCGTGCGTCCGCATGTGGGCGTGTTCATCACGCCCATGGCGGCGGTGGCGGGCGCCATCGCCGAGCACGTGTTGGCGGCGATCGCGACCGACCCCGCCATCCGCCGCGCGCATGTGAACAATGGTGGCGACATCGCGCTGCACCTGGCGCCCGCGGAGAGCCTGCGCGTGGGGCTGGTGCGAAGCCTGGCTCAAGCGGCGCCGGAGGGTTGGGTTGAGGTCACGCATGCGCTGCCGGTGCGCGGCATCGCTACCAGCGGCTGGCCGGGGCGGAGCTTTTCGCGGGGCATCGCGGATGCGGTGACAGTACTGGCGGAGCGCGCCGCGGACGCCGACGCGGCCGCGACGATCATCGCCAACGCGGTCGATGCCGAGCACCCTGCCGTCCGGCGTGAACCCGCGCAGGCGCTGGACCCCGACAGCGACCTGGGCGACCTCTTGGTGACCACCGGCGTGGATCTGCTGCCCGAGGCTGTCGTGAACGCCGCGCTGGATGCCGGCGCGCGCGTGGCGGAGGGGCTGCGGGCGGCGGGACACATCGTCGCGGCGGTGCTGTTCTGCCAGGAACAGCTCCGCGTGGTGGGGCACGCCAGGGGCGAAATTCCTGGTGTCGGGCGGTAAGTTGTTCTAGCATTGTTCCATCAATGCCGGAGCTGCGATCGCAGCTGCGGGATGCATCCCGAAAGTCGGGAAGGCGGAAATTCAGCCAAAGTTCGGCACTTTTTCAACGGCATGAGCGCCGCAAGAGCCGATGTAAGATTCTCGGATTTTCTTACACGCTGAGGTACTGCTCCCGCACCTCGTCCGCCGCCATCAGCGCATCCAGCGTCCCGACCCAGCGAATGCGGCCCTTCTCGATGATCACCGCTCGGTCGGACACCAGGCGCGCGAAATGCAGGTTCTGCTCGGACAGCAGGATGGACAGCCCCTCAGCCTTCAGCGCTGCGATGGCCGCGGCCATGCGCTCGATGATGACGGGGGCCAGGCCCTCGGAAGGCTCGTCCAGCAGCAGCAGGCGAGGATTGCCCATCAGCGTGCGCGCAATGGTGAGCATCTGCTGCTCGCCGCCGCTCATCCGCCCGCCGGGGCGGTCGCGCATCGCGCCCAGCGACGGAAACAGGTCGAACAGGCGCGCGGCGTCCCAAGTGCGCAATCCCGTCCGCGGCGGCTGGCGCCCGACGTCGAGGTTTTCCAGCACGGTGAGGTCGGTGAAGATGCGCCGCTCCTCCGGCACGTAGCCGATGCCCGCACGGGCAATCCGGAAGGGCGGCTGGCCCGCGATTTCTCGGCCTTCGAACCGCACGGAACCGGCGGAGGGCGGCACCAGGCCCATCACCGCCTTCATCGTGGTGCTTTTGCCCGCGCCGTTGCGGCCGAGCAGCACCACGACCTCACCGGCGGCGACGGTAAATGCGACATCGTCGAGGATATGCGCGCGGCCATAATGCGCACCCATGCCGGTCACCTCGAGCATCATCCGTGCACCAGGCCGGCGCCGAGATAGACGGCCTGCACGTCGGGGTTCGCGCGCACCGCTTCCGGTGTGCCCTCCGCGATGAGGCGGCCGCGGTCGAGTACGATGATGCGGTCGGCCTGGGCGAAAACCACGTCCATGTCGTGCTCGGTGAACAGCACGGCGATGCCCTCGGCTCGCGCAATCTCCCGGGCGAGCGCCATGAGCGCGACACGCTCACGGGGGGCCATGCCGGCGGTGGGCTCGTCCATCAGCAGCAGGCGCGGCGCGTTGGCGAGTGCCACGGCGAGCTCCACGCGCTTTAGGTCGCCATAGGCAAGGACGCCGCAGGCGCGCTCCGCCTGCTCCGCCATGCCGACGCGGGCGAGCAGGGCATCCGCCTCGGCGATGAAATGCGCGGATGCCGGGCGCCAGACATGCCGCAGCCGGCGCGCGTGGGAGAGCAGCGCCATCTGCACGTTCTCGCGCACCGTCATGGACCTGAAGGTCGCGGTGATCTGGAAGGTACGCCCGACGCCCATGCGCCAGACACGGCGCGGCGCGAAGCCGGTGATGTCCTGACCCATCAGCCGTACGCGCCCACCATCGGGGCGAAGCTGGCCGTTGAGCATGTTGAAGCAGGTGGACTTGCCGGCACCGTTGGGGCCGATGAGCGCGAGCATCTCGCCGGCGGATACGGTGAAGGACACGCCCTGCACGGCGTGGACGCCGCCGAAGGATTTCTCGATGCGCTCCAC
>JAZKFA010000164.1:0-2327 GCA_040386655.1 Pseudomonadota bacterium | reverse complement strand
AGGAAGCCGGGGCGGCGATGCAAGCCGCCCTCGACTCCAACCGCGCGAGCCTGGGCGTTCTGCGGCCCGCCTCGCCCGCGCCGCTACCGGGTGCCGCGGTGCCGCCTGGAACGCCCTCCGCAGCGCTGCCCCCCAACGCCACGCCTGAGCCTGTACGCGCCGTCGCCGCCCGTGCCGCGCCGGAGACTGCCGCCGCGCTGATCGGCGCCGATGCGGAGACGGTGCTGCGCACGCTCGGCACACCGCGCCTGCGGCGGACCGAGGGAACCTCCGAGATATGGCTTTACGCCGGCCCAGATTGCCACCTCGACCTCGTCCTGTATGTCGAAGGCGGCAACGCGGCCCGCGTCGCGCATGCCCAGGCGCGTGCCGACAGCGCCGTGCCGCGCACGGAAACGGAGTGCCTGGCCGGCATCGCCCGGCGTGCCGCCTGAGCCGCGCGGCGCATGAGCGCCTGGCTTGATGCCTTCGTGCCCTGCTTCGGGCTGCTGCTGCTGGGCGCGGTGCTCAAGCGTCGGCTGCTGCCCGATGACCGCGTCTGGGCGGGCATGGAAAAGCTTGTTTTCTGGGTGCTGCTGCCCGGGCTGATCATCGCAGCACTCGCTGAGGTGGACCTCGCACGCCTGCCGCTCGGGCCCATGGCCGCGACGATCTGGGTGGCGCTGCTCATCGGCACCGGCATCAGCGTGGCCCTGGCGCGCGCACTCGGCCAGGGACCGGCCGCGCTCACCTCCGTTGTCCAAGGCGGCATCCGCTTCAACAACCTGATCGGCTTCGCGATCGGCGGCGCGCTGTTCGGCGCGGATGGGCTGGTGCTCGCCGCCGTCGCGACCGGGTTGATCGTACCCTGCGTGCAGCTGATCACGGTCATGACCTTCGCGCTCGCCATGCCGCCGGCTGGTGCGGCGCGCATCGAACCGATGCGCGTGGTGATGCAGGTGCTGCGCAACCCGCTGATGCTCGCCTGCATGGCGGGCTTCGCGATCGCGGCACTCGGCGGGCTGCCGCCGGGGATCAAGCCGATGGTCGCGAGCCTCGGGCGCGCGTCGGTTGCGCTGGGGTTGCTATGCGTGGGTGCCGCGCTGTCGCTTGCGAGCTTCTCGGACCGGCTGCCGGTGCAAGCGGCGACCGGCGCGCTCAAGCTCATTGGCATGCCGCTGATCACCTGGGCCTGCGCAATGGCGTTCGGGCTCGATGGGCTTCCGGCCATCATCGCCATCCTCTTCATGGCGCTGCCTACGGCGGCGACCAGCTACGTGATGGCGCGTGCGATGGGCGGCGATGCACCGCTGATCGCCGCCATCACCACGACCGAGCACATCGCCGCACTGATCACCCTGCCGCTGTGGCTGATGCTTCTCAGCCGCTGAGCACGCGGGCAGGATGCGCGCATGAGGGCCAAGGCATGATCGGACGGCGTGGCGCATTGGCGGGGATGGCGGGCCTCGCCGCTGGCGGTGCGGCTGCGCAGGGCTTCCCCGACCGGCCGGTGCGCTGGCTTGTGGGTTATCCGCCCGGCGGCGCCTCGGATGTCTTCGCGCGGCTGATCGCGGGCGAGATGGCGCCGCGCCTGGGGCAGCCCGTCGTGGTGGAGAACCGGCCCGGCGGCGGTGCCGTGCTGGCGAGCGAACAGGCTGCGCGCGCGGCACCGGACGGGCACACGCTGCTGCATGTCGATAACGGCATCCTGGTCGCGAACCCCGCGCTGTACGCGCGCCTGCCTTATGACCCGGACCGTGACTTCACCGGCGTGGGCTTCATCGGGCGCTTCCCGCTGTTCATCGTGGTGAGGCCGGACAGCGCCATCGCGGATTTTTCGGGCCTGCTCGCCGCCGCTCGGATGCGGGCACCGAACTACGGCACGCCGGGCATCGCATCCCCGCATCACCTGGCTATGGAGATGGTCAGGCGGCGCAGCGGTCTCGCCGCCGGGCACGTGCCCTATCGCGGCGGGCCGGCGGCGATGCTGGACCTGCTCTCTGGTGCGCTCGACTGCGTGGTGATCGATTGTGCGACCGGCCTGCCCTTCATCCGCGATGGCCGCGTACGCGCGCTCGCGGTGATGAGCGAGGCCCGCTCGGCGCAGGCGCCTTCCGTACCCACGCTGCGCGAGGCCGGCGTGCCCGACGCCATCGCCTATGGCTGGCAGGGCATGAGCGCGCCCGCGGCCACCCCGGCGGCCGCCATCGCGCGCCTGCACGCGGCGCTCGGCGCAGCGGTGGCGAGCGAGGTCCTGGTGCGCCGGATGGATGACCTCGGCATCGAGCGCGCCGCCATGACACCCGCCGCCTTCCAGGCATTCGTCGCGCGCGAGGCCGCGACCTGGC
>JAZKFA010000163.1:0-2365 GCA_040386655.1 Pseudomonadota bacterium | reverse complement strand
GGTTGGGCGCGCGGAAGGCGGGAAGGGCGGTGGCGGACATGGCGCTTCCCCTCAACCGTGCCGCACGCGTGGGTCGAGCACGCCGTAGAGCAGGTCGACAATCAGGTTCATCGTCACGAACACCGCGGCCAGCAGCATAACCAGTGCCTGGATCAGCACGAAGTCGTTGCGCGACACGGCTTCCACGAACAGGCGCCCGATGCCGTTGAGGTTGAACACCTGCTCCGTCACGACCAGGCCACCGAGAAGGAAGGCGAATTCCAGACCGATGACGGTGATGGCCGGCAACAGCGCGTTGCGCATGGCGTGGCGCGCGACCACCAGGCGTTCGAACACGCCCTTGGCGCGCGCGGTGCGGATGTAGTCCTCGCGCATCACCTCAATGATCGATGACCGGACCATGCGCGCGACCACCGCGGCATAGCGGTACCCTACCGCGAGCGCGGGCCAGATCAGCTGCGCCATGTTCTGCAGCGGGTTTTCGTGGAAGGGCGTGTAGGTCACCGGCGGCGACCAGTGGAACACCGTCAGCAGCAACAGCAGCAGCAGCATCCCCAGCCAGAAGGAGGGTACCGCAAGCCCAGCGATGGTGAATATTCGGACCACGTAGTCGATCCAGGTGTCGCGGAACAGCGCCGATATGGTGCCCAGTGGTATGGCGATCAGCACGGAGATAAAGGCCGCCATCAGCGCCACCTGAAAGGTGAGGCCGATGCGCACGCCGATCTCCTCGGACACCGGACGACCGGTCCACATGGAATTGCCGAGGTCGCCCGTGACGAGCCCTTTCATCCAATCGACGAACTGCACCGGCAGCGGCTTGTCGAGGCCGAGCCGCGTGCGTTCGCGCGCGATGATCTCCTGCGTCACGTGCCCGCCATCGGCGCGCAGCTTCACCTCCACAACGTCGCCGGGCACGACACGCAGCATGATGAAGGTCAGCAGCGCGACGCCGAGCAGTGTCGGCACCATGAGAGCCACGCGGCGCCCGATGTAGCGGAGCATGGCGTCCCCCTCAGATCTTGATACACGCGGCCATATGGCCGGGCTTGATTTCGCGCAGTGCGGGGATTTCTGCAGCACACTCCGCCGAAGCGAGCGGGCAGCGCGTGTGGAAGACGCACCCCGAAGGTGGGGCGAGCGGGGAGGGAATTTCGCCGCGCAGCGCGCGCGGCGCGCGCAGGCGCTCGACCTGCGGGTCCGGGATCGGCGCGGCGTCGAGCAGCGCCTTGGTATAGGGGTGCAGCGGCTCCGCGTAGAGCGTGTCGCGATCCGCGACCTCCATCACCCGGCCGAGATACATCACGACGATCCGGTGCGAGAGATGCCGCACCACGGCGAGGTCATGCGCGATGAACAGGTAGGCGATGCCAAGGCTGCGCTGAAGCTCAGCCAGCAGGTTGACGATCTGCCCCTGGATGGAAACGTCGAGTGCCGAAACCGGCTCGTCGCAGACGATGAAGTCCGGCTCCATCGCCAGCGCCCGCGCGATGCCGACGCGCTGCCGCTGCCCGCCCGAGAGCTGGTGCGGATAGCGCTCCGCCATGTCGCGCAGAAGGCCCACTTGGTCGAGCAGCGAGAGCACGCGCTCCCGCGCCGCAGGGCGGGCGAAGCCGCGGCGTTTCAGCAGCGGCTCGGCGATGGTGCCGCCCACCGTCATGCGCGGGTTGAGCGAGCTGAACGGGTCCTGGAAGATCACCTGGATGCGCGTGCGCAGATCGCGCATCCGCGCACGCGAGGCGGTGGCGAGGTCCTCCCCGTCGAACAGGATCTTTCCGCGCGTGGCGGCTTCAAGCTGGAGGACCACGCGGCCTACCGTCGTCTTGCCGCACCCGCTCTCGCCCACCAGGCCCAGCGTCTCGCCCCGCGCGATGGTGAAGGAGACATCCTCCGCCGCGCGCACCGTCGCGTGGCCGGCGAAGAGGCCCCGCAGCGGCACCTGGAAATGCTTGGTGAGGCCGCTGACCTCGACCAGCGTCGCACCGCGATGGTCCAGCGCCTGCGTCTCTTCGGCGGCCTCCTGCGCAGGCGGCGGCATGTCCTCGGCGAAGTGGCACGCGGCGCGCTGCTGGGGCGCGATGGTGCGCAGCGCGGGGTCCGCGGCGCAGGCATCCTGGCGCCAGCGGCAGCGCGGCGCAAAGCGGCACCCGGTCGGCGGATTGAGCAGGTTAGGCGGCAGGCCCTCGATCGTCTCCAGCAGGCCGCCACGCACGCGGTCCAGGCGCGGCACGGAGCGCAGCAGGCCCACCGTGTAGGGGTGGCGCGGGGCGGCGAAGACGCGCTCGGCTGGGCCTTCCTCAACGATGCGCGCGGCGTACATCACCGCGAGCCGGTCCGCGTAGCGCGCGACCACGCCGAGGTTGTG
>JAZKFA010000162.1:0-3638 GCA_040386655.1 Pseudomonadota bacterium | reverse complement strand
ACTGTCCTTCACCCATGTGCCCTATCGCGGCGGCGGGCCCGCCGTGCTGGACGTGGTCGCGGGCCATGTCGACGCGCTGTTCGTCACGCTGCCGGCCGCGATCGAGCATATCCGCGGCGGGCGGCTGCGCGCCCTCGCGGTGACCTCGGCCGCGCCGAGTCCCGCGCTGCCCGGCATCCCCAGCATCGAGAATTTCGAGGTGGTGACCTGGCAGGGGCTGCTGGCACCTGCGGGAACGCCTGCCGCCATCATCACGCGCATCGCCGAGGAGACCGGCCGCGCGTTGCGGGAGCCAGCGCTGCGCGACAACTTCACCAACCAGGGTTTCATCGTCACGGGCACGGGCCCAGAGGCGTTCGCCCGCCATGTCCGCGCCGAAGCCGAGCGCTGGCCGGCTTTGGTACGCGCCGTCGGCGCCCGGGTGGAGTGATCGCGTAATCCCCGAACGCCGAAACGCCCGGCCTTTCGGCCGGGCGTCCCGAGGTCAACCGATGGCCGTATGGGGATCGGCCTCCCGTCGACTCAGTCTCAGTTCACCCGCGGCGCGGCCGGGGTGGTGACCGCCGGCGCGCTGGCCTGCGGGGTCGCCGGGCGCGTGGCGCTGGGCGTCGTGGGCTGCGTCACCACGGCGCGGGGCGCGATGGCAGCGCCCCCGGGATTGACCGGTGTCGCCGGGCGCGTCGCCTGTGTGGCGGGCGCCGGAAGCTGCACGGTCGCACCGCGATTCGGCGTGGCGGCGTGCGGCTGGGTTATCGCGGGGCTCGCCGGAGTGGCGGGCGTCGCGGGCGTGGCGCTGGTGGTGCCGGCGGCCATGGCGCCGGCCGAGAGGCCGAGCATCAGGGCGGAGAAGGCGAAGGAATTCTTGAGAAACTGGCGCATTGGATACCCTCCTTGGTGGGTTGTGGCGCAGTCAGGAGTAGGCATCCCGCTGCGGGCGGCCCGATGGTCCCGCCAAGGTGTTTTCGCGGCGATTGCGGCGGCGCGGCGCGAGGCGCGGCAAAACCTGGGCATCCGAGGCAACCGCCTTGATTGCGCCGGCCATGTCTCGCCAGCACGGCGCGAAAATGGCACATGCGCTGTATGGCCTATGATGTCTTTCTGACCCTGCACGTGCTGGGGCTTGTGCTGCTGCTGGGCAATGTCACCGTGACCTCGATCTGGAAGGTCTTCGCCGATCGCGGCCGCAACCCCGTCATCATCGCGCATGCGCAGCGCCTGGTGACCATCACCGACTGGTTCTGCACCGGCGGCGGGATCGTGCTGCTGACCGTCGGCGGCTTCGGCGCCGCCTGGGTCGCGGGCATCCATCCCTTCGGCGCGAATTGGCTGATCCATGCCGAGCTGCTGTTCCTGCTCTCGGGTTGCATGTGGCTGTTCATCCTGGTGCCCATCCAGACGCGTCAGGCGCGCATGGCGCGTGGCTTCGCCCAGGGCGGCGAGATCCCGGAAGCCTATTGGCGGGAGGCGCGGCGCTGGATCTTCTGGGGCCTGATGGCGACCGTGCCGCTGGTCGCGGCGACCTGGGTGATGATCGCGAAGCCGTAGGGAGGCGTCAGCACGCCTCCGCCTCGCTAGTCTCCCGCTCGACCGAGACATCCACCTCCAACCCGAGCGAATCATTCTCGCCGCCGACGAAGCCGCCGCCCACCGGGATCGCCTGCTCGGGCGTTCGGGTCACCGCGACCCGGATGAGGTTGGCGCCCGCGATCAGCCCGTTCGTCGGGTCGTATTCCACCCACCCCGCACCGGGCAGGTAGATCGAGCACCAGGCATGAGTCGCACCGCCGCCCTGCGTCTCCACATCGCCCGCATCATAGAGGTAGCCGGTCACAAAGCGCGCGGCGAAGCCCAGCGCGCGCGCCGCCTCCATCATCAGCAGCGCGAAGTCGCGGCAGGTGCCGACACCCATCGCCAGCGTGACGGTGGCCGGCTGCGTGCCCGCCTCCTCCCGCGCGCGGTAGCGGAACTCGTCGTGGATCGCGCGGGTCATGGACGCGAGGATATCCAGCGTGCGCGTCTCGCCTTCGGTTTTGAGGAAGCGGCGCGCCCAGGCATCGACCAGGCGGCCCTCGTCGGGCAGATGTCGTTCGCGCAGACGGCCGACATCCGGCGCCTCGTCGGAGGCATAGGAGAAGGGGTAGGTCTCCGCACCCGGATCGAGCGTCGCGGCCGGCAGCGCGCTGCCACTGGGGAAGTGCTGCAACGCCAGGGTCGAGGTGATGTCGAGCTGGTCCGTGGTCTCGTCCGCGTCCCAGTTCAGCCGGCAGATGGAATTGCCGAACACGTCATGCGCCCAGCGCGTGGAGGCCGGCGCGGGGGCGATGTCCAGAGTCGCGGCCAGCAGCCGAAGGTCATGACTGTCCTGCGGGCGCACCATCAGCCGGTGCTGCAGCAACGTCACCGGCCGCGCGTAGCGATACGTCGTCCGGTGCGTGACGCGGATGCGGTTCACGGCATGGCCTCCTGTGCGACGATGTTCGCACGAAGCTGCGAACACCACGCGACGCGGCGGGTTGCCGTCCAGCACGTTCGCCCCGCTCGGCGGACCAGGAGCGCGACTGGCCAACCGCTGAAAATCCGGCGAGCCAAGCCGCCGGAGGCGATGCCCGGCGCTCGATGGCGCAAATTAATTCATGTCGTTCAGATGACACGCGCTGACGCGGCCAGGCGCGATCTCGCGCAGCGCCGGCCGTTCCTCGCGGCAGCGCGGCATGGCGTGCGGGCAGCGCGGATGGAAATGGCACCCGGGCGGCGGATTCAGCGGCGAAGGGATCTCCCCCGTCACCACCTTGAAGGCGCGCTTGCGCGCCTCGATCCGCGGCACCGCGGCCAGCAGCGACTGCGTGTAGGGATGGTTCGGGCTGCCGAACACCTCGGCCGCCGGCGCAGATTCCACCACCCGCCCGAGATACATGATCACCACGCGATCGGAGAGATGCTCGACCACGCCAAGATCATGGCTGATGAACAGGTAGGTGAGATCCAGCTCGCGCCGCAGCTTCATGAACAGGTTGAGGATCTGCGCCTGGATGGACACGTCCAGCGCGGCCACCGCCTCGTCGCAAACCAGCACGTCCGGCTTCACCGCCAACGCACGCGCAATCCCGATGCGCTGCCGCTGCCCACCCGAGAACTGATGCGGATACCGCGCCTTCAACCCGGGATCCAAACCCGCGCGCCGCAGCTGGTCATCCACATACTCCGCGCAATCCGCGCGGCTGACGATGCCATGCACCCGCGGCGCCTCGCCCACGATCTCCGCCACCTTCATGCGCGGATTGAGCGACGCATACGGATTCTGGAAAATCATCTGCGTGCGCAGCTTCGCCTCGCGCGCCGCCGCCGGCGCCAAGCCCGCAATATCCCGCCCCTGCCGCAACACCGTGCCCGCCGAAGGCGGCAAAATCCCCGCGACCATCCGGCCCAGCGTGGACTTCCCACAGCCGGACTCGCCCACCAGGCCAACCACCTCGCCCTTGGCGATCACCAGGTCCACGCCATCCACGGCATGCACCACCTCCTCGCGGATCGGCGCACCCATCCGCTGCAACAACTTGCCGGCAAAATCGAGCTTCTTCTCGAACCGCCGGGAGACATCACGCAACTCGATCATCGGCGTCATCCGTGTGGTCCTGGAG
>JAZKFA010000161.1:0-4742 GCA_040386655.1 Pseudomonadota bacterium | reverse complement strand
TGGCCGCCGGCCATGGGCCGCGTGTTCGAGCGCAACGGCACGCTGGTCTCGCTGCTCGCTGCCCTGGCCATTGCGGTGGTGCTGATCGGGGTGATGGCGTTCGGCGACCCGGCCATCCTCTATACCGCGCAGACCGGGGCGGGCGCCTTTTTCCGTGTGATCCCGATGTGGCTGATGACGGGCATCGCGAGTGCGGCCTTCCTCTACGCGGCCTTCGCCACGGCCATGGGCGCGCTGCGCTACTGGCGCGGCACCGGGAGTGAGGGGAGCGTCGGCGTCGCGCCGGCGCTTGATGCCGGGGCCTCCATCCTGACGCTGCGCAATCTCGGCGGCGGCGGTCATGGCTGCAACGATGTCGATGACCGCTTCACCATGCAGAAGCGCTGGCTGCACCACGCGATGTTCTACGGCTTCATGCTGTGCTTCGCCGCGACGACGAGTGGCGCGATCTTCCACCACGTCTTTGGCCTGCGGTCGCCGCACCCCTTCTTCTCGCTGCCGGTGCAACTCGGCTTCTGGGGCGGCATTCTGCTGTGCATTGGCACCGCGGGGCTGATCCGCCTGAAGGTGATCACGGACCCCGTGCCGGTCGCGCGCCAGGCGCTGGGCGGCGAATACGCGATGCTCGCCCTGCTGTTCCTGGTGGGCTCGACGGGGCTGCTGCTGCTGGCCATCCGGCACACGGGGGCGATGGGCGTGATGCTCGCGATCCATCTGGGCCTGGTGCTCGCGCTGTTCCTGGCACTGCCCTATACGAAGATGGTGCATGGCGTGTATCGCGGCCTCGCGCTGCTGCGCCATGCGCGCGAGAAGCGGGCGATGAAGGCGTGAGCGGCATGGACCCCTTGCCGCTGCCCGAGGGCATCCGCACCCGCTTCCTCGACGGCGTGAACGGGCTGCGCGTGCATGTGCTGGAAGCCGGCGAACCCGGCCGCCCCGCGCTTCTGCTGCTGCACGGCTTTCCGGAGCTGGCCTATTCCTGGCGCAAGGTGATGCCGGCGCTTGCGGCGGCCGGCTACCACGTCATCGCGCCCGACCAGCGCGGCTATGGCCGCACCACCGGCTGGAGCGACGCGTACGACGGCGACCTCGCGCCGTTCCGTGTCTTCAACCTGGTGCGCGACGCGCTCGGCGTCCTCGCCGCCTGCGGCGTGAACAAGGTGGAGTCGGTGGTCGGCCATGATTTCGGGTCCCCCGTCGCGGCCTGGTGCGCGATGCTGCGGCCGGACATTTTCACGCGTGTCGCGCTGATGAGCTCGCCCTTCCCCGGCGCGCCCGCGCTGCCGGTCGCTGGGGCGAAAGCGGCGCCGGATATCCACGCCGCCCTCGCCGCACTGCCGCGGCCGCGCAAGCACTACCAGTGGTACTATTCCGAGCGCCGCGCCAACGCGGACATGCTTGACGCGCCCGGTGGGCTGCACGCCTTCCTGCGCGCCTATTACCACCACAAATCCGCGGACTGGCCGGGCAACACTCCGCACCCGCTGCCAAGCTGGACCGCCGAGGCGCTGGCGCAGATGCCGACCTACTACGTCATGGACCTGGCCCACACGATGCCCGAGGCGGTCGCCGAAGCCATGCCCGCCGGCGAGGCGCCCTGGCTCACTGATACGGAGCTCGCCGTCTATGCCGGGGAATACGCCCGAACCGGCTTCCAAGGCGGGCTGCAATGGTACCGAACCCGCATCACCGGGCGCTTCCAGGCGGAGCAGGAAATCTTCGCCGGGAAGACCATCGACATCCCTGCCATCTTCTTCTCCGGCGCGTCGGACTGGGGCGTCCAGCAGGTGCCAGGCGCGCTGGCCAAGATGCGCGCGGCCTGTCCGCGCATGGGCGAGATCCAGCTCATCCACGGCGCCGGGCATTGGGTGCAGCAGGAACAGCCCGAGGCGACCGTCGCGATGCTGCTCAACTTTCTCAAGGCGGGCTGAGGCCCGTGCCCATCACCATGCTGGTCACCGGGCCGACGCTGTCGCCCGAGGCGCGAGGCGAGGCCGAAGCACGCGGCGTGCGGCTGCTGACCATCCCGCCCTACACCCCTTCGGCCGAGGCGGCCGCCGTTATCGGCGCCGAGCAGGTGGATGCGATCATCGTGCGGCAATGCGAGATCACGGAGGAGGTGATCACCGCCTCGCCCCGGCTGCGCGTGATCGTCCGCCATGGCGTGGGGTACGAGAATATCGACCTCGTCGCGGCGAAGAAGCATGGCATTCCCGTCTATATCGCGCGCGGGGCGAACAGCCAGTCCGTGGCGGAGCTGGCGTTTGGATTGATGTTCGCGCTCGCGCGCTCAATCCCGTGGCTGAATGCGCGGACGCGCAGCGGGCACTGGGACAAGCCTTATCCGAACGGGGTGGAGCTGCAGGGCCGCACGCTCGGGATCGTGGGTCTCGGCGACATCGCGCGCGCGCTGATCGCGATGGTCGGGCCGCTGCGCATGCCGGTGCTGATCCTCGATCCGAAGAAGCCTGCCGATGCGCCAATGCCGCCGGGTGCGACGCGCGTGCCGGACCTCGCCGCGCTGC
Organism: Pseudomonadota bacterium; assembly: GCA_040386655.1. Classification (GTDB taxonomy): domain Bacteria; phylum Pseudomonadota; class Alphaproteobacteria; order Acetobacterales; family Acetobacteraceae; genus Plastoroseomonas. The sequence goes on along the minus strand of JAZKFA010000161.1, from coordinate 2,217 downwards.
TCGCCGGAAGCGACTTCCTGAGCCTGCACTGCCCGCTGACCCCCGCGACGCGGCACATGATGGATGGCGCGGCCCTCGCGCGGATGCGGCCGGGTTCGTTCCTGATCAACACCGCCCGCGGCGGGCTGATCGATGAGCAGGCGCTCGCGATCGCGCTCCGTGACGGGCCGCTGGCGGGTGCCGCGTTGGACACGTTCGAGCAGGAACCGCCGGCGCCGGACAGCCCGCTCTGGGGCCTGAAGAACCTGGTCGCGACGCCGCATACGGGGGCGAGCACGCGCGCGGCCATCGACCGGGTCGGGCTGATCGTGCTGCGCACCGCGCTGGATGTGATCGAGGGGCGGGAGCCTGATCCGCGCGCGCTGGTCAGCCTGCGCTAACCGCGTTCAGACCGCGCGGTGATCCGCGCCAGGCGCCGCGCGGCCACGCGCGCCGCCGCGCGCTCGATGGCGCGGTAATCCGCCATCAGTTGCACGCCCGCCGCCGTCAGCGCAGCACCTCCGCCGCCCTTGCCGCCCGGGCTTGCCGCCACCGCCGCTTCGCCCAGCACCTCGCGGATGGATTCCACCAGCGCCCAGGCCCGGCGATAGCTCATGCCCTGCGCCCGCGCGGCGGCGGAGATGGAGCCCTCGGCGCCGATCGCCTCCAGCAGTGCGATCTTGCCCGGCCCGATGCGGCCCTGCGGCAGGTCGATGCGCAGGCTGAGCCGGCCGATGCCGCTCATCTTCCTGGCTCCGCGCGGTCGAAGGTGACGGATTTCACCAGTGCCCAGAGCGCCATCCGGGGCGTGAGACCGAGGCGTGCGACGCTGTCGCGGGTCACGCGCGCGAGCAGCGTGGAAGGCCCGACGGCCAGACGGAGGAACACCTCATGCGGCGCCCCGGTCTCGCTGATGGCGGCGAGCGTCGCGGGCAGGATGTTCTGGATGGAAATGTCCTCGGGCCGCGTGAGCGCCACTGCGACATCGCGCGCGCGCAGGCGCAGGCGCATGACACTGCCAACGGCCTCCCCGCGCATGGGCACCAGCAGCGTGCCGCCGGCGAAGTCGAGCCGCGTCAGGCCCCGCGCCGCGTCGTGCGCGGCGACATGGCAGGGCAGCACCGCACCCGCGTCGCGCCGGGCGGCCAGCGGCAGGTCGGTGCGCGCGGCGATCGCCTCGACGGTATCCGCGGCGCGCACGCGCCCGGCCTCGATCAGCACCATCCGGTCAGCGAGAGCATCCACCTCGTCGAGCGTATGCGTCACGTACAGGATCGGGATGCGCGCGGCGTCGCGCAGCCGCGCGATGAAGGGCAGCACCTCGCCACGTCGCGCGGCGTCGAGCGAGGCGAGCGGCTCGTCCATCAGCAGCATCCGCGGGCGCGCCAGGAGCGCGCGGCCGAGGGCCACGCGCTGGCGCTCGCCGCCCGAGAGCCGCGACGGGCGGCGCGCGAGAAGTGGTGCGAGGCCGAGCAGCGCGACCACCTCGTCGAAGCCTGGTCCTGTTTCGCCGGCGGGGGCGCGGCGCAGGCCGTAGCGCAGGTTGGTTGCCACGCTCATATGCGGGAACAGACGCGCATCCTGGAACACCACGCCGCAGCGCCTCGCTTCCGGCGGCAGCATGACGCGGCGCTCCGTGTCGAGCATGGCGATGCCACCGAGTGCGACGCGCCCGCGATCCGGCCGCAGCAGCCCCGCGATGGCCGCGAGCACGCTGCTTTTTCCGGAGCCCGAGGGTCCGAACAGCGCGGTCACGCCATCGCCCGGCGCCGTGAAGGCGATGTCGAGCGCGAAGCCATCCGGCGCGTAGCGATGCGCGAGCGAGACCTCCAGCGTCATTCGCCCTGCAAGCCCCGCCGCATCCGACGCGCGATGAACTCGGCGAGCAGCAGCCCCGCCATGGCCAGGCCGAAGGAGAGGGCGGCGAGCCGTGCTGCGGTACCCTCGCCGCCTGGCGTCTGCGTCGCGCTGTAGATCGCGAGCGGCAGGGTCTGCGTCTCGCCGGGGATGTTCGAGGCGAAGGTGATCACCGCGCCGAATTCGCCCAGGCCGGCGGCGAAGGCGGTCACCGCGCCGGCGAGGATTCCCGGCGACATCAGCGGCAGGGTGACGGTGAAGAAGCGGTCGAGCGGCCCGGCGCCGAGGGTGCGCGCGGCGGCCTCCAGCCCTGCGTCGACGCCCTCCAGGCCCAGGCGCACGCTGCGCACGATCAGCGGGAAGGACATGACGGCGGTGGCG
>JAZKFA010000160.1:326-5264 GCA_040386655.1 Pseudomonadota bacterium | reverse complement strand
CCACGGCCTGCCGGTCGCCGCGACGCAGCCCGGCGTGCGCATCTTCCACGCCGGCACGGTGGCCCGGGGCGGCGAGACGCTGGCCAATGGCGGCCGCGTGCTGGCCGTGCAGGGCAGCGGCGAGACGCTGCACGACGCGCGCGACGCCGCCTATGCCGCCATCGACGCGATCGACTGGCCAGAGGGTTTCTGCCGCCGCGACATCGGCAGGCGCGCGTTTCGCTGAGACAGTTTGCGTGCCCTCAAGCGGCGGGCGCGACCGTCACGCCGGAGGCGTGCCTACGGCACGACGGCCGCTTGCCTTTCGCCGGACCCCCGGCGTTCGCCCATTCGCGGAACGCGTGAAGGACGCGTTCCGTTGGTTGTGACAAAGGAAACACCACCATGTCCGTCCGCATCCTCGAAGTCCGCGAGGTCACCAAGCCGATCGCCTCGCCCATCGCCAACGCCTATATCGACTTCTCCAAAATGACACTGAGCCTGGTGGCCGTCGTCACCGATGCCGTGCGCGACGGCCGCCGCGTGGTGGGCTATGGCTTCAACTCCAACGGGCGCTACGGGCAAGGGGCGCTGATGCGCGAACGCTTCCTGCCGCGCATCGCCGATGCCGATCCCGCATCGCTGCTGAACGCTTCGGGCGACAACCTGGACCCCGACAAGATCTGGGCCACGATGTTCCGCAACGAGAAGCCGGGCGGCCATGGCGAGCGCTCCGTCGCGATGGGCACCATCGACATGGCGGTGTGGGACGCGGTCGCGAAGATCGAGGGCAAGCCGCTGTTCCGGATGCTCGCGGAGCGCCATGGCGTGACCGCCGATCCCCGCGTCTTTGTCTATGCCGCGGGCGGCTACTACTACCCGGGCAAGGGGCTTGAGGGCCTCACCGACGAGATGCGCAGCTATCTCGACCGCGGCTACACGGTCGTGAAGATGAAGATCGGTGGCGCCACGCTCGCCGAGGATTGCCAGCGCATCGAGGCGGTGTTGCGCATGCTCCCGCCCGGCTGCCGGCTGGCCGTGGACGCCAATGGCCGCTTCGACCTGCCGACCGCGATTGCCTACGCCAAGGCGCTGATGGCCTACGACTTGTTCTGGTACGAGGAGGCCGGCGACCCCCTGGACTACGCGCTGCAAGCCGCCCTCGCCGAGCATTATTCCAACCCGATGGCGACCGGGGAGAACCTGTTCTCCATGCAGGATGCGCGTAACCTCATCCGCCATGGCGGCATGCGCCCGGATCGCGACTGGCTGCAATTCGACTGCGCGCTGTCCTATGGGCTGGTCGAGTACCTGCGCACGCTGGCGATGCTGCGCGACTCCGGCTGGTCGCCCACGCGCTGCGTCCCGCATGGTGGGCACCAGATGTCGCTCAACATCGCGGCCGGTCTCGGCCTAGGCGGCAATGAGAGCTACCCCGATCTGTTCCAGCCCTATGGCGGCTTCCCCGACGGCGTGCGCGTCGAGGCGGGGCACATCACCATGCCGGAGCTTCCGGGGATCGGCTTCGAGGGCAAGTCCGACCTCATCAAGGTGATGCGGGAACTCGCGGAATAATCAGGGCGCGCTGACCGGGCGCGTCCCAAAACTGTCCTGCGGCACGCCCTTGCCCAGCGACATGTGCGAATGCACGCCGAGCCAGGTGCCGTCCGGCTGCTTCGCGAGCGTGATGGTCGCCCGCCCCGGCCGCGGAAACGGCGTGCCGTCCTTCGCGAATCCCGTGCTCATCCACGGCGCAATGGCGATGGCGAGCGCGCCGTCGGGCGAGGCCATGATCAGCGTATTCGCGAGGTCGAAGGCGAAATCCGCGGTGCGCGGCCAGACATTGTCCCACTGCGTCGCCTGCCAGGCCGCGCGGCTGCGCACCAACTCCTGGAAGGTGCCGAAGATCACGATATCCTCGTGCCAGAAGGGCCGCGCGCCGGCGTAGTCCACGCGCCGCACATGGTCCGCGAAGCGGCTAAGCCAGTCGCGCAGCGTGGCGGTCAGCGCGTCATCGGCGATAGGAAGCGGCAGCGCCATGGTCACACCCTCTCGCTGATCTTGATGGCGATCTTGCAGCCGGCCTTGATGAGGGCATGCAGCGGCCGGTAGGCGGGCGCGAGCTCGGCCTCGTTCTCAAGGCCGATGTCGCGGTGTTCCAGCTCCTCCTGGCGGAAGCGCTCGATGGTGTCGCGCAGCGGCGCTTCCTCGTCGCCGAGGGCTTCCTGCTGCTCGCGATAATGCTCGTCGATGGCCTCCTCGACGGCGACGGTGCAGGCCATCGCACCGCGCGGACCGAGCAGCGCGGTGGCCGCGCCCAGCGCGAAGCCGGCCACGTGCCAGATCGGCAGCAGCGCAGTGGGGCGCACGCGGCGCTCCGCGATCATCTTCGAAAAGGTGTCGAGGTGGACCTGCTCCTGCGCCTGCATGTGGCGCAGCACAGGCTCGTGCTTGGTGCCCTTGAGCACCGCGAGCTGGCCCGCGTAGATGCGCTGGGCACCGTACTCACCGGCATGGTCCACGCGGATCATGCGCGCGATGGCCTCGCGCGGGGTGGGGTCGCCAGGCAGCGGGGGGCGGGTCATGGGCGGGCTCCTTTGCGCAGGAATGTCAGGCCGAGCGCGGCGAGGACAAGGGCATAGAGCACATTCATCGCCGCCATGGAGACCGGCAGGCCCGGGATGAGGAAGGTCGCCTCGTCGCAAGGCTTGTCCGGCGTGCGCGCCATGTTGCGCAGCAGGTCATCCACGCTGGCTCCCGCCCCCCCCGCATTGGCCGCCCGGCAGGAGGGCAGCGGCGATGGCCACCACCCGAACTCCACCCCCGCATGCAGTACCCCGATCGCGCCGGAGGCGAGGATCGCCAGCACGGCAACGGCAAGCAGCGGCGTCCGCGCGCGCGGCAGCAGCGCGGCGAGCACGGCGAGCATCACCGCCAACCAGTACGGCCAGCGCTGCCACAGGCACAGCGCGCAGGGCGCCAGGCCCCAGGACTCGCTCGCCATGGCAAACAGGGGTGCCACGGCGGCGAGGATGGCGATCAGGATCGGCATGCCCCTTCCATCGCGCCGATCGCGCCAGGCCGCAACTGGACCCACCCCGCGCCCCGGGCGTAGCCTCGCCCCGCAACGGGGAGCCACGCATGAATCCGATCACCATCTGGGGCCGCACGACCTCGAGCAACGTGATGAAGGTGCTCTGGCTGTGCGAGGAGCTGGGCCTGCCCTTCGAGCGGATCGACGCCGGCGGCGCCTTCGGTCGCACCAAGGACGCGGACTACCTCGCGATGAACCCGAACGCTACGATCCCCACCATCGTGGAGGCGGACGGCTTCTCCCTGTGGGAGAGCAATTCCATCCTGCGCTATCTCTGCACCACGCGCGCCCCGGGCAACGCGCTGTACCCGACCGAACCCCGCGCACGCGCCGATGTGGACCGCTGGATGGATTGGCAGCTCGCCTCCGTGAACGCGCCGATGGTCACCATCTTCTTCACATACATCCGCACGCCCGAGGACAAGCGCGACTGGCCCGCGACACACGCCGCGCGCGACCGGGCGGAGGCGCTGTGGCGCATGGTCGAGGCGCGCGTCTCGAAGCACGCCTTCATCGCCGGCGATGACCTGACGATCGCCGACATCGCGCTCGGCCCCTACCTGCACCGCTGGTTCGCGCTGCCGATCGACCGGCCGCCGATGCCGGCCGTCGAAGCCTGGCATGCGCGCCTGGCCGCGCGGACGGGCTATGCCAAATACCTCGCCGTGCCCATGAGCTGAACGCCACCAACTGGGAGGACACAACCATGCTGGACAAACCGGCCATCACCACGCTCCGCCGCGGCGCGGGTGCGGAGTTCGACGCTGGCCTGCGCGCCTTCTTCGCCTATCGCGACCTCGGCATCCGAGAGGCGACGAAGGGCAGCTTCGGCGCCCACGTCATCAAGGCGGTGCCCGGCGAGGGTGCCAAGCCCAACTGGCACAATCACGAGCTCGACTTCCAGATGGTGTTCATCCTCAAGGGCACGGTGCGCTTCGAGTACGAGGATATCGGCGAGGTCGAGCTGCGGCCGGGCGATTGCGTCTACCAGGCCCCGCGCGTGCGTCACCGGGAGATCGCGCACTCGGACGACCTGGAGCTGATCGAGATCACCTCGCCCGCGGAGTTCAAGACGAACACCTTTGCGGAGTAGTCCGTGTTCGGCCTGTTCCGCGCGCCTGTCGTCGAGGATCCCGCGATCGGGCCGCTGAAGCACGCGCGCGGTCATTGGCGTGGCACGCTTGCCATCGGCGGTGTGCCGACGCCGCTTGCGCTGTTCAGTTCGCGCAGCGCGCCGGACGAGGCCGCCCTTGCCGCCGCGCGCCTGATCCAGCCGTCCTACGACGGCTGGAAGCCCGCCATTGCGCAGGCGTTGTTCGAGCACCTCGAGCCCTACACGGACCGCGCCGGGACGCCCGCGCATAGTCAACCCGGTGACGTCTGGGCCCAGGTGACGCTCGACTCCGTCGCGGTGATTCGTCTCGGCGGCATCCTGACGACCGACCTGGTTTACGCCGTCGCCTGGGATGAGGAGCACCTGGTCGGCGCCCGCTTCCAGTCCGGCCGATTCATCGAGCTTTGCGGAAGCGTGCTACCGGCCTGAGCGCGCTGCTAACGTGCTGGCGGTGCGACCGCCGCATCCGGCTGGTTGCTCTCCGCCAAGGCGCGGGCGATGAAGCCGGAGGCCTTTGCCTCCTCGACAAAGGCGCGCAGCGCGGCGTGTGCCGCGTCGCGCCCGCGCGGGGTGGCCATCGCCTGCTCGATCACCATGAACCGGCCCGGCAGCACGCGCATGTCCGGGCGCGTCGCGGCGAATTCGCGGATCGGCTGGCCAACACCGGCGACCACATCCATCCCGCCCGCCGCGAACTCGGTGATGGCACTCGCGGAGGTATCGGTGCGCACCAGGGTCGCGTTGCGGATCG
>JAZKFA010000160.1:0-316 GCA_040386655.1 Pseudomonadota bacterium | reverse complement strand
AACAGGTCATAGGCACTGCCGCGCCCGACCGCGATGCGCACGCCCGCCCGGTCCACATCCTCGTTGCTACGGATCGCCGAGGTCGCGGGCACCGCGTAGATGCCCTCGATCACCACATAAGGCGCGGTGAAGGCCATTCCCTCCCCGCGTACGGGATCGACCGCGAGGAAGGCGATGCCCTTCTGGCCGAGCTGTACGCCCGTATCTACGCCGATGAGAATGTCTACACCCACCATTGGCAAACGGGCGACGTGATCATCTGGGACAATATCGCCCTGCAGCACTGCCGCCCCAGTAGCATGGGCACGGCGCCGCG
>JAZKFA010000159.1:8709-10177 GCA_040386655.1 Pseudomonadota bacterium | reverse complement strand
GGGGGCCGCGTGGCTACGGCGCTTACCATCCGGCACCGTGCAGCCGGCGGGCTCACCGCAGCCTTGGGCGGGATCGCAGCCATAGCGGCACCCCTCGATGACCTGCATCGGCGGCAGCAGCGCGGCGAGCGCGCGGATGGTCGTGGACTTGCCCGTGCCCCGGTCGCCGAGTGCCAGCAGCCCGCCGACCAGCGGTTCCACGGCTGCGATCATCAGCCCCCCACGCATCTCCTCCTGCCCGACAATGGCAGAGAAGGGGAAGACCGGACGCGACGCGGTAGCTGGCTTCGCGCGCTTCACGGCGCGGTTGCGCACCGCGGCCCCGGGCATGCCATCCATCAAGCAGCGCGGCGCAGGCTGAACCGCTGCCAGACCGTGGAGAGTGAGGCGACCAGGTGGTCAAGATCTGCATCAGTGTGCAGGGGCGTGGGCGTGAAGCGCAGCCGCTCCGTGCCGCGCGGTACGGTCGGGAAGTTGATCGGCTGCACGTAGACGCCGTGATGATCGAGCAGCGCGTCGCTGATCTGCTTGCAGGCGATCGGGTCGCCGACCATCACCGGTACGATGTGGCTGGGATTGATCATGTGCGGAATATGCGCGGCATCGAGCTTTGCGCGCAGCGACGCGACGCGTTCATGCAGCGCGGTGCGCTCCGCCTGCGACCCCTTGAGGTGACGGATGGAGGCGGCTGCACCAGCGGCAATCGCCGGCGGCAGCGCTGTCGTGAAGATGTAGCCGGAGGCGAAGCTGCGCACAAAATCACACAGCGCGGCGGATGCCGCGACATAGCCGCCGATTACGCCAAATGCCTTGGCGAGCGTGCCCTCGATGACGGTGAGCCGGTCCATCAGCCCCTCGCGCTCGGCGATCCCGCCGCCGCGTGGGCCATACAGGCCAACCGCATGGACCTCGTCGAGGTACGTCATCGCGCCGTGCTTCTCGGCGACGTCGCAGATCTCGGCGATGGGGGCGATGTCGCCATCCATGGAATAGACGCTCTCGAAGGCAACCAGCTTCGGTGCGCCCGGCGGCAGGGCTGCAAGCTTGCGGTCGAGATCCTCTGGGCTGTTGTGCTCCCACACCTCGCAGCGTGCGCGGCTGTGGCGGATGCCCTCGATCATCGAAGCGTGGTTGAGCGAATCGGACAGCACGACGCAGCCCGGCATGCGGCCGGCGAGCGTGGAGAGCGTCGCCCAGTTCGACATGTAGCCGGAGTTGAAGAGCAGCGCGGCCTCCTTGCCGTGCAGGTCGGCCAACTCGCGTTCGAGCAGCACGTGGTCATGATTGGTGCCGGCGATGTTGCGCGTGCCGCCGGCACCAGCGCCGCGCGCGTCGAGTGCGGTGTGCATCGCCCCGATCACCGCCGGGTGCTGGCCCATGCCGAGATAGTCGTTCGAGCACCAGACCGTCACTTCCTCCGTGCCACCTTCGGCATGGCGTGTCGCGCGTGGGAAGGCGCCACGGTGGC
>JAZKFA010000159.1:0-8699 GCA_040386655.1 Pseudomonadota bacterium | reverse complement strand
GTCGATCTGCTTGCGGAAGTAGGACTCGTAGTCCATGGCTTTCTCCACTCAGAGCTTCTGAAGCGATCGAACTAGCGAAACAACGCCCGTTGCAATCACTGTTAAACTTCCTGCCGGTTGGCCGCTGACGGGCATTCTTCCGCAAACTCTCAGAGTGACGCCGCGCGCGCGGCGAGCCGCGTGCGAAGCCTGCTGCCCCAGCCCCAAAGTGCTTCGACGGGAATGGGCAGGACAAGGAACCAATGCTCCAGCACGGCGAGCGCGCCGAGCGTGCCAAGCAGGATGAACCCGACGGACACGTGCGGCGCCGCGTCCGGGGCGAAGGCCAGGTGGAACAACCACGCCGTGACCATCGTCGCAACCGTCACCGATACCGGGAAGAGCAGGTTCATCCGCGCGCGGCGGAAGAAGCTGGCGAGATGGCTCAGGTGCGCCGGCAGCAGGGATTCGGAGAAGTTCCGCACGCCGAGGAACAGGTTCAGCTTGGTGCTCTGGCGCATGGCCCAGAGCAGAAGGAATGTATGCAGCCCGACCGGGTTCGGCGTGTTGATCGAGATCAAGGCGACGAGCCCCGCGATCGCGATCAGCGCAAGCTCATGGTGCAGAATGGCGACGACGGCCAGACGGAACCGCGCGAAGCCCTCCGCATTGGGTGGGCAGACGCGCTGGTTCGGTCCGGTCACGAGGCCTGTCAGGAAGGCGAACTCCACCCACCCCCAGGCGGCGATGCCGCAGAGGAAGCCGCCATAGCTCGCCGCCACGCTCTCAACGCGGGCGTATTGCCCGATGCCCACCAGCGCCAGGGCCAACAGCGCGGTCGCGGCCGCCATGGTCCGGTGCAGCGCCACACCCCGCAGCCCGTCCAAGGCAAGGATCGCGCCGGTGGCGAACCACCAGACGAACACCGTCACCAGGATGGGGAGGAGGAGGTCGGCCATGGGCTACCAGCTCGGCGCCATGCGCACATCGGCCGGCGGCGGGTCACGCCGCGCCGGCTGCATGTACAGGCGCAGGAACGAGAAGCCGGCCCTGGCCGCGAGGCCGGTGCGGCGCAGGCGCCCCATCAGCCCGGGCGCCGATTTCGCGCGGCCCATTGCCTCGGCCGTGCGACGCAGGCTCTCGAGCCCGGCCTGGAAGCCAGGCGCATCGGTGTTCAGCGTCACCGGGAAGACCTGGCGGCAGATCTCGGAGGTGATGCGCAGAACGGTGCGATCGTACTCCGTCGCCGTCATGCCGAGCGCCTTGTGGAATTCGGGACGGGCGTGGTCGCGCACATACATCGTGGCAAACACAGCAAGCTGAAAGAACCGGATCCACAGCTTGTTGCCGCCGGCCAGCAGATGCGGGTTCGCGCGCATCAGGAGCGCAAAGGCCTCGCCATGGCGGAACTCGTCATTGCACCAGTTCTCGAACCACTGAAAAATCGGGTGGAAGCGCAGTTCCGGGTGCTGCTCGAACTGGCGGAAGATCGTGATGTAGCGTGCGTAGCCGATCTTCTCGCTGAGGTAGGTCGCGTAGAAGATGAACTTCGGCTTGAAAAAATTGTACTTCTTCGCCCGCGCCAGAAAGCCCAGGTCGACGCCGACACCCAGATCCTTCAGGCAGTCATTGATGAAGCCGGCATGGCGCGCCTCGTCGCGGCTCATGTAGCCGAACAGGTCCTTCATGTCGGGGTTCTTCACCCGCTTGCGGATCTCGGCATAAAGTACGCAGCCGGAGAACTCGGCGGTGACGGAGCTGACGAGGAATTCCAGCAGCTCCTTCTGCAGCGGCTCCGGCAAGGCATCGAGGCGAAAGCTGTCGAAGCGTTCGTCACGGACGAAATGGCCCTTGTTGGGGTCGCGCTTGAACTCATCCATCAGCGCGTCCCATTGCGGGCGGATGCTGCTAACGTCGATGCGGTCCATCGCGGCGAAATCGGTCGTGTAGAAGCGCGGGCTCAGCACCGTCTCAGCGTGCGCCATGCGGGTGGTTTCGTTGAGCACGCGAGGCGTGCCGGTCACGGCGTTCATGCGGCCTCCTTGGGCTCGAACCCACAGTGGTAGAGCTCGGTAAGTTCAAAGATCGCGGAATACTGCGTCCATAGCCGGGTGAACAAGCCGGCGCGGATCACCGTGGCGCGGCAGGGATAGCTGCCGACAGTGCCGTAGGCGATGTTGGTGGGCGCGCCATGGATGATGACCTGGTCACCGGGCCGCAGCTCGACCCCTTCGGGAATGGCGTGCGCGTGCAGGCTGTCGAAGCTGTGCTCGACCTCGACGGTGCAGGGCACGTCCAGCTCGCGGCCGCCGAGGAGCCATCCACCCATCATAGCCGTGCCTCCCTCAATCCCGCAGGAGCTTTGCGAAAGCATCCGCGTTGGTTGCGCCAAAGGCGAGAAGCTCCACAGCTCGTCCCGTTGCGGTATCCGTCAAGACCACACGCCCATCATCCCAGGCCGCGATCCGGAAGGGGGCCTCGGCGCCATGCTCACCCTGGCGGCGTTCCCGCGCCAGGCCGCGCAGCGTCGCACGAATGAAGCCGTTGCTTCCAGGGGGGAGCAGCGCGATTTCGCGCCCCGTGGTGGAATCGCGGACCAGGACATCGCCGCCGGCTGTGTCCTCGAAGCGGAGGTCGCGGACCAGGCTCGCTTGCGTCGCGTTGGTGGGGGGAACAAGGCTCGGCGCACCGCGTCCGAGGGTCACGGCACCAAGCGTGAAGACCAGCAGCCCGACCAGGCCGAACAAGGGCACAAGGGTCCTGTCGCGCATCTCAGGCGACCGCCGCGGAAGCCGGCGCGGAGGCGGGCGCGCGGCTGGATTCATGAATGCCTGGGACCGGCATGTCCGCGCTGGCGGCAAGCGCCCGGGCGAGCACCTGCGCCGCGGCCGGCGCGTTCACCAGCGCGCGCAGCACGGGCTCGGGGCGCGAGACCTTCAGCGACCGGCAATGCGGCCAGAGCGCGAGCCAGGCGACACGGTGCCCAGGCAGAAGCGACAGCACTATGTCGCCTGTGCCATCGGAATTGGTCCGCAGTGCCATCGTGGCGACCGAGGCGAAGGGGATGTTGATCGTCATGGGCAGCGCCATGCCGATGCGCAGCACAACGCGCTTGTCAGTGATGCTGTAGACTGACGTCCGCGCCGCATAGCGCCCGATCACGGTGAGCACCAGGATGGCTGCAAGCGCGGTGCCGACGAGCGGTAAGGCGCTGCCGAGCGTCTCGCTGAGTGCGATGCCGTTTGTCACGTCGAGCGCGATGCGGATCAGGATGAGGACCGAGAAGTAGATCGCGAGGCCGCGCAGATGAAAGGCGTTGCGCGGAAAGGCCCCTTTGTCCGGCGCACCCTGCCACAGCAGGGTCTCCCCGGGCGGCAGCTTTTCCGGCAGGCCAGGCGTGGGTTCGTACTCGTGCTCGCGCATCATGGTCGCGTTTCCTCAGAATACCGGGCCGAGGCGCTCGGGCGTCGCATAGAGCTGTCCACCCGCATAATAGGCCTGGATGCGGTCCTCCTCGCGCAGCGAGACCTGGTCGGGGCTCGCGAGCACGGGCACGTCCACGAAGTGCCGCGCCAGCAGCGTCCGCACCTTCACCCAGCGGCGATCCTCGTCGATGCGTAGCAGCGGCATCGGGACCAGGCGACGGCCGCCCTCGTTCAGCTCCATCTCCAGATAGCGCACCAGGTTGTCGGCCCGGTCGATCCAGACATCCACGATAGTGCCAGCCACCAGGCCGTCATCGCCGATGACGCTCATGCCGACCGGATCGGGATCCTCGGCACAGATATGGAACTCGGTCGCGACCCGCAGCGGCAGGATCGTCGGCTTGTAGTCGTCGAAGGAGAGGTGCGGATGGTCGCTGCGCTGGGCGTAGGCGGCGGGGCCAACGGCGTCGATCATCGGGTTGCCCGTGGGTGCGAGCGGCGAGCCGGGCCAGTTCTCGGTCGGCTCCGCGCCGGTGACCACCTGCGGCGCTTCGACGCGCGGCGCCTGCGCCTGGCCGCCATGCGCCAGGCGGAAGAACTTCGGTGCGGGCACCCCCGGGAAGCCCTCCACGGAGGACAGGCCGGTGCGGGAGGAGAGCACCGGGTAGCCCTCGCGCTTGTCTTCGCGCCGGAGATAGATGATCAGCCCGGCGAAGAAAATCCAGAAGGCATAGAGCGCGACGATGGCGATATCAGGACCGCCTGGCTGCGCGATGGTGGAGGACATGAGCCGTTTCCTCTGCTTCAGGTCTGTGGTTGCCGGGTGAGGCCGGCGAAAGGTGGATTGGGAGCAGTCCGCCGCGCGGTGCCGCGCACGAGCGGACCGATCGCTGCGAGCGTCGCAAAGAGCAGGATGATCTCGACGATGTAGACCGCGGCGTAGCCGGTGATGGGGCCGTTCAGGGCAGCGCCGAAGGCGCCCTCTGCGGCCAGGCGCGCGACCAGGTCGCGCAGGATGCCGCCGAATGCGATGGCGATGCCCGCCGACGTCGCCTGCACCGCGCCCCACACGCCGAGCGCGAGCCCGGTCGCGCGGTGGCCGGCGGAGACGTTCATGCAGGCGGTGAGCGTACCCACGGCGAACAACCCATTGCCGAACCCGATGAGCGCCGTGCCGACGCCGAACACGCCGGGCGAGCCGAGCGGGGCCGCGAAGATCACGAAGCCGAAGCCGAAGATTCCGATCAGCCCGCCGAACGCAGCCAGGCGATGCGCGTCGCCGCCTCGGTCCAGGCGCTTGGCGGCGATGGCAAAACCCAGGATGCCGCCGCCGGCGAACAGCGCCGTCAGCAGCGTGGTCGCTCCCACCGACAGTTGCAGGATCTGCCCGCCATAGGGCTCCAGCAGGATGTCCTGCATGGCGAAGCCGGCCGAACCCAGGCCGATCGCGACCAGCCGCCGCGTCCAGCCCGGCAGCAGCCGCAGCTCGGCCCAGCTTTCCGAAAAGGTGAGGTCGACCTCCCCGGTGGTCAGCGCGGGATTGCGAGCCTCCTGCTTCCACAGAGCAATGAGGTTGAGGATCAGCGAAAGCAGCGCCGCACCCTGAACAGCCTGGATCAGGCGGATCTGCGAGAAATCTGCCAGCACCGCACCAAAGCCGAGCGAGCCGATGAGCATGCCCACCAGCAGCATCAGCGAGAACAACGCCACGATCCGCGGGTGCTTGTCCGCGGGGACCAGGTCGGTCGCAAGCGCGAGGCCAACCGTCTGCAACGTGTGCATCCCCGCGCCGCAGAGCAGGAACGCAACGGCTGCCGAGGCCGGGCCTGCCCATTCCGGTCCCTGGTGGTCGCCCGAGAGCAGGATCAGCGCGAAAGGCATCATGGCGAGGCCGGAGAACATCACCATCGTGCCCATCCACATGTAGGGCACGCGCTTCCAGCCGAGCACCGACTTGTGGTTGTCCGACTTGAAGCCGATCAGCGCGCGGAACGGCGCGGCCATGATCGGCAAGGCCAGCATGATGCCGACGAGCGAGGCGGGCACGTCCAGCTCCACGATCATCACTCGATTGAGCGTACCGATCAGCAACACCGCGACCAGGCCGACCGTGATCTGGAACAAGGACAGCCGCAGCAGCCGCTTGAGCGGCACCTCATCCGTCGCGGCATCCGCGAAGGGCAGGACGAAGGCCCAGGGTGGCGGCGGGTTTGCCTCGCTCATCGCGGCACAACCTCCTGCGCCTGGGATGTGTAGAAGCCGCGCGCGACGCGCTGTTCGCGCGCCGGGCGCCACAGGGTCAGGCCCGGCTCGCGGCCGATCAGTCGATGGATGGTGGTGGTGCGGACCGGCTCGATCGAGGGCGCGCGGTCGCTGCGCGGGAAGAGCCGGCCTGCGGCGTGCATGACGCTCAGCAGTGGCGTGCGTGGCGCGTAGGTGAAGATCACCGAGGCGCGCGCACGCTCGACCAGCCGTGCCAGCGCGTGCACCGCATCACCGGCGCGATAGTGGATCAGGCTGTCCATCGCCACGATGTGGTCGAAGCCGCCGAGATTGGGGTCGGTCATGTCGCCGACGTGGAAATCGATGAAGAGCCCCTGCGCCTCGGCCCGCTCGCGCGCATTGGCGACCAGGGTGGGAGACAGGTCGGTCGCCACGACCTTCGCCCCGCGCCGCGCGGCCTCCATGGCCAGCACGCCGGTGCCGCAGCCGGCATCGAGCAGCCGCCGGCCGGCCATGTCAGGGGGCAGCCAGGACAGGATGGTATTGCGCATCGTCTCGCGTCCCGCGCGCACCGTCGCACGGATGCCCGAGACGGGGGCATCCGAGGTCAGGCGCTTCCAGGCCTCGGCCGCGGTGCGGTCGAAGTAGGTCTGGATCTCGCCGCGGCGGGTTGCGTAGGTGGCCGGAGGCATCAATCGAATCCCAGCAGGTCGAAGATTTCACGATCCTTGAGCGAGCGCGCTTCCAGCGGCTCGATCCCGGCCCAGAGGCTCTCGGCCAAGCGCAGGTATTCCTCCTGCACCGCGACCAGTTCGGGGGAGGCCTCCATCTCGAACAGGGTCGCCTTCTTCAGGCGCGAACGGCGGATCACGTCGAGGTCGGGGAAATGCGCCAGCGTCTTCATCCCCGACACCGCGTTGAAGCGTTCGATCTGGTCAACCGCGGCAGAGCGGTTGGCGATGACGCCGCCGAGCCGCACGCCGTAATTCTTCGACTTCGCCTCAATCGCGGCAACGATGCGGTTCATCGCGAAGATGGAGTCGAAATCATTCGCAGCGACGACCAAGCCACGATCGGCATGCAGCAGGGGTGCCGCGAAGCCGCCGCAGACCACGTCGCCGAGGACGTCAAAGATCACCACGTCGGTGTCTTCCAGCAGGTGATGCTCCTTGAGCAGCTTCACCGTCTGGCCCACCACATAGCCGCCGCAGCCGGTCCCCGCCGGTGGGCCGCCCGCTTCGACGCACATGACGCCGCCATAGCCTTCGAACAGGAAATCCTCGGGGCGGAGTTCTTCCGCGTGGAAGTTCACCTCCGCGAGGATGTCGATCACCGTGGGGATCAGTCGCTTGGTCAGCGTGAAGGTGCTGTCGTGCTTGGGGTCGCAGCCGATCTGAAGCACCCGCTTGCCCAGCTTCGCGAAGGCGACCGAGAGGTTCGAGCTGGTCGTGCTCTTGCCGATGCCGCCCTTGCCGTAAACGGCAAAGACCTTGGCGGTCTCGATCTTGTGGACCTCCTCCATGTGGACCTGGACGCTGCCGTCCCCGTCTCCCTTTGGGGGCACCGAGCCACGGATCAACGAATGTCGAACGATGTTGTTCATGCCGCCATCTCCACACCGATACCTTCAAGGCGGTCTTCCAACTCCTCACCCGCGCGCCGGAGGGCGTCGAGGGTGGATGCGTCCGGCGACCAGTAATTCCGTTCCTGCGCCTCGATGAGGCGGTTCGCGATCTTGGCCGAGGCCGTGGGATTGAGCTTCGCGATGCGGTCGCGCATCGCGGAATCCAGCACGTAGGTCTCGGCGAGGTTCTGGTAGATCCAGGGCGCGACATCGCCCGTCGTGGCGGACCAGCCCATGGTGTTGGTCACATGCGCCTCGATCTCGCGCACGCCCTCGAAGCCGTGCTTGAGCAGCGCCTCGTACCACTTCGGGTTCAGGGCACGTGTCCGCGTCTCGAGTGCAACCTGCTCGGAGATGGTGCGAACCAGGCCGTCACCGCGGGTCTGGTCGCCGATATAGACGGCCGAGGCGATCCCACCGCGCGCCCGGCGCACGGCGCGGCTGATGCCGCCGAGCGTGTCGAAGTAATGGTCAACCGTGGTGACACCCACCTCGATGCTGTCGAGGTTCTGGTAGGTGACGTCGACGGTCTTGAGCACGCCGGCGAGCAGCTTGTCGTGCCGCGCGGGCTTACCGTTCACGCCGTAGGCAAAACCCTTGCGGCGGACATAGGCCTCGGCGAGTTCGTCCTCGTCGTTCCAGCCGCCTTCGCCCACCAGAGAATTGACGTTCGCGCCATACGCTCCGTCGGCATTGCCGAACACGCGCAGGGCGGCGTCCTCAATGCTGCCGCCATGCTCGGCCATGTGGGCAAGGGCATGCTTGCGGATGAAGTTCTGCTCGGCTGGCTCATCGGCCTGCGCGGCCAGCAACGCCGATTCCGCGAGCAGCTTCATCTGCAGCGGCAGCAGGTCGCGGAAGATGCCCGAGAGCGTGATCACCACATCGATGCGCGGGCGGCCGAGAGTCTCCAGCGGCAGCAGCTGCGCGCCGGTCAGGCGGCCGTAGCTGTCGAAGCGCGGCGCGGCACCCATCAGCGCCAGGACTTGGGCGATCGGGCCGCCTTCCGTCTTCAGGTTGTCGGTGCCCCACAGCACCATCGCCACCGTCTCCGGCATCGCGTGGCCATCGGCCTGATGGCGCTCGAGCAGGCGCGTGGCCTGGCGCGCGCCATCCTGCATCGCAAAGGCGCTCGGCAGCTTGAAGGGATCGAAGCCGTGGATGTTGCGCCCGGTCGGCAGAACATCGGTGTTGCGCAGCAGGTCGCCGCCTGGCGCGGGGTGAATATACCCACCATCGAGCGCGTGCAGGATGCCGGGGATCTCGTGATCCGTGCCGAGCAGCGCATCGAGCCGTGTGCGCTCCGCCGCATCAGTAATCCCGGCGGCATCCAGCATCTCGCTGCGCTGCTCCGCGTTCGGCGGCTCGCCGGCGATGTGCAGGCCATGCGGGATGAGGGTGTACTCAAGCTCCAGCAGCGAGCGGGTGAGGGTGACGATCGCGGCATC
>JAZKFA010000158.1:0-3950 GCA_040386655.1 Pseudomonadota bacterium | reverse complement strand
TCCGTCAACGCGACGCCGAGTGGCGCGACCCGCTCGGCCGCTGGGCGACGGCGGATGCGCTGCAGCTCGGCCAGCAGATGCGGATCGAGCGACATCTCGTCGAGGATCTGGCCGGCATGGGTCTGGCTGATGTTGCTGCTCCGCCCCGCCTGCCGGCGTGGTGCAGCGCGCACCTCCATCGTGGCCGCGAGGTGGTCGCGCGCGCCGTCCGCATCCAGGCGCAGCAGCGCGTTGCGCGCCGCGTTGAGGCGCAGCTCCGCATGGCGCGGCGCGAGCGCGGCCCCTTGGGCAAACAGCGCCGCGGCTGCGTCGAAATCCCACGCTTCCTCGGTGATCAGGGCGCGGTGCAGCAGGACGTCACACCGCTCCTTAGGCGTCGCGGGCCGGGCGGCATCGAGTGCGGCGGCCGCCGCCTCGGGGCCGGCCAGCATCAGCTCAAGCCGCGTGCGCTCAATGATGAGGTTGAGGGGCGGCTTGTCCTCGGTGCAGGCGGCGCGGGCGACCTCCAGCGCCTCCGGCCAATGCCCGCGCCGGCGCAGCGCGGTTGCGCGCAGCAGCGCGATGCGCGGGCCGGGTCCGAGGATGGCTTCCGCGCGGGCGGTCGCCTCGGCGGCCTCGTCGAAGGCTCCGGTGGAGGCGAGGACGGCGGGCAGGCCCAGCAGCGAGTCGGCACTCGATGGATTGCGCGCCAGCGCGGCGCGGAACAGCCCCACGGCATCGGCGTGGCGCTCGGCATCGCGCGCGAGGCGGGCCTGGAGCTCGAGCGGCCGCGCATCTCCGGGCGCCATGGCCTCCGCGGTGGCGATGTGCGCCTGGGCATCCTCGGGCCGGCCTTCGCGCCAGGCGAGCAGCGCGAGGGCCAGGATGGTCGCGAGGTCCGGCTCCTCGATGGCCTCGAAATCGGCGCGTGCCTCGGCGAAGGCGCCGCGTTCGAGTGCGGCGCGGCCAAGCAGGCGCCGCGCCCGGCGCTGGTCGGGGTGGGCTTGCAGCAGGGCCCGCGCCTCCGCCCGCCCGCCATCCTCGCCGAGGTCGAGCAGCATCTGGGCGAACTCCATCCGCGCGGTGGCGGTATCGGCGATCGGGCGCAGCACCGCGATGGCTTCGTCAAGGGCGCCGCGCTGGCGATGCAGATGGGCGAGGGCCAGCAAGGCAGGCGGGTGCAGCGGCGCGATGGCCAGCGCCGCACGGGCCACCGCCTCCAGCTCCGGCCAGCGCTCCGCCTCGCGGTGTTCGCGGATCAGCACGTCGAGCGGGCGAAGCTCCTGCGGGGCGGCGCGGTGTGCGGCCTCATAGGCGGCGACCGCGTCCTCCATCGCACCGCGTTCGCGCGCGGCGTGGCCCTTCATCATCAGAGCAAGCAGGTGGTCCGGTACCATGTCCAGCGCGGCATCGGCCGCCGCATCCAGCGCGTCCCAGCGCTGCGCGTCGCGACACGCCCGCATGAGGCTGTCGAGCGCCTTGAGGTCGGTGGGTGAGGCCGCATGCGCCACCTCGAACGCCGTGATCGCAGCCTCGACATCGCCACGCGCGCGCGCCGCCTGGCCCTTGACCATCAGCGCGAGCAGGTGGTTCGCCGTGATGGCCAGCGCGGCATCGGCGGTGCCGTCCGCCTCCTCCCAGCGCTGCGCGTCGCGGTATTCGCGCATCAGCGCGTCAAGCGGGCGGAGGTTCCGCGGCTCGGCGGCATGGGCGGCGGCGAAGGCGGCAAGCGCGGCCTCCGCATCGCCGCGCGCCTTGGCGACCGTGCCCAGGCCCATCAGTGCCGAGGCCTCGCGCGGGCTGACCGCGAGCACGGCCTTGTAGGCGGCCTCCGCCTCCGGCATCTCGAGCGCGCGCATCGCGTCGGCGCGCAGCAGCAGGACTTCGGCGGTGGGCGAGCGCAGGAACCACGGCGTGTCGAGGACGGCGAGGGCTTCGGCCGGGCGGCCGGCGCGCAGCGCGGCGCGCGCCGTGGCCAAGGGCGTGGTGGCGGTTACACCCGGCATCGGCGCAGCCTGGCGCAACGGCGCACCCCGTCCCTGCACCCGGCCAGACCCATCGCTGCGTTCATCCCCCTCGCCCGCGCCACGCTGCATGCGTGACGCACGTATCGCCGCTCCGCCTCAATAAATCGAATATCTGCACGGTACGGAAAAGAAACAAGCGTCGCGGGTGAAAAACCGCCTCCCGCTCAGGCGGGCTGTTCCCAGTACAACAGGAGCTGGCCCGACCCTGCACGCTGCAGCGCGGCGCGGAAGCGGCTCACCTGCTTGCGCGCGATGATGATGCGCGCCGAGCGGAATGCCGGCATGGCGCTGTCGAGCAACGAGCCGGTGATGCCCTCGAAGGCGGAGGGCGTGCCGTTCGCCTCGCCGATGCCGAAGGCGGCGAAGCCAACGATGTTCAGCCCGGCGCGATGCTGCTGGACGAAGTGCAGGTAGTCGACGGCGCGCGGCCGCAGGGCCACGGATTTCGCGGCATGCGCGGCGCTGGTCTGCCCGCGGGCGAGAAGCGCCTCGGCACTGTCGAAGCACAGATGCTGGATGAAGACGAAGTCGCGCGCGGCGCGCAGCATGGTGACCAGTGCCGTTTCCCACGCGCGCCGCGTCTCGAACTCCGGGAACAGGTCGATGGCGAAGCTCGCCGTCGCGACGGAACGGCCGGTAAAGGCGAGAAGGTCGCCCACCGCCACCTCGTACCCGCGCTCGGCCGCCTGAGCGACGCGGTCGGCGGAGATGTCGAGACCGACCCCGGCACCGCCCATGATGCCTTCTGCAAAGCGTATGGAGTTGCCGGTGCCGCAGCCGAAGTCGATGAAGAGCGGGTCGGATCCCGCGAAGTTCGGGGCTGAGTCGGCCGCCGTATGCGCTGCCATCTGGTCGCCTTTGAGCATCACTGAGGTCATCGGAGAACCTTGGGTCCATGCTAGAACGGGCGTGCGCAATTGACGACCCGGCGCGCTGATACCGCGCCGCTGCAGTCTGCACAATTGATCAATCAAGACCTGGCACGGTTGCTGCCGCGGCATGCGCACGCATTGCCCATATGTCAGACGCCGAGGCGGTGCTATCTGGACCAGGTGGCGTGCGCATGCCGTGATCGCAGGGTCGGAAACTCGAATGGTCTTAACTATTCAGCGGTTGCTTCGCGGCATTGATGTCAAGGTTGGCACGCATCGGCTTGGCGCCGACATCACCTGCCATGTCCAGTTCCCGCCTCATGCTGTGGCACTCTCCAAGCCATCGAGTCCCGATGGCGCGCTCGCCTCGATCAGCGACGAGGAGTGCCTGCCCGCCAGCTACGTGGCCGGGCCGGTTTACATGCTGCACCTGAGGAACTGCGTCGTCGATCGCCAGACCGGCTATTGCATGACCTCGGCCGGCGACGTGGTGGCCGAGACGCTGCCCACCAGCACCCATGGCGCCGCCGCCGAGCGCGCCTTCGCCGACCGCAAGGCGGTGCCCGCGCGTCGCGGCCAGGTGCCACGCGCGGTGCTGCTGACCTCCGCCAGGCATGCCAATTACTGCCGCTGGTGGTTCGACTGCATCGCGCGCGCCTTCGTGGCGGACGCGTTCAAGGCGCTGGTGCCGGAGTTCAAGGGCGCGCCGGTGATCACGCCGCTCGCGGGACCAGGCTTTCAGGCCGAGAGCCTGGCGCTGCTGGGCCTCCAACCCGTCGAGCCCGGCCAGCGCTTCCTCGAAGTGGCCGAGCTGCTCATCCCCTGCGGCCTTACGCATCGCAACGGGCAGCGTGTCTCGGGCCTGGTGCCGTCCTACATGGATTTCCTGCGCAGCCGGGTGCCGACCGCCAAGGCGCGCACGGTCGCGGCGCAGGGCACGTGCCTGTACATCTCGCGTGCGGGTGCGGCGATCCGGCGGCTGAAGAACGAGGCCGCGCTGCTTGCCGCGCTCGAGCCTTTCGGCTTCCAGGTGATCGACCCCGGCAGCTTCAGCCTGACCGAGCAGGCGATG
>JAZKFA010000157.1:2635-13053 GCA_040386655.1 Pseudomonadota bacterium | reverse complement strand
GCAGCTCGTGCATCTGCAGGATCAGGAAGCGCTCATCGGGCATGGCGAGGAGATAGCCGTTGAGACTGTCGATGATCACGACCCGCGCGCCCTCCTCCCCCACCGCGCTGCGGACTTGGCTGGTGAACTCGCCGGGCGAGAGTTCCGCAGGGTCGACCTGCTGGATGCGGATCAGTCCGGTATCCATGGCCGCCTGCAGCGGCAGGCCGAGCGAATTGGCGCGTGCGAGGATGCTGTCCTGCCCCTCGTCGAAGGCATAGATGACCGCGTGTTCCCCGCGCTCCGCAGCCGCGATCGCATAGGTGAGCGCGAGCGAGGACTTGCCCACACCCGCCGCGCCGAGAAGCAGGACGCTGGTCCCGCGGTGCAGCCCGCCGCCCACCATGACGTCGAGGCCCTCATGCCCACTCGAGACGACCCCGGGGTCGGACACGCGGTGATGTTCGGACGCGACCAGGCGGGGGAAGATCTCGAGCCCGCCGGTCGCGATGTTGAAGTCGTGGTAGCCGCTGCGGTAGGGCATGCCGCGCATCTTCACGATCCGCAGCCGCCGGCGTTCGCCGCCGTAATCCACCGCGATCTGCTCGAGGAAGATGACCCCGTGCACGATGGAATGCAGCTGGAGGTCGTCCCCCTGCGAGGACATGTCGTCCAGCATCAGCACCGTGCAGGCACGCCTGGTGAAGAAGTGCTTCAGCGCCAGGATCTGGCGCCGGTAGCGCAGCGAATTCTGCGCGAGCAGCCGCATCTCGGACAGGCTGTCAAAGACAATGCGCGATGGGTTCAGGGCCGTCACGCGGTCGAAGACCAGCTGCGTCGTCTCGCTGAGTTCCATTTCCGCCGGGTGGAAGACGGTGAGTTCGCGTGCGGGATCAAGGCTCGCTTCGGGCGGGACCAGTTCGAACACCTCGATGCCGTCCAGCGACCAGCCATGCCGCCTGGCGACCAGGCGCAACTCGCGCTCGGTTTCCGACAGCGAGATGTAGAGCGTCTTCTCCCCGCGCCGCGCGCCCTCGCGCAGGAATTTCAGGGCAAGGGTGGTTTTGCCGGTGCCGGGCCGGCCCTCGCAGAGATAGAGGCGTTCCGCATCCAGCCCACCGCCCAGGATGTCGTCGAGGCCCGCGCTGCCGGTCGAAATTCTCGGGGGATCAATGTCGTCTGCGATGGAATCGATAGGTGTCTCTTCCACGGCGTCCTCTCGTCTCGTTAGGCACTCGACGCCGCGGTGGAAACCTGTCCTGCAACGGGTTCAGGCGGAGCGTAGAAGGCGCCGATGCCTTGCGAACATGGTGCACTCCGCGATGCCGGTCGAGGTTCGCCCGGTCCCGGGCCACGGTGGCGAGCGGTTCCGAGGGCACGGATATTGGACCAGACTGATGCGGGGCGCGCCGCCTGGCGTGAGGGCGGCCGGTGCCCTCGACGGCGCTGCCTCGGCGCTGCGCCGGACCGTTGAACGTCGCATTTAGGCTTGTGATTGTTCCATTTGCGGCGCTTGAGCACGCGGCACTGCTGCTCTCGGCGGCGGCCAGAATCGGGCAAGTAGACACGCGCGTCGCACACGGCTTTTCGCTACGTCCAGAGTGAACCAGCGGGGCCTTCACAAGTCCGTTATTCGTTCCTACTTGCCGCATTCTCATAACCGGCGTTGGATCGTTCCTCTCGAGAGCGGGCCTCGGCCGTTGCCGGAGCGTCCGCCCTCGGGCTTGACTGCCATGACGGCAGGGGGGCGACCGTGAATCGTTCATCAAGGGGCAACGCCGCAGCGGCGGGCGTGATCGCGCTATTGGCGGCATCGCTTGGCGGCATGCCGGGCTTTGCGCAAACCGTGCCCATCGTCCCGCAGGGCTCGCCCATTCCACGCGTGGCACCGCCCGAGCCGCCACGCGTCGGCCCCGGGATCGCAGCGCCATCCACGCCGGGCGTCTCGGCCGCGGGTGCGGCCGGCCGCGTCGCGGTGCGCAGCGTTCGCATCGAAGGAGCGACCGCGTTCCCGGAGGCGCGCCTGCTCGCCGAGGCAGGCGGACCGCTGACCGGCCCCGCCGTCCCGGTCTCCAGCCTGGAGGCGGCGCGAGCGGCGATCCTCGCGCTGTACCGCAATGAGGGATATGTCTTCTCGACCGTCGATGCCGTGCTCTCGCCCGACGGCGCGCTGCGCCTGGTGGTGGGCGAAGGCCAGATCACCGAGATCCAGCTCGATGGCGATATCGGGCCGGGCGGCACCCAGGTGCTGCGCTTCCTCGAGCGGCTGAAGGAAGCCCGCCCGCTGGACATCGCTTCGCTGGAGCGCTGGCTGCTCCTCGCGCAGGACATCCCCGGCGTCACGCTTCGTACGGTTCTTCGCCCCGCGGGCACCGCACCCGGCGCGCTGGTGCTGGTCGCGCGCGTCAGCCGCACGCCGGTCAGCGGCTTCGTCACGGCCGATAACCGCGCCTTTCGGCTGACCGGCCCGGAGCAGGCGCTGGGCGTCGTGCAACTGAACAGTTTTACGCAGTTCGGCGAGCGGACGGAGTTCTCGTTGCTGTACGGCGCGCAGGCGACGCAGCTGTTCGGCCAGATCGCGACCGAATTCCACCTCGGCGGCTCCGGTCTGCGCATGCGCGTCTATGGCGGCCGCGGCGAGGCGCGGCCCTCCGGCGTGCTCAACGCGCTGGGGTATGAGGGGACAACGACGGTTGCGGGCGTCTCGCTCAGCTATCCGGTGCTGCGGCGGCGTGCCTACAGCCTCAACCTCGTCGCCGGCTTTGACCTGCTCGACAGTGAGATCACCATCGGCAATGGCAATGGCGGCGATGTCCGCCTCAGCCGCGACCAGCTGCGCGTCCTTCGGCTGGGCGCCGAGGGCGCGTTGTACGACCTGATGCTGGGGGCCTCGCGTCCCGCCTCGAACACCCTGCGACTGCGGCTGAGCCATGGCCTGGACGCTTTCGGTGCGACGGGCAGCAATGACCGCGACGCCGGGCGACCGGGCTTCGAGCCGGCCTTCACGGCGCTCGCCTTTGACGCGACCCGGACGCAGACGCTGTTCTCGCCCTGGCAGGGCGCGACGGTGGCGCTGCAGGGCACCATCGCCGGCCAATGGAGCGACGACGTGCTGCCGCTGGCGGAGAAGTTCTTCCTTGGCGGCTCCAGGCTCGGGCGCGGCTTCTACGCCGGCGAGGTGACCGGTGACCGCGCGCTCGCGGGGTCTGTGGAATTGCAGCTGGGTTTCGGCTTCGACCAAACCCTGTTCGGGCGCTCGATGCGCCTCGCGCCGCTGTTCTACGTATTCCACGATCGTGGCCGCACCTGGGAAAACCGCTCGACTGACCCCGACCGGCGCATCGCGTCCTCGGGCGCGGGCATACGCTTGGGGATCGACGAGATCGCCGAGCTGCAGCTTGAAGGCGTGCGTCGCGAAACCCGCAGGCCGAACGGCAGCGCATCTGCTGCGCTGCACGAGGATGCGATCTACTGGCGCGTGCTCGGGCGCTTCTGATGGCGGGGCCGGGCGAGACGAACAGCACAGCGGCGCGCCGGGAAACCCATCCCTGCCGCGCCGCAGGAGACCACCGGCCATGATCCCGATGCCGCGTCTGTTCCGCGCCCTGCTGCTGTCCAGCACCGGGCTTGCCGCACTTCCTGCCGGGGCCCAGACGCCGAATGCGCGGCCCACCGGGGGCAGCGTCACCGCAGGCACCGCCTCCATCGCGCAGACGGATGCGCGCACCACCGTCACGCAAGGCAGCAACCGCGCGATCATCGACTGGCGCGGCTTCGACGTCGGGCGCGACCACACCGTGCGCTTCGACCAGCCGGGCGCCAGCGCGCTCACGCTCAACCGCATCGGCAGCGGCGAGCCCTCGCGCATCGCGGGCGGCATCAGCGCCAATGGCGGCGTCCTTATCATCAACCAGGCGGGCGTGGTGTTCACCGGCACCGCGCGCGTCGATGCGGCCTCCGTCATCGTCTCGACCGCCGACACCGCCAATGAGCGCTTCATGGCCGGCGGCCGAATGGTGTTCGACCGCCCCGGCCGCGCCGATGCGCGCATCCTGAACGAGGGCAGCATCACCGCGCGGCAAGCCGGCATCGCCGCGCTGGTCGCGCCCGAGGTCGTCAACCGTGGCACCATCAGCGCCCGGCTCGGATCTGTCATCCTCGCCGGTGCGGAGACGCACACGCTCGACCTGCACGGCGACGGGCTGTTCGCCTTCGACGTGACCGGCGCCGTTCGGCGGGCACCCTCGGGCGGCGGCGCGCTGGTCACCAACACCGGCGTCATCGAGGCCGAGGGCGGCCGTGTGCTGCTGACCGCGCGCGCGGCCGACGGCGTGGTGACCGAGCTCGTGCGCGCAGGCGGCCGCATCTCCGCCAACACCGATGCAGCCACCGGCCGGCGCGGCGACGTGGTCATCAGCGGTACCGGGGGTGCGGTCGTGATCGAGGGCGTGGTCGAGGCGCGCGGCGTCGCGGCCGGCACCCGGGGCGGCGTGATCGAGGCCGTGGCCGACCGCGGCGTGGTCGCTTTGCCGGGCGCGCGGATCAATGCCTCAGGGGCTGCCGGCGGCGGCGAAATTGCCTTCGGCCAGACCCGCATCGGGTCCGCCGCGCCGCAGCGTGCCGCACGCACCGGCGTGGCCGCCGGTGCCGAGCTGCGCGCGGATGCGACCGTCCTCGGCCAGGGCGGCACCATCATCATCCACTCGACAGAGGCCACCGTGATGGCGGGCGCGGTCAGCGCGCGCGGCGGCCCTCAAGGCGGCGATGGCGGCTTCGTCGAGGTCTCCGGCGAACGCGGCTTTCGCGTGCCCGGCAGCATCGATGTCGGCGCGCCGCTGGGCCAGCCGGGCACGGTGCTGTTCGACCCGGATCAACTCGTCATCACCGATAACGGCTTCACCCTGACCGGCGTGCCGGATTTCGACCCGGCCGGTGATTCCTTCCTGTTTGGGGAGACGCCGGTCAACGCCTTCGTCACGCCCGCCCAGGTCGCCGCCGTCACCGGGGACCTGCTGCTCCAGGCAACCAGCTCGCTCCGTGTCGAGAGCGCCACCACCAAGCCGCAGGGCAGCCTGACGCTGCAGACCGCGGCCAACGGCAACATCCAGATCAGCGCGAACCTTATCGTGCAGACCGGCAACCTGACGCTGATCGGCACCACCATCAATTTCGGCGCGCTCGCGCAAGCCGGCGGCACCGTGACCCTGCAGAACGCGGGCGGCACCGCGCCGGCGAACGTCACGACGGGCCCGGCTGGGCGGGTGGTCGCCTCCAATCTCACCCAGACCGGCGCCCTCGCCTTCCAGAGCATCGGGCTCGGCGGCGACAACGTCATCGGCACCATCGGCGACCTGACCACGGTCAATGCGATCACTATCCGGAATCTGGGCAGCCTCGCGGTCAGCGGGACGGTGGCGCGCAACAGCCCGACGAGCGACGCCACCATCGCGATCGAGGTCATCGGCGGCGACCTTACGGTCAATGGCAGGGTGAACGCGGCGCCCGTGGTCAACGGAAACTTCATCCTGGAAGCGACGGGCAGCATCAACATCGGCGCAGGCGCCGTGCTCACCGGCGGTATCCCCGATGGCGGCGCCAACGTGATCCGTGCGGCGACGCCAGATGGCGCGGGGGTCGCCGATACCACCCTGCCCGGCGGCGTGACGCTGGCCGGTGCGGTGACCGCGCCCAACCTCCGCCTCGAAGCGGGGCAGGCCGGAATCGTGCAAACCGCGGGGTCGGTCACGGCCAATTCCCTGGTCTTTCTCTCGGGTGGCGCCGTGCGTCTGGACCGCGGCGGCAGCGTCACCGGCACTCGCAACGCGGTCGCGCAGCTCGCCGGCACCTTCCCCAGCGGCGCGCGGGACCTGGTGCTAGACAACGGCACGACGGACCTGCTGATCGGCACGACCATCACCGCCGCCAATATCCGCCTGGCGACGGAGGGTACGCTGACCCTGTCGCCGCCACCCCTTCTCACCGTCGGTACCGGCGGCGTGCTGTCGGCGCCGACCGGCACGATTGCGCTTGCGGTGAACGGCCTCTCGATGCCCCCGGGCGCGCTGACCGGCGGCACGCGCGTCGACGCCGCCACCGTCGAGATCGCGCCTGCTACCGCGCGACCGATGCAGTTCGCGCTACCCGATCTGGCGACGCCCACGCCCGGCACGCTGGCTCTGAACCTGCAGACGCTGTCGCTGATCTCCGCCACCGACACGCTGCGCATCGGCGGCACCACCTTCGGAACCGGCAGCGCCACGACGGCCAGCGCCATCACGCTCGCCGGGCCGTTCACGCGCACGGGTACGCTGGACCTGCGCACCACCGGGGACATCACGCAGGCGGCAGGCGGCAGCCTCACGCTGTTGGGCACGCTGACCGGCATCGCCGGCGGTGCCGTGACGCTGACCGAACCCGGCAACACGCTCAATGCGCTTGGCGACTTTGCCTCGGGCGGCAATTTCCTGCTGACTGTGGATGGCGGGCTCAACATCACGGGGCTGCTGTCGGCGCCCGGACGGATCGTGGTGCTGGATGCGGATGGCGCCATCACGGAGAGCGGGGCGGGGCGCATCACCGCTGCCGAACTGCGCCTGACCACCGGGGACGGCGTCGCCGACCTGCAGGGCGCGAACCTTCTCGACCGCCTGGGTGAGACCGCGATCGGCGGGGACCTGACGCTGGTCAATACGGGCGGGTTGATGACGATTCCCGGCGGCGCGCTGGTCACCGCCAACGGCGCTGCGCAGATCCGCGCGACCGCCGGCTCCATCACCGTGGATGGCAC
Source organism: Pseudomonadota bacterium (assembly GCA_040386655.1). GTDB lineage: Bacteria > Pseudomonadota > Alphaproteobacteria > Acetobacterales > Acetobacteraceae > Plastoroseomonas. Next base: position 6,287 of record JAZKFA010000157.1, on the reverse strand, counting down.
CGTCCGCGCGCCGGGCGTGACGCTCTCCGCACCCGTCGGGACCGTCGCGGTGAACGGCTTCTCGGCCATCGCCACGTCGGGCGTGCTGCTGCTCACCGGCAATGCGGTCGCGGTGAACGGGCTGGTGTCCTCACCGGTGCAGGTGACGGTGCAGGGCACCACCAGCGCCTCGATGGCCGGGTTCGCGACGACGCCTCTCCTGGTGGTGAGTGCGCCGTCGGTGACCTTCGGTGGGCTCTCGGCATCTGGCCTGACGCGGCTGTCGCTGGGAAGCTCGGGCTTCGCCTCGGGCGTGATCGCGACGCGGCAGCTCGCCGTGCTCGGTGGCCGCGGCACGCTGCTGACCGGGAACATCAACTTCGTCACGGGCGAGAGCGCCGCCGCGCTTGGCGAACGGCGCAATGCGCAGGGCGTAACCGAGCCATCGCCGCCGCCCAACGCGCTCGACTACCTGTTCAACAACTGCGCCATCGCGGTGCCGGGCCTCTGCGCGCCGCCGCCGCCGGTGGTTGTCCAGACCCCCCAGGATTTCCTGGCGACCTTCCCGCGCTACACCGTCGCCGACAATCCGCGCGGGTTGCAGCGTGAGCTCGACCCGGCCGGCCAGCCGGCCGGCCTGGTGCGGCTGCCGACTGTGCCGCTGGTGCTGCGGCCTGGCCGGGACGCGGCGGAAGACCGCGAACTTGCGCCACCCAATGTGCGTGCGGAGGATTTTTGACATGCGCCTTGCAATCCTCCTCTCCGGCCTCGTCCTCGTCGCCTGCGCGCGCCCGCCCGAAAGCGCCTTCGTGCCAGTCGCCTCCGGTGGCTCCCTGGTCGAGGTCGGCGCGAGCGCCGCCGGCGAGCCATGCCGCATGGCGCGCAGCAATGATGGCGGCGATGTCTGGTGCGGCACCTGGGAAAGCCCCGCGGTCCGCATCCGGCGCGGCGAGGGCGCGACGGCCATGGCCGCCGCCCAGGCGGCGCGCAACACGCTCGCGGCGCGTCTGGATTGCGCCACGCCGCGGCCGGCGACCAGCGGCGGCATGCCTGGCGCGCTGATGGAATGCCGTCGCCGACAGGGCGGCTGGCCGGCCTTCGTGCTGGCCGCGGGCGAAGGGCGCGTCTGGCTGGCGGAGGGCATTCTCTCCGCCCTGCCGGCGGGCGACCGCGCCATTGCCGTGCTGTCGGGCCGCGCCACGAGCGCCTCGGCGCCGCTCTCCTCGGACGCGATCGCGCTGATGGCGCAGCGCCTGGCGCGCGAAGCCATCGCGAGCGGCGATATCGGCCGCTTCGACGCGCTGATGGAGATCGGCCGCGACGCCAACCAGGCCGAGCGCTTCGCCGCCGCCGAGACCGCGTATCGCGCCGCCCTCGCGCTGCAGGACCGCGCACTGGGTGCGAACAACCCCAACAGCGCGCAGACCATGATGCTGCTGGCGTTGCAGCTTTCGAACCAGGGCCGTCATCCGGAGGCCGATGCGCTGTTCAACCGCGCCGCGCCGCTGGCGGCCCAGTCCTCGGACCCGCTCGCCCCCGCCGCGCTCGCGCATTACCGCGCGCTGGCGGATGCCAACCGCGGCCGCACGGACCCCGCGCTCGCCGGCTTTGCGCGGGCGGCGACGCTGTATGCGCCCTTCCTGCCGCCGGAACTGCGCGAGGGTGGTGCCGCCCTACCGGCCGATAGCGGCGCCGAGCTCGCTCCGCTTTTGGTCGCGCGCGATGTCGTGCCGGATCCCCTGGCCCAGCGCGCAACGGTCGGGCTGATCGAGGCGCGGCGCAACGCGGCCGCCGTGCTGCGCGGTGCCGGGCGCGCGGCGGAGGCGCACGCCGCGGTTGCCGATGCGCAGCGCATCGTGGCGGCGGTCCCCGGGCTGACCGGCGCGAACCTGATCTCGGCCCGCCTCGCACGGACCAGCGGCGCCCTCGCCGCCGGCACCGGCCAGACCGGCCTCGCCGACCAGCGTTTCGCCGCCTCCGCGCGCGGCTTCGCGCTCGGCGTGCCGCGTTCGCGCCCTTATGCGGAGACGCTGCTCCTGCGCGCATCTGCGCTCGGTCCAACGGCCGCTGCCACGCCGGGGATCTGCCGTGAGGCAGTGACCGTCCTGCGCTCATTGCGTGAGGGTGTGGAACCGCGGCGCATCGCGCCCTGCGTGGATGCGCTGGCCCTCGCCGGCTCGGTCGACGCAGCCTTCGAGGCGGCCCAGCTCGGCCAGGGCATCGTGACCACGACGCAGATCGGGCGCGCCGCCGCGCGGCTGACGGAATCGGCCCGAGACCCGGCGGTGGCCGGCGCCTTCGGCCGCCGCGAGAGTGCCGAGCGCGCGCTGGCCGCGAAATACCGCGAACGCGACAACGCCATCGCCGCCGGCGCCAGCCGCACCGAGCTCGCCGCGCTGGACGGCACCATCGGCACCGCCGAGGCCGAGGCCGAGGACGCCGATTCCGCGCTGCAATCCGCCGCCCCCGGCTTCGCGCAGCTGGTGCAATCCTCGGCTACGGCGGGTGAGGCCATGGCGGCCCTGCGCCGCGGCGAGGCGCTGCTGGTGCTGACCCAGCCCGAGGGCGGCCGCGGCTGGAGTTTCTGGGCTCAGGACGGTCGCATCACCGTCGCACGCATCGGCGCCGACACCGCCGAGATCACGCGCCTGGTCACCGAGCTGCGCGCCAGCGTCGAGGACGGCAACGGAGAAAAGCCTTTCCAGGCCGGTGCGGCCCATGCCCTGCACCAGGCGCTGATCGCCGTGCACGGCGCACGTCCCGCCGAGGCGCAGACGCTGCTGGTCGTGGCCGAGGGCTCGCTGCTGTCGCTGCCCTTCCCGATGCTGGTCACCGCGCCGCCACCCGATGCGCGCAGCCATGAGGGTGCGCGCTTCCTTCTCGAAGCGATGCCGGTCATCCACCTGCCCTCGCCCGCGAGCTTGATCGCGTTGCGGCGCACGGGCGCCTCGGCGGCGGGCAATGCCTGGGTCGGGTTCGGCGCCCCTGTGCCGGTGCCGGCGAGCTATGCCGCGCGCAGCTTCCCCGCGCAGCCCTCCTGCGGGCAGGGCCTCGCCTCGCTCGCGGCACTGCCTGGCGCGGCTCTGGAATTGCGCATCGCGGGGCAGATCATGGGGGCGGGCGCGGCGGAACAGCGCATCGGGCCCGCCTTCACCCTTGATGCTCTGCGCCGGACGCGGTTGCGCGACTACCGCGTGGTGCATTTCGCCACGCACGGCGTGCTGCCCTCGGACCTCGCCTGCCTGTCGGAGCCGGCGATCATCGCCTCCGCCGCGGCGAACGGGCCCGATGCGCGGCAGGCGCTGCTGACCTCCGGCACGGTGCTGGAATTCGACCTCGACGCGGATCTGGTCATGCTGTCGGCGTGCAATTCCGGCGGCGGGCGCGGCGCGGGCGAGAGCCTGTCCACCCTCGCGCGCAGCTTCTTCTATTCCGGTGCGCGCGGGCTGTTGCTGACGCATTGGTACGTCAACGACATCGCCGCGGCGCGAACCGGCGCGGTGATGCTGCTGAACATGCGCAACGGCGATTCAAGCGCGGAGGCGTTGCAGAAGGCGCAGCTGGGAATCTTCCGGCTGCGCGGCGGATCGCACCCTGCCTTCTGGGCGCCATTCGCGCTGATGGGTCCGGGCCAGGCGGCGCGCGCGGGCTCCGCGCAGGCTGCGCTGTAGGG
>JAZKFA010000157.1:0-2625 GCA_040386655.1 Pseudomonadota bacterium | reverse complement strand
GTCCGCGGCGGCGATGGGGAAGGGGTGCAACGCACCCGGCGTCGAGGATGCGCAACCCTGCGCGCGCGCCTCGCCAACGCCTATAGATTTGAACATCGTAACGTCTGATACTGACGACGCGCCGTCAGGCAGCAGGAGGTGCGCGCCCATGCCAGGAATCCCGCACCAATGAGCGGTTGGAACCAAGCCTTCGCCCACCCCATCACCGTACAAATCGTCGGCGCCACCGTCGCAGTCGTGGTACTGGCGGCGCTGGTGATCGGTGTGCTGTCCGTCTCCGGCCGGATCAGCGCCGGATTGCGGCGCGAGCTGTGGCTGCGCCTGGGCTCCTGGGCGGTGCTGCTGCCAATGATCATCGTGCCGATCCTGCTGGGGCGGGAGTGGACGATCGCGGCAGTGACGCTGCTCGGCCTCGCCTGCCTGCGGGAATATGACCGTGCCACGGGCTTGTTCCGCGAACACCTGCTGACGGCGGTGGTGGCGATCGGCATCCTGGCTGCGAATTTCGCCGCGCTCGATCACTGGTACCATTTGTTCGTGGCGCTCTGGCCGCTGACGGTCGGGGTGATTTCGGTCGCGACGATCCCCCAGGACCGGCCGGCGGGGTACATCCAGCGCACGGCGCTCGCGACCTCCGCCTACATGCTGTTCGGCGCCGGACTCGCGCATCTGGGCTTTATGGCCAATGACGAGCGCGCACGGCCATTGCTGCTTTTGCTCGTGCTCGCGGTGGGGCTGAACGATGTCGCGGCCTTCACCACCGGCAAGCTGTTCGGCCGGCGCAAGCTGCTGCCCTCGACCAGTCCGAACAAGACCATCGCCGGCGCGGTCGGCGCGCTGGTCTGCACCACTGCGCTGGTCGCGTTCATTGGCCAGCGCATCTTCGCAGGCACGCCGATGGACAACCTGGTCCTGCTGCTGCTGTTTGGCGCACTCGTGAGTATCGCGGGGCAGTTTGGGGACCTGATGCTCTCCTCGATCAAGCGCGATCTCGCGATCAAGGATATGGGCACGATCATTCCCGGCCATGGCGGCGTGCTGGACCGGTTCAACAGCCTGCTCCTGGTCGCACCCGCGACCTTCCACCTGCTGCACTACGCCATCGGCATCGGCGATGGGCAGCCCGTGCGCCTGTTCACCGGCGGCCCATGACCTGGCAGCTCAAGCCGGCGCGCGACCTCGGCCTGGCGACACAGGAACGCCTGCGCAGCCATGGGCGCGAGGCCGGGCTCGGCAGCGTCGTGGTGCATGCGGCCTGGCGCGGGCTGGTGCGCGCGCACCTCGCGCTGCTGCACCGCTTCGAGGTGACGGGGCGGGAGAACCTGCCGCCGCCGCCATTCGTCATCGTTGCGAACCACAGCAGCCACCTGGACGCGCTGTCCATCGGTGCGGCCCTGCGCGGACCGGCGGCGCGGCGCGCCCATGCGTTGGCCGCGGGCGACACCTTCTTCACCTCGGGTGCCACGTCGCTGTTTGCCGCCTATGCGCTCAATGCCCTGCCGGTCTGGCGCAAGCGCACCCGCGCGAAGGAGCTGGAGACGCTGCGCACGCGCCTGGTCGAGGATGAGCTGGTCTACATCCTGTTCCCCGAGGGCACGCGCAGCCGCGATGGCCAAATGGCCGCCTTCCAGCCAGGGCTTGGCGCCTTCGTCGCCGGCAGCGCGGTGCCGGTGGTGCCCTGCCACCTCGAGGGCGCCTTCGCCGCCTGGCCGGCGACGCGGCGCATGCCGCGCCCGGGCAAGCTGCGGCTGCGGATCGGCACGCCGCTGAGCTTCGCGGACAGCACCCAGGACCGCGCCGGATGGACCGAGATCGCGGCGCGCTGCGAAGCCGCCGTGCGTGCGTTGGGCGGGGAAGCGGCATGAGCCTGTATGAGTTGAAGCCGCGCTTCCAGGGGCTGCTGCGCCCGATGGTCCAGCGCATGGCGGCGGCGGGCATCACTGCCAATCAGGTTACGCTCGCGGCGATGGTCGGGTCGCTGCTGCTGGGCTGGTGGATCGCCTCGCGCAATGGGCCTTCGGCACTGTTCCTGCTGCTGCCGCTGTGGCTGTTCCTGCGCATGGCGCTTAACGCGGTGGACGGGATGCTGGCCCGCGAGCATGGCCAGAAATCCAACCTCGGCGGCTACCTGAACGAGCTCGCCGACGTCGTCTCCGACGCGGCGCTCTATGCGCCCTTCGCGCTGGTCGCACCCTTCACGCCCGGCTGGGTCGGGGCGGTGGTGGTGCTGTCCATCGTCTCCGAATATGCGGGCGTGCTGGGACCGTCGCGGCGCTATGACGGTCCGCTGGGCAAGAGCGACCGCGCCTTCGTCTTCGGCGCGCTGGGGCTCTGGGTCGGGATCGCGGGCACGCTGCCCGGCTTCGCCTTCTGGATCATGCCGGCCCTCGCCTTGCTGCTGGTCGCCACCACCGTGAACCGCGTCGCGTCGGGGCTCGGCGAACTCGCCGAGGCCGCCGTGCCGCCGCCTGCCGAAGGAAGCCCGATGCGCGCCGTCGAGGACCACAGCTTTTCCACCCATGATGGCGTCGAGCTCACCTATCGGCACTGGCCCGCGGCCACGCCCAATCCCCGCGGCGCCATTCTGCTGTTCCATCGCGGCCATGAGCATGGCGGCCGCATGGC
>JAZKFA010000156.1:0-6999 GCA_040386655.1 Pseudomonadota bacterium | reverse complement strand
AAGTTTGCCGCTTCCAAGAGAGCGGCCCAGCTAATGCGATAAGGGCTCAACCTCCGGCACAGCACGCTTGTTCGAGCGCACTGTGACTTCTCAAAGCCTGGCTCCGCCGCCCGGCAGAGGGGATGCGCGCGAAGCGCGCGCCCCGATGGGGTGACTGCCAGCGGCAGGCGCCGCCTCCGGCGGTTTGTCTTCGCCGGACCGTAGAGGGGCGCATTCGCGTACCGTAGGGGCAATCAAGGCCCGCGACTGACCGAAGGCTGCTCGGAGTTGGGCCGCCGCGCCCCGCGCCGCAGGAAGCGCAGCACGGCCGCTTCCTCCGGCCGCAATGCATACGGGTCATCATTCGCCGGCGTCAGCCGCAGAGACAGGCTATCCTCCAGGAACGCCTCCTGCACGGCGGGGTGAATGTAGCATTTGCGGCAGATAGTCGGCGTATTGCCCAGCCGCGCGGCGGTCGCCTTGATCGCCTCGTTCAGCTGCCGCTTGCGGGCTGACTGGCTCTCCGCCTTCGGCATCGCGAGCAGCGCGAAGGTCGCGTTCACCGTGGCGGCCCAGGTGCGGAAATCCTTGGCGGTGACGGCCTCCTCGGTGATCTCGCGCAGATAGGCGTTCACATCGGCGGAACCAATCGATTGGAGCGTGCCATCCTCGGCGAGGTACTGGAACAGCTGCTCGCCCGGCAGCTCCTGGCAGCGCCGCAGCACGCGTGCGACGCGCCGGTCCTCAAGCCGTAGTCGCCAGACCTTGCCGCCCTTGCCGCGGAAGTGAAAGCGCATCGCGCTTCCCGCGACAGCCACATGCTCGTTACGCAAGGTGGTCACGCCGAAGCTGTCATTCGTGCGCGCATATTCCTCGTTGCCGACGCGGGCGAGCGTCGTCTCGAGCAGGCGCACCACGGTCGCCAGCACCTTCTCCCGCGGCAGGTCGCGCAGCGCGAGATCGGCGGTGACGCGGGCGCGGATAGCCGGCAGCGCCTCGGCAAACTGCGTCAGGCGAGCGAATTTTCCGGTATCGCGATGCAGCCGCCAATCCGGGTGGTAGCGGTACTGCCGCCGTCCGCGCGCATCGGTGCCGAGCGCCTGGAGATGCCCCCGCGCATCGGCGCAGATCCAGACATCCTGGTAGGCAGGGGGGATGGCGAGCATGCGGATGCGCTGCAGGGCATCGGGGTCGCGTACGGGGCGTCCATTAGCGTCGACGTAGCGGAAGCGCGGCGGCTTGCCGAGGCGGCGAAGGCCGGGCTCACCCACGGTCACGTAGCGCAGCCCGGGTACCAGTTCTGGCGATGACATTGGCGCATCAACGCGCGCCGGGGCTCGCCGGTTCCACCGGACGGGCGGTGGATTGCGCCACCGTCCGCCCGGCGTTCATGCCGTCAGGCGCGATGCTCCTCGCGGCCGCGCTCGGAAGAGGCCCAGCCGTGGCTGTGGACCAGGCCGTCATCATAGTCGGGCTCCGGCGCCGGGCGGTTCACATGCGCCTCGCGGCCGCGCTCGCCGCAGGCCCAGCCGTGGCTGTGGACCAGGCCGTCATCATGGTCGGTGATCGTGTTGGACATGGTCGTGGCTCCTTGGTTGCGGTGTGGGTGGGATCAGTGGGCGGGTGCGTCGTGGAACTGCGCCGTCTCGGTGCTGTGTTCCATCGCGGTGGTGCTGGAGCGGCCGCCGGAGGCTGCCATCGCGACGGCGTCGAAGTAGCCGACGCCGACCTCGCGCTGGTGGCGGATGGCGGTGAAGCCCTCGGCCTCGGCGGCGAACTCGGCCTGCTGCAACTCGCTATAGGCGCCCATGCCACGGTTACGGTAGCCGCGTGCGAGCTTGAACATGGACAGGTTCAGGCTGTGGAAGCCGGCAAGTGTGACGAACTGGAACTTGTAGCCCATCGCCCCCAGCTCGCGCTGGAACTGCGCCGCCGCCTCGACGCCCATTTTCCGCTGCCAGTTGAAGCTGGGCGAGCAGTTGTAGGCGAGCATCTTGCCCGGGAATTCACGATGGATCGCCTCGGCAAAGGCGCGGGCATCGTCGAGATCCGGGTCCGACGTCTCCCACCAGAGCAGGTCGGCATAGGGCGCGTAGGCCAGCGACCGCGCGATCGCATATTGCTTGCCCATCTTTGGGCGGATGCGGAAGAAGCCCTCCGCCGTGCGGTCATTGCCGATGAAGGGACGGTCGCGCTCATCCACATCGGCCGTGAGCAGCTGCGCGCTCTCGGCATCGGTGCGGCAGAGCAAGACAGTGGGCACACCCTCCACGTCCGACGCGAGGCGCGCGGCGTTGAGCGTGCGGATGTGCTGGCTGATGGGAACGAGCACCTTGCCGCCGAGGTGGCCGCACTTCTTCTCGCTCGCCAGCTGGTCCTCGAAGTGCACGCCCGCGGCGCCGGCCTGGATCATGGCCTTCATCAGCTCATAGGCGTTGAGCGCGCCACCGAACCCGGCCTCGGCATCGGCGATGATCGGCGCCATGTAGTGGGTGCGGTCGTCGCCCTTGCCCTCGATGCGTTCGAGCGTGGCGATCTGGTCGGCGCGGCGCAGCGTGTTGTTGATGCGCGTGACGACCTGGGGGACGGAATCGACCGGATACAGTGACTGGTCCGGGTACATGGTGCCGGCCGAATTCGCATCCGCCGCCACCTGCCAGCCGGAAAGATAGATTGCCTGCAGACCGGCCTTGACTTGCTGCAGCGCCTGCATGCCGGTGAGCGCGCCAAGCGTGGCGACGAAGGGCTCATTCTTCAGCAACTGCCACAGGCGCCGCGCGCCGCGATCGGCCAGCGTGTGGCTCACCCGGAAGCTGCCGGCCAGGCGTTCGACATCGGCGGGCGTGTAGTCGCGGCGGATCCCGTCGAATCGGCCGGACTCGGGCGCGGGCCCGCCGGCGCTGCCATCGGGAGCGAAGGCGGGGGTGGGGGTCGTACGCATGGTCCGGATCCTTTTCTCCGCCGGAGACGACCGGCGCACGTCAATAATTGACATTGCGGCGCAGAAGTTCACGGGCAATCTCGCATTCCAACCCGCAATCCCGTAGTGTCAGCGACAGTGCAGCGCGCGATTCCGTAAAGGCTGTAAAGATGAACCGCCCGATGATCGGCCGGACCGTCCGCCGCCTGCGGCTGGAACGGGGCATGACCCAGCAGGCGCTCGCGGCCCGGCTGGGCATTTCCGCGAGCTACCTGAACCTGATCGAGCACGATCAGCGGGGTGTGACCGCATCTTTACTCATCAAGCTCACCGAGGCCTTGCAGATCGACCTCGCGCATCTGTCGGGGCAGAGCGAGCGGCAGACCGAAGCTGGCCTGCGCGAGGTCCTGTCCGACCCCATGCTGGGCTTCGACGAAATTCCGGAAGCGGAGATCGCCGCACTCGCCGGCTCCGCGCCCAATGCGGCGCGGGCGATGCTGGCGCTGTACCGCGCCTGGCGTGTCGCGCGCGAGGACAGCTCCGGCATCGCGCTGCCGAGTGGGCGGCGAATCCTGCTCCCGACCGAGGAAGCGCGCGACCTGTTCCACGAACGCGCCAACCACTTCCCCGCGCTGGAAGGCCTCGCCGAACGCATCGGCCGCGAGATCGGCGCGAGCCCTGCCGAGCTCAACCACGCCATCGCCGAGCGGCTGCGCGGCAAACACGGGCTGCGCATCATCGTCGGCCCTTTCGACGGCGCGCTTCGCCGGCACGAGGCGGCAACGCGCAGCCTGATGCTTTCGGAATCGCTGCCGCGCGAAAGCCGCGGCTTCCACATGGCCTTCTGCCTCATGCTGCTCGAAGCGCGGGAGGCGGTGGAGGAGGCGCTGGCCCCGCATGCGCCGACTTCGTCTGAGGCCGCATCCATCATCCGCATCGGATTGCTGAACTACGCCGCCGGCGCGCTGCTGATGCCCTATGCGCCCTTCCTCGCCGCCGCGCGTTCGCTGCGGCACGATGTGGAGGCGCTGGCCGCGCGCTTCGGCGTGAGCTTCGAGCAGGCCTGCCACCGCCTTTCCACCCTGCAGCGCGACGGCGCGCGGGGGGTGCCGTTCTTCTTCCTCCGCGTCGATCCCGCGGGCAACGTGGACAAGCGCTTTTCGGCTGCGGGATTCCCCTTCGCGCGCTTCGGCGGGTCCTGCCCGAAATGGATCGTGCACCACGCCTTCGCGACACCCGGGACGCTGCGCGTGCAGGTCGCGGAACTGCCTGACGGGGCCACCTTCCTGTGCTTCGCGCAGAGCGTGACCGGCCCCGCCCCGCGCTGGGGCGAACCCGCGCCGGTGCATGTCGTGGCCATGGGCTGCGACATCGCCCGCGCGCCGGAGCTCGTCTATGCCGATGGGCTGGACCTCGAGGCCGCGCGCGTCGGCATCGGCCTGTCGTGCAGGCTCTGCGCGCGGGAGGATTGCCGCAGCCGCGCCTTCCCGCCGCTGGAGCATCGCCTGGCGCTGGACCCCGCGATCGAGGGGGCGAGCCCCTGGCGATTTGAAACCGCGCGCACCCCTGCGCCGTAGCGCCATTGCCTTATCCGGAGTCCGCCATGCCTAGCATCGCCGCCCGCCTGCTGCGCGACCGCCGTATCTGGGTGGTGGCGGCGATCATCGTGCTGATCATCGCCATCCGGTTCAGCGGGGTGGCGGACGTGCTGACGCTGGACACGCTGCGCCGCGTGCGCGGCACGCTGACCGCCTGGGTGGCGGCGAACCCGGTGCTAGCCGCGCTGGGCTATGTCGGCGGCTATGTGCTGGCCACGGTTCTGCTGATGCCTGGCGCCGCGCTGCTGACACTGACCGGCGGGTTCCTGTTCGGTGCCGTGGCCGGCACGCTGCTGACGGTGGCGGCCGCGACGATCGGGGCGGTGATCATCTTCTCCACCGCGCGGGCGGTGTTCGGCGCCAATGCGCTGGAACGCTTCGGGCCCCGCGCGAAGCTGCTTGTCGCTGGGTTGCGGCGCAACGCCTGGTCCTACCTGCTGGTGCTGCGCCTGGTGCCGCTGTTTCCCTTCCTGCTAGTCAACATCGTGCCCGCCTTCGCCGGCATCAAGTTGCGGGTTTTCGCGCTGACGACCTTCTTTGGGATCATGCCGGGGACGGCGGTCTTCAGCCTGTCCGGGGCGGGGCTGGGGCGCACGCTCGACAGCGGTGGCGCGCTGGATCTCGGCAGCATTTTCACAACCGAAATCCTGCTCGCGCTTGGTGCGCTCGCGGCTCTGTCGCTGGCCGCCATCCCCCTGAAGGCACGCTTCGCGCCATCGCAGCCGCCCACCCTCTGACCCCCGATTGGGCATTCGACCAACCCGGTCTAGGCTCTCAACCGGGGAGGGTTCGCCATGCTGATGCTCTATGGCCGCACAAATTCGGTGAATGTGCGCAAGGTGCTGTGGCTGCTCGATGAGCTGGCCATGCCCTACGAACGCCGTGACGCCGGCATGGAGCATGGCGTGGTGAACACGCCCGACTACCGCGCGATGAATCCCAACGGCCGCATCCCCACCATCGTCGATGGCGAGATGGTGCTGTGGGAGAGCAATTCCTGCCTGCGCTACCTGGCCATGATCGCCGGCGAGGCCGGGACCGCCGTCTACCCCGCCGCCCCTGCCGCGCGCGCCAGCGTGGATCGCTGGATGGACTGGCAACTCTCCACCCTGAGTGCCGCCGAGCGCATGATGTTCTGGGGCTTCATCCGCACCCCGCCTGAGCAACGCGACATGGCGGTGGTGGCGAAGTCGGTCGCGGAGTCCGGCGCCTGCTGGGCCATCATCGATGCGCGCCTGTCCGATGGCCGCAGCTTCATCGAGGGCGAGGCGCTGACCCTCGCCGACGTCGTGCTCGGCGCCTATGCCAGCCGCTGGTTCGGCGTGCCGGTCGAGGGCAAGGCCAGCCTGCCGCATTTCGAGCGATGGTTCGCGGCCATCAGCGCGCGCCCGGCCTATGCCCGCTGGCTCGGCGGCCCGCTCACCTGAGGAGGAATTCCCGAATGCACGACCTCACCATCCGAGCCGTCAACACCACGCTGCTGCGCATGCCCTGGCCGGAGGATCCCTGGCTCAAGGGCCATCCGCTGGGGCCGACGCGCGACCTGGTCGTGGTGGACATCACCACCGCGTCGGGCATCACCGGCATGGGCTACCTGCATTTGCTCAACCTGCCGCTGCATCGGTCCATCGCCGCTTGCATCGAGGATGCCATGGCACCGCGGATCATCGGCCGCGACGCCACGGCGGTGGAGGGAATCTGGCAGGACCTCTGGCGCTCCACCGTCACCGGCGGGCGCGGCGGCGTGACGATGATGGCGCAGTCGGCCATCGACATCGCGCTGTGGGACATCGTCGGCAAGGCCGCTGACATGCCGCTGCACCGGCTCTGGGGTCATGTGAACGGGAAGATCCCCGCCTATGGCAGCGGCTGCTTCCGCGACCTCCGGGGCGATGGGATGATCGCGAAGGCGCAGCACTTCGTCCGCCAGGGCTACAAGGCGATCAAGATGCAGGTCGCGCATATCGGCGACTGGCGCACCGATGCCGACAATGTCCGCCGCATGCGCGAGGCGCTCGGGCCGGAGATCGAGATCATGATCGACGTGAACATGGGCTGGTCCGCCGAGGTCGCGATCCATGCGGGGCACCGGATGGCGGAATACGACGTCTACTGGCTGGAAGAACCCGTGCTGCCGGATGACTACGCCGGCTACATCCGCTGCGCCGAGGCGCTGGACATGCGCATCGTCGGCGGCGAGACGCATTTCGGCCGCGCCGACCTCAAGCCGTTCCTCGAAAATCCACGCCTGCCGATCCTGCAGCCCGATCCGATGCGCGGCGGCTTCACCGAACTGCGCAAGATCGCGACCGTGGCGGATACCTGGGGCATGACCATCGCGCCGCATCTGTTCCCGGAACTGAACGTGCACCTGCTGGCGAGCATCCCCAACGCGTCCTGGGCGGAGCAGATGGGGCTGCTGGACGATGTCTGGGTCTCCCATCCCGCCATCGTGGACGGGTTCATCACCGCGCCGGAGACACCTGGCCACGGCCTCGCCTT
>JAZKFA010000155.1:4279-23893 GCA_040386655.1 Pseudomonadota bacterium | reverse complement strand
CAGGCTTCCTCGGCATCCTCGGGGGCAGCGATGCCGCCATCGGATGCCACGTGCTCCATGATGAAGGCGGCCGCGCGCCAGCCGGCCGGCGTCTCCGCGGCGGCCAGGTGCACATGCGTGCGTAGCTGCTCGGAGGTGCGGAAGTAGGTGTCACTCATCGCGGCGAGGGTATCGCCCTCGATCGGCACGATGCCCTGGTAGCGGTCCATGTCCGGCCCCTGGTCGCAGGTGAAGGCGAGGTAGCCCTTGCCGAGCATCGCGCCCGCACCGTCCATATCCGCGAGGCGTTCGGCATCGGCACGCGCATAGCCGCGCAGCGCGCCGGTGTCGGTGCAGTCCGCGAGCAGCATGGTGACGGGCCCGTCCCCCTTTGCCTGCAGGCTGAACGAGCCTCGGAACTTCAGCGCCGCCGCCAGCCCGGCGGTCAGTGCCAGGGCCTGGCCAAGCAGTGCCGTCACGCCGGGGCTGTTCTCGTGCCGCGTCAGCAGCGCGTGCGCGAGCGGGCCGAGCCGCACCAGCCGCCCGCGCACGGGCCGGTCGCGCAGGCGGAATGGAATGAGGCCGCGCGCCACGACAATGTCGGGCACTGGCGCGCGGTCATGGTTCAGGAAGTCCGGCGTTGCGGACGGCAAGGTGGGGTCGGGCAAGTCGGCTGGGGCTTTCCATGTGGCGGCGCGTCCAGGCTACGCCGGCGGGCAGCCCGCGCCAACGCTTCCGCACCTCGATGTGCTCACGCAGATGGTTCGCTCCGTCGCGGAATTCCAGGGCGGTGCGTCTCGTCCCAGACCCGCCACCCGGCACTCTTCGCCCGTTCCGCCAGCGCAGAAGCGCGAATGCCGCTATTGCGGCAAGCCACGCGATTTTAGGCCCCGTATTACGCCGAGGGCTTGCCAGTGGCACGACGCCATTGAGGGCACACCATGCAGAGGCGTGCGTGGCGCAGCCAAGCGCATCACGTCACGCCAGGCCGAGCGCCCAGAGCAGCACGCCCTTCTGCGCGTGCAGCCGATTCTCGGCCTCGTCGAAGACCACGCTTTGCGGGCCCTCCATCACCTCCTCGGTGATCTCCTCGCCGCGATGGGCGGGCAGGCAGTGCATCACGATGGCGTCCGACGCCGCGCCCTCCAGCAGGGCGGCGTTGAGCTGGTAGGGCGCGAGCAGGTTGTGCCGGTTGCGCACCTCGCCCTCGGTCTCGTCGGACATCGAGACCCAGGTGTCGGTGACCACGCAGCGCGCGCCGGCAACGGCGGCGTGCGGGTCCGAGGTCAGCTCGATCCGCGCCCCCGCCTTCCGCGCCCAATCCACCAGCTGCGCGGGTGGGGCGAGTTCGGGGGGCGTCGCGATGCGCAGGGTGAAGTCGAAGCGCGCGGCGGCCTGGATGAAGCTCTGCGCGACGTTGTTGCCGTCGCCGGTCCAGGCGACGACCTGCCCCGCGATGGGTCCGCGCTGTTCCTCGAAGGTCATCACGTCGGCCATCAGCTGGCACGGGTGCGACACGTCGGTCAGGCCGTTGATGACCGGGATGGTCGCGTGCTCCGCGAGTTCGCGCAGCTTCGCCACGGAATCGGTGCGCAGCATGATCGCATCGACGTAGCGCGACAGGACGCGCGCGGTATCGGCCGCACTCTCGCCGCGGCCGAGCTGCATCTCCTTGCCGGAGAGGATGATGGCGTCGCCGCCGAGCTGGCGGATGCCGACTTCGAAAGACACGCGGGTGCGGGTGGAAGGTTTTTCAAAGATGAGCGCGATGGATTTGCCCGCGAGCGGCTTGCCCTCGATCCCCCCGCGCTTGGCCAAGGCGCCGAGATCGACCATCCGGCGCAGGGTTTCTGCGTCGTGGTCCATCAGTTCCAGGAAATGCCTGGGCGGGCTGGGCATGAGCGACCTTTGCGAAGGGGGTAAAGGGGAATTGCTCGCAGGGCGCGCCAGCCCGGTCAAGCCGCGCTTGCGATTGTCACGCAGGCGGCTGCACCCTCCCGCCTCCGAAGCAGGAGGACCCCATGATGGATACCAAAGCGGTCGCGCAAGCCGTCGCTAGCCTGTGCAAGGAGGGCCGGCACGAAGAGGCCGGCAAGCGGTTCTGGTCCGATGACATCGTGAGCATCGAGGCAATGGACGGGCCGATGGCGAACATAAAGGGCCGCCCGGCCGTCGAGGGGAAGTCCGCCTGGTGGTATGAAAACCACGAGGTCCACTCGGCGACCACCGAGGGGCCCTACGTGAACGGCGACCAGTTCGCGCTGCAGTTCTCGATGGACGTGACGCCCAAGAGCACCGGCCAGCGGATGCAGATGACCGAGGTGGGCCTGTACACCGTCCGCGACGGCAAAATCGTTGAGGAGCGGTTTTTCTACTAGAGGGTGCACTCAGGCGCTGAGCCGGGGTCGCGTTTGAGGCGTCCGGGGAATGGCCCTATCCTCGGCCGCTTCCACAGGAGAACGCCCTTCATGCAGCCAACGCGCCGCACCCTACTTGCCACCTCGCTGGCGCTGCCCGCCCTCGCCCCCGGCCTGGCACGCGCGCAGGGCGCCTATCCCGAGCGTCCCGTGCGCGTGGTGGTGCCCTGGCCGCCAGGCGGCTCCACGGACGTGCTGTGCCGTCTCCTGTGCGAGCAGATGAGCCAGAAGCTCGGCCAGCCCTGCGTGGTGGAAAACCGGCCCGGCGCCGGCGGCAATATCGGCCATGACGCGATCGCGAAATCCACGCCGGACGGCTACACGATCGGGCCCATCACGGTCGGTGGCTGGTCGATCAACCAGTACCTCTACGCCCGCCTGCCCTACGACCCCGAGCGCGACATCCAGCCGATCTCGATGCATTGGGAATTGCCCAATGTCTTCGCAGTGCCCGCGGCGCACGTGCCCGCACGCACCATGGCGGAATTCATCGCCTGGGCGCGGGCGCGGCCGAACGGTGTCACCTACGGCTCGCCCGGCGTGGGGACCACGCCGCATCTGTCGGGGTCGATGTTCACCAATCGCCTGCGGATCGAAGGCACGCACGTACCCTTCCGCGGCGCGGCGCAGACCATCCCCGCGATGCTGTCGGGTGACGTGAACTTCGCGCTCGACAACCTCGCGAGCTACGTCCCGACCATCGCGGGCGGGCAGATGCGCGCGCTTGCGGTGACGAGTGCGGAGCGCTGGCCGACGCTCCCGGACGTGCCCACCATGGCGGAGGCGGGCGTGCCCGATTTCGTCGTCACCAGCTGGTGCGCGATGGGGGCCGCGGCCGGCGTGCCGGCGCCCATCATCCAGCGCCTGAACGCCGCGATGAAGGAGGTGTTCGACGACCCTGCCGTCCAGGATCGCTTCCTGCGTACCGGCGCGCGCTGCCTGTGGACCACGCCCGCCGTGGCGGCGGAGCGTGCAGCACGCGAACGCCCGATGTGGCGCGAGGTCGTGCGCATCTCCGGCGCGCGGCTCGAATAGAGGCAGCGTGTCCTTCGCGCCGGTCTACCGGGCGCGGGCCTTGCG
The DNA here is from genome assembly GCA_040386655.1 of Pseudomonadota bacterium. GTDB lineage: Bacteria > Pseudomonadota > Alphaproteobacteria > Acetobacterales > Acetobacteraceae > Plastoroseomonas. Next base: position 20,417 of record JAZKFA010000155.1, on the reverse strand, counting down.
CGATTTCGGCGATGGGGCGGCAGCGGTGCTGCTGCCCGCGCACCTGACCGCGCTGGGCTACGGCCCGGCCGAGATCGGCATGGTGGCCACACTCGCGCTGCTCGGCTCGGCCGCGGTTACGCTCGCGATCGGGTTGTATGGCGGGCGCTTCCCTGTGCGGCCGATGCTGCTCGGCGGCGCGGCGCTGATGGCGGCGACCGGCATCGGCTATGCGACGGCGGAGAGCTTCGCGCTGATCGCGCTGGTGGCACTCCTCGGCACCATCAATCCCACCGCAGGGGGCGCGAGCCTGTTCATGCCGCTGGAGCATGCGGTGCTGGCCAAGGCGCCGTCGGCCCGGCGGACGCATGTCTTCGCGCTGTATTCGCTCGTGGGGGCGCTGGCGGCTGCGCTGGGGTCGCTCGCAGTCGGTGTGCCCGAATGGCTCGGCATCGGGCTGGGCAGCGCCTTCCTGGCCTATGCGGCTCTGGGGTGCGCCGTGGGGCTGGCCTATGCCGGGCTGCCGCGCGCCGCGATGGGCGAGGTGGCGGATGGAAGGCTGGGACCATCGCGCGCGGTGGTGTTTCGGTTGGCGGCGTTGTTCAGCCTGGACAGCTTCGCCGGCGGCCTGGCGGTGCAGGCGCTGCTGGCCTTGTTCCTGTTCCGCAAGTTCGGCTTGTCGGTGGCCGAGGCGGGGGCGTTCTTCTTCGCCACCGGCCTGCTCGCGGCCGCGTCGATGCCGGTGGCTGCCTGGCTTGGGCGCCGCATCGGGCTGGTGAACACCATGGTCTGGACGCATGCGCCGGCGAGCCTGTGCCTTGGTATCGCTGTGTTCTGCGACGATCTCTGGCTCGCGCTGGGCTTCCTGCTGGTGCGCGCACTGCTGACCCAGATGGATGTTCCGGCCCGCTCCTCCTACGTGATGGCGGTGGTGACGCCGGCGGAGCGCGTCGCGGCCGCGAGCTTTACCGCGGTGCCGCGCAGCCTAGCGAGCGCAGCCGGGCCGGCGATCGCGGGGTGGATGATGGCGCAGGGGTGGGACGCGGCGCCGTTCGTGGCCTGCACCGTGCTGAAGATCACCTACGACGCGATCCTGTTCGCACTGTTCGCGAAGCTGCGCCGGCGTTCGCCCCTTCGGGCTCGCGGAGCGCGCGAGAGAGCGCGCCCCGAGCTGTCCAATAAACGGCTGTGCGCAGATCGCGGTCGTGACCATTGATACGTCACCCTGCGGCGCGCTTCCGCGCGCCGCCCGGCCGAAAGGCCGGCGCTGCTAATGCAGCGAGCCAAGCGCGCTGAGCGCGCGCCCGGCGCTTGAGGGCACAAAAACCGCATTAATTCGAGGCCGAAACTCGGCCTCGAATTAATGCAGATCGGCCCAGATGCGGCGCTTCACGCCGTAGGCGAGGACGCCGAGCACGCCAAGGAACAGCACGATCTTCACGCCCATCTGGCGGCGCTGCTCAAGCTCGGGCTCCGCGGCCCAGTGGAGGAACAGGGCGACGTCGCGCGCCATCTGGTCCACCGACGCCGCGGTACGGTCGGCGTATTCGACCTGGTCCGGGTTCAGCGGCGGCGCCATGGCGATCTGGTGGCCGGGGAAGTAGCGGTTGTAGTACATCCCTTCGCCCATCGCGAAGCCGGCCGGCGGATCCTCATAGCCGACGAGCAGGGCGTGGATGTAGCGGGCTCCACCCTCGCGGGCCTTCGTGATGACCGAGAAATCCGGCGGCAGCGCGCCATTGTTCGCCGCGCGCGCGGCGGCGTCGTTGGCGAAGGACCGGCGGAAGCGGTCGGACGGGCGGCCGGGGCGCTCGAACATCTGGCCTTCGTCGTTCGGGCCGTCCTGCACCTGCACGTCGGCGGCGACGGCGCGCACCTGCTCATCGGTCAGCCCGATCTCGAGCAGGTTGCGGTAGGATAGCAGTCGCATCGAATGGCAGTTCGCGCAGACCTCGCGATAGACCTGGAAGCCGCGCTGGGTCGAAGCACGGTCGAAGGTGCCGAACATGCCGTCGGAGCTGAAGCGCGTCTCGGGCAGAGCGATCGCCTCGCCCGCCGCATGGGCCGCCGGTGCGACGGCAACGGCCGCGAGCAGCGCAAGTGTCTTGAGCATGCGCATTACGCCTTCTCCATCGGCTTGGCGGTGGCCGCCATGGGGATCGGTCCGCCGCCACGGCCCAGTACGGCACGGGCGATGCTCTCGGGCAGCGGCAAGGGACGTTCGAGGCGAGCGAGCAGCGGCAGGATCACCAGGAAATAGGCGAAGTAGTAGGCCGTCGCGATGCGGCTGATCGTCACGTAGGGCTCCTCGGCCGGCTTGCCGCCGACATAGAGCAGGACGAAGAAGTTCAGCGTGAATAGGGCGAAGGCGATGCGCGCCACAGGGCGGAACCGCATCGAGCGGACCGGCGAGCCGTCGAGCCAGGGCAGCACGAACAGCACCAGGATCGAGCCGAACATCAGCACCACGCCGCCGAGCTTGTCCGGCACTGCGCGAAGGATCGCGTAGAAGGGCAGGAAGTACCACTCCGGCACGATGTGCGGCGGCGTGACCATCGGGTTCGCCGGGATGTAGTTGTCGGGGTGGCCGAGATAGTTCGGCATGAAGAAGACGAGGATCGCGAAGACGATGAAGTAGACCACCAGCCCGACGCTGTCCTTGGACGTGTAGTAGGGATGGAAGGGGATGGTGTCCTGCGGCCCCTTGGGGTCGATGCCCAGCGGGTTGTTCGACCCGGTGATGTGCAGCGCGGCGATATGGAGGAACACCACGCCCGCGATCACGAAGGGCAGCAGGTAGTGCAGCGAGAAGAAGCGGTTGAGCGTGGGGTTGTCCACGCTGAAGCCGCCCCACAGCCAGGTCACGATATGGCTGCCCACGATGGGGAAGGCGGAGAACAGGTTGGTGATGACCGTCGCGCCCCAGAAGGACATCTGGCCCCAGGGCAGCACGTAGCCCATGAAGGCGGTCGCCATCATCAGCAGGAAGATGACCACGCCCAGCATCCAGAGCAGTTCGCGCGGCGCCTTGTAGGAGCCGTAGTACATGCCGCGCCAGATGTGGATGTAGACCACGATGAAGAACATCGAGGCGCCGTTGGCGTGCACGTAGCGGAGCAGCCAGCCGTAGTTCACGTCGCGCATGATGCGCTCGACGGAATCGAAGGCGTAGACCGTGTGCGCCGTGTAGTTCATCGACAGGAACACGCCGGTCAGGATCATGATCATAAGCGTGACCATGGCGAGCGCGCCGAAGTTCCAGAAGTAGTTGAAGTTGCGCGGAGTCGGGAAGGTCCCGTACTCCTTCTGCATCATCGTGAAGATCGGCAGGCGGCTATCCACCCACCGGATCACGGGATTGCTGAATTCGCTCTTGTGCAGACCGATGGACATGGTGGTTGCCTCTGCTCAGCCGATGCGGATCTTGGTGTCGGATGTGAAGGTGTACGTCGGAACCTCGAGGTTCACCGGCGCGGGGCCCTTCCGGATGCGGCCCGACGGGTCGTAGTGGCTGCCGTGGCAGGGGCAGAACCAGCCATCATATTCGCCGCGGGGGTCGTTGGACTTCTGGCCCAGCGGCACGCAGCCCAGATGCGTGCAGACGCCGATCACCACCAGCCATTCATCCTTCTGGACGCGGGACTGGTCGGTTGCGGGGTCCTTCAGCTCGGACAGTGGCGTGGCGCGTGCGGCCGTGACGTTCTCGGGCGTGCGGTGGCGGATGAAGACCGGCTTGCCGCGCCACATCACGGTGATGGCCTGTCCAAGCGCCACGGGTGCCAAGTCCACCTCGGTGGTCGCAAGCGCGAGCACGTCGCGCGAGGGATTCATCGAGGCGATGAACGGCCAGACGACGGCACCGACACCAACCGCCGTGAAGGCGGTGGTCGCCAGCGTCAGAAAATCCCTGCGGCCGCCGGCGTCAGGCGCCGTGCCAGGAGGTGTCGCCATATCGGCCATGGGAGATCTGTCCTTCCATCCAGGCGTCGCGGGGCGCTCATGCGCCGAACCGCGCTGCCAAGCTTGCGCCCGCGCCTTATAAGGGTGCGAAACGTAAGGTGGCAATGTGCCGCACCACACGAGAAACGTTGCATTTGCTTCAACTGCGTCAGTCCGCGTCCTTATAGCCTCAACCGCGTGAAGGATTCCCCCATGCCTGACACCCAGGCGGCCGCCGCCGCCCCCGCCGACCATCCCGGCGTCGCGCCCAGCCGCGCCTGGTTCGAGCAGCTGCGCGACCTGATCTGCGCCGAGTACGAGGCGATCGAGGATGCGCTGGAGTCGGGCCCCCATGCCGGCATGCCGCCGGGCCGCTTCACCCGCACGCCCTGGCAGCGCGACGGCGGCGGCGGCGGCGTCATGGGCGTGATGAAGGGCCGCGTGTTCGAGAAGGTGGGTGTCAACGTCTCGACCGTATTCGGCGAGTTCTCGCCCGAGTTCCGCAAGCAGATCCCCGGCGCCGATGCCGACCCGCGCTTCCTCGCCACCGGCATCTCGCTTGTCGCGCACATGCGCAGCCCGCGCGTGCCGGCGGCGCACATGAACACGCGCTTCATCGTCACCTCGAAGGCCTGGTACGGGGGGGGCGGCGACCTCACGCCGATGGACCTCGCCGCCGCGCATTCGCTCGAGGATGCGGCGAGCTTCCACGCCGGCTTCCAGCAGGCCTGCGACGCCCATGACCCGGCCTACTACCCGCGCTTCAAAAAATGGTGCGACGAGTACTTCTTCCTGCCCCACCGTGGTGAGACGCGCGGCCTGGGCGGCATCTTCTACGACTACCTGGACACCGGCGACCGCGCCGCGGACTTCGCCTTTACGCAAGATGTCGGCCGCGCCTTCCTCAACAGCTACGCCGCCATCATCCGGCGCCGGATGCATGAGCCCTGGACCGAGGCGGAACGCGATCACCAGCTGGTCCGTCGTGGGCGCTACGTGGAGTTCAACCTGCTGCAGGACCGCGGCACCATCTTCGGCCTCAAGACGGGCGGCAATGTCGAGGCGATCCTCATGTCGCTGCCGCCGGAGGCGCGCTGGCCCTGAGGCGCGTTCATGCCTGAGCAAGGGGCAGCCCTGGCGCGGCGCACAAAAAGGTGCGCTTGTGGCCCCTCGCAAGCCAACTCGCCGCGCACGACGTTCTTTCCTCCGCGGAGGAGACCAGTATGAGCAGCACCGAGAACGACATTCTTGCCGAGACCATCAGCCCGGCCCGCGAGGAGCCCCAGGGAATGCCTGGGTATCGCGCCAGGCAACGCGACGCCGCGCGCCTGTCCGAGCGCCGCCGCACCCGCGCGGAGCACCTGGCCCGCCCGCAGCGGAAAGGCGTGCTGGACATGGTGCTGGTGGGACAGCTCGCGGTGCTGACCTTCGTCTGGCTGCTCGGCCCGCGCCGGGTCTGAGCCGCCGCCCAACCTGACAGGAGTCGTCCATGGCCAAGGGCCAGAAGAAGAGCAATCGCGAGGCCAAGAAGCCCAAGCAGGAGAAGCCGAAGCCCGCGGCCGGCGCCTCCTCGCCAATGCGTCCGGCGCCTGCCGCGCCCCCGAAGAAGGGCTGAGCCATCGCCCAAGCCTCGACAAAACCCCGTGTGCCACGCATTGAGAGCGCGATACGGAGAGCTCGGATGACGGCATACGGACGGCGTTCTGCCCTTGGCCTCGTGTTCCTAAGCGCCGCTTGCGCGGGGCGCGACACGGCGCCGCCAGCGACTTCCGGCCCGCCGAGCTATCGCCACCTGACGCCGCTGCGCCTCGACGTCGCCGCGCTGGACATCGCGCCGGCGTCGCCGGGTCCTCGCATCGGCGCCCAGGCGCCCAGCCCGATCAGCCCCGCCCAGGCAATGCTCGCGATGGCCGAGGAGCGGCTTTCGGCGAATGGCCGGGACGGTCTCGCGCGGTTCATGGTGCAGACGGCCCTGCTCACGCGTCGCCCGGCCTCCGGCAGCGGGCTGTTCAGCGGCGGCACGGAGCGGCTGGACTGCGTCCTCCGGTGCCGGCTTGAGCTGCGCAGCAGCGAGGGCGAACTCCGCGGCTTCGCCGAGGCCGAAGTCCGCCGCGACATGACCCAGCCTGCCGGCAGCGATGCCGAGCGTTCGCGCAACGCCGACGCCATCATCCGCCAGTCCATGGCCGACCTGAATGTGGAATTCGAGTTCCAGGTGCGCCGCAACCTGCGCGCCGCCCTGATGGACACCGAACGGGCGGCCCCTGCCCCGGAGCCGGTGGAGCAGGAAGTCCTGCCCCGCTAGCCGGCCGGCCAAGGGCCGCGGAGGGTCACGCCTCGGCGACGCCGCGGCTGCCCTGGATCAGCGCCATGAATTCCCGCCGCGTCGAGCCGTCGTCGCGGAAGGCGCCGAGCATGCGGCTGGTCACCATCGTCACGCCCGGCTTGTGGACGCCGCGCGTCGTCATGCACTGGTGCGCTGCCTCGATCACGACCGCCACGCCCTTGGGCTTGAGCACGTCGTTGATGGTGTTGGCCACCTGGGCCGTCAGCTTTTCCTGGATCTGCAGGCGCTTCGCATAGACTTCGAGCACACGGGCGAGCTTGGAAATGCCGACGACGCGCCCTGCGGGCAGGTAGGCGATGTGCGCCTTGCCGATGATCGGCACCATGTGGTGCTCGCAATGGCTCTCGAGGCGGATGTCGCGCAGCACGACCATCTCGTCATAGCCATCCGTCTCCTCGAAGGAGCGCGCGAGAAGTTCGACGGGGTCGGTCTCGTAGCCGTCGAAGAACTCCTCGTAGGAACGGACGACGCGGGCGGGAGTGTCAATCAGGCCTTCGCGCGCGGGATTGTCGCCGCTCCAGCGCAGCAGCGTGCGGACGGCGGCCTCGGCCTCCTCGCGGCTCGGCCGCGGCTCTGCACTCGCGAGCGCGCTGTCGATCGGGGACTTCGGGGTCTGGATGTTCACGTCCATGGGTTCCTATGGCGTTGGTGCGGCCGGGAACGTCCCGCCGCGTTGCTGCGCCTTGCCGGTTTGTGAAGTGGGGGCGCCGCGCGGGTGCGCAACCCGTCTCAATGCAGCCGATCGCTCGCCGCATGCGGGCTGTCCAGGCTGAAGGCCGGGATCATTGCGTTGAAGCTCTCCCCGCTTGCACGCACCATCATGTGGTAGTGGCCGTGCATGAAGCCCGAGGGCGTCGCGAGTGGGGTGCCGGAGGTGTATTCGAAGCTCTCGCCCGGCTCGAGCACCGGCTGCTCGCCGACCACGCCGGTCCCGTGCACGCGCTGGGTGCGGCCCAGCGCATCGGTGATCATCCAGGTGCGATGGACCAGCTGCACCGTCTCCTTCCCCTCATTGGCGATGGTGACGCGGTAGGCCCAAACATAGCGGCGGATCTCCGGCTCCGACTGGTCCGCGAGGTAGAAGGCGCGGACCGTCACGCGGATGTTGCGCGTCAATGCGACGAAGGCATCCTGGCGGGCCATGCGCTGCTCCTCGGCCCCGATCAAAGGACCGGAGAGGGGCGCGTGTAAAGCCTTGGCCTCACGCTTGTTCCAGAGCGATCGCCAGATCCTCGATGAGGTCGCCCACATCCTCGAGCCCGACGGAGAGGCGGATGGTGCCGTCGCCGATGCCCAGGCGCGCGCGCTCCTCCGCACCCACGCGCATATGCGTCGTGGTGGCGGGGTGCGTGACGAGGGACTTCGAGTCACCGAGGTTGTTCGACACGCGGATGAGCCGCAGCGCGTTGAGCACGCGGAAGGCCGCGAGCTTGCCGCCCTTCACGTCGAAGGTAACGAGCGTGCCGCCCGCACCCATCTGCTTCATTGCCAGCGCCTGTTGCGGATGGTCGGCGCGGAAGGGGTACAGCGCGCGGTCGATCGCCTTGTGCTCGGCCAGCATGTCCGCGATGGCGGCCGCCGAGCGGCACATGGCGGGCACGCGCAGGTGCAGCGTCTCCAGCCCCTTGAGGATCGTCCAGGCGTTGAACGGGCTGATCGAGGGGCCGGTGTTGCGGATGAAGGGCTGCAGCACGTCGTTTACCCAAGCCTGCTTCGCGAGGATCGCGCCGCCGAGCACGCGGCCCTGCCCGTCGAAATGCTTGGTGGCGGAATAGACGACGATGTCGGCGCCGAACTCCATTGGTCGCTGGAGCAGCGGCGTGGCGAAGACATTGTCCACCACCACCAGCGCGCCGGCCTGGTGCGCGAGCTCGCACACGGCGCGTAGGTCCACCATCTCCAGCATCGGGTTGGACGGCGTCTCCAGCAGCACCATCGCGGCCGGCTTGGACAGCGCACGCTCCCATTGCGCGAGGTCGCCGCCATCGACGAACTCGGCCTCGATGCCGTAGCGCGGCAGCAGGGTGGAGACGATCCAGTGGCAGGAGCCGAACAGCGCGCGCGAGGCGACCAGCCGCTCCCCGGTCTTGAGGTGCGACAGCATCGTCGCATGCACCGCCGCCATGCCGGTGGCCGTGGCGCGACACGCCTCCGCCCCTTCAAGCGCGGCCAGGCGCGCTTCGAGCATGGAGACGGTAGGGTTGCCGAAGCGGGAATACTGGTAGTGCTGGACGGTGCCGGCGAAGGTGGCCTCCGCCTGTTCCGCGCTTTCGTAGACGAAGCCGGAGGTGAGGTAGAGCGCCTCGGCCGTCTCCTCGAAATTGCTGCGCATCTGGCCGCCATGGACCAGCTGGGTGGCGGGGCGATAGGCGGGGCGATCGGACATGCGGGACACCTGCGACAGAATACGGGCGTCCGGCCCCTCCGTGCGGGGCGGGGGCATTGCTGCCCCACGGCCGTTTAGCGCGCTTGTTTTACCTCGCCGCAAGCAGGCCGGACAAATCGCGAGGGCGCGGCTTGCGCCGTGCCCGGTCGGTGTAGCGCGCGCCTTGCCCGGGATGCAAGCCTGGGGTAGTGAATGGCGTTCCGGCGCGGGCGTAGTTCAGAGGTAGAACGTCAGCTTCCCAAGCTGAATGTCAGGGGTTCAATTCCCCTCGCCCGCTCCATTTTTCCTCACCGCCCCCGCCCCGTGAGCGCCTGCAGCTCATCGATGCGCTTGGACGCCTCGGCCTTGGTCAGGTTTGCGTCGAAGGGTTCCTTCGCCTGCTCCGAGAGCGTCTTGAGGTAGCTCGCCTGGGCGCCGGTCATCGGCTCGTCGCCGGTGGTCCAGTCGTCGGGGTCCTTGATCGCATTGGAGTTCGGATCGGGGTCGGATTTGGGATTGGCGGGGGCATTGTCGTCGGACATCGGGCGGTCTCCGGAAGAGGTGGTGTTCTGTTAACGTTCCCGGCTGCGGCGAGTTTCCGAAGCTGCTCTTTGAGCTTTCATGATGATCCCGCGTGGAGTTTCCCGAAGTATCCAATATCATTCGACCACCAATCAGTGAGCCGACTCGGGAGAATTTATGTCTCGTTATAGTCAACTATATATCGACCGAGGAAAGTCGGGCCAGGATAGTGCTAGATTCCGAAAAAGACTTGGAGCCTATGCCCAAAATATTATTCCGTTCGATAAACGGTACATATTTATTGATGCTCTTACGTCTCGTCTCGGAATTTCTTTGCCCTATAATCCGAATACTGGAGTTCGAATTGCAACTTTTTTTGATAAGTCTGAGCTTAGGGATGTACTGGACGCAATAACGCTTGTCAGCGACGTCTTATTGTCAACAGGCTATAAAATGCAAAATTTGCAGTGGAAAAATACTATATCAGCGGTTATTTCAGAGGAAAACCTCGCGTATCGTCTAGATGAATCGTGCATTGTTCATCCATTGGTCGATCTTGAATTTGAGAGGAATAGGTATGCTACAGTCGAAGCTTTGTCTGATGTTCGCTTCGGGGAGGCTCGATCCGATTTTGACGCGGCTTTCGGTCATCTTCGAACTGGCCAGGGAAAGCAAGCCATCAGGATGATGTTTCCAGCGGTAGAGACCGCCGCAAAAGTACTTCATCCGGGGGCATTCGCTAGACTCGGTCCGGTGGAGGTTGATCGCTACTTTGGCGCCCACATTCAGCGAAAATATGAAGGTAATGAGCCGGCAATTACTTCAGGGCGCCGAATGCTCTTCCTTTTCAAGGAATGGATAAACGCCTCTCAGCCTTATCGACATGGCCAAGAGGTAGAAGATGCTGCCGAGCCACCTGTAGAACTTGTAGTGATGCACCTGAGCACAGGTGCCGCGCTCCTACGCTGGATGATCGATCTCTCAGCGTAAAATTGCGATCCTTCTCATACCGCGGCCTTCAACACCGCCATCACCCGCGCCAGCCCATCCTGCCAGCTCGGTAGCGCCACCCCGAAGGTTGCCGCCAGTTTCGCCGGCTCCAGCCGCCCATCGACCGGGCGCGTCGCCTTGGTCGGGTATTCCGGCGTGGTGATCGGCAGCACTTTCGGCACCGGCCCGCCCGAGGCCGCGAAGATCGCCTCGGCGAAGGCGTGCCAGTTCGTCCCGCCCGCCGCCACCGAGTGGAACACCCCGCGGTAATCCTCCCGCCAGCCCGTCTCCCGCACCCGCGCCAGCACACCGGCGATGGCGTCGGCCAGGTCCGGTGCGGCCGTCGGGTGGCCCCACTGGTCGGCGACCACCTTCAGCTCCGGCCGGGTTGCGCCGAGAGCCAGCATGGTCTTCACGAAATTCTTGCCCACCGGGGAGAACACCCACGCGGTGCGCATCACCAACGCCCGCGGGTTCGCCGCCAGCGCGGCCCATTCGCCGGCGAGCTTGGTGCGGCCATAGGTGCTGAGCGGGTTGGGCGCGTCATCCTCGCGGTAGGGCGCGCCCTTCAGCCCGTCATAGACGTAGTCCGTGCTGATCTGGATCAGCGGGATGGCCGCCTGCGCGCTCAGCGCACCGAGCAGCGCCGGGCCGAGCGCATTGGCGCGGAAGGCGCCGGCCTCGTCATCCTCGGCGGCGTCGACGGCGGTCCAGGCGGCGCAGTTCACGACGGCATCCGGCTTGAGGGACGCGAAGGCGGCGCGCACCGTCTCCGGCTTGTCGAACTCGAAATTCGGCTGCCCCACCAGCAGCGCCTCGAAACCCTGCGCCGGCAGGGCCTCCGTGAGGCCCGTGGCGAGCTGCCCGCCCTGCCCGGTGACCAGGATGCGCCGCATCAGAGCGAACCGCGCGGGAAGGGCGGCGCGATAGCGGCCAGGAGCGGCGCGCGCTTGTCCTTGTCCGACAGCACAGGCCCGCCCGGCGGCAGTGGCCAGTCGATGCCGAGCGCGGGGTCGTCCCAGGCGATGCCGGCATCCGTCTTGGGGTCGTACTCGCCATCCACCTTGTACAGCACCTCGGTGTCGGGCTCGAGCGTGAGGAACCCATGGGCAAAGCCGCGCGGCACCCAAAGCTGGTTCCACGCCGCGGCCGACAGCTCGCAGGCGACGTGCTGGCCGTAGGTCGGGCTGCCCTCGCGGATATCGACTGCGACGTCGAGGATGCGTCCGCGCACCACGCGCACCAGCTTGCCCTGTGGTGTCGGCGGGCGCTGAAAGTGCAGCCCGCGCAGCACGCCGACCTCGCGCGAGAGCGAATGGTTGTCCTGCACGAAATCCACGTCGAACCCCTGGGCGGCGAGCGCGGAGCGCTTCCACACCTCGGAGAAGAAGCCGCGATCGTCGCCGAAGCGGCGCGGCTCGATCAGCAGGACGTCGGGGATAGCCTGGGGCGTAATCTTCATGATGCGTGCAGCCCGTCCGCCAGGTCGACCAGGTACTTGCCGTAGGCGGTCTTGCCCAATGCCTTGCCGCGCTGCCGCAGCTCATCGGCCGTCAGGAAGCCGCGGCGGAAGGCGATCTCCTCGGGGCAGCCGACCTGCAGCCCCTGCCGCTCCTGCACCGTCTGCACGAAGGTCGCGGCCTGCAGCAGGGAGGCGGGCGTGCCGGCATCGAGCCAGGCGCAGCCGCGCCCGAGCTGTTCGGCCCGCAGCGTGCCGTCGCGCATGTAGATCGCGTTGAGGTCGGTGATCTCGAGCTCGCCGCGGGCGGAGGGCACCACCTGGCGCGCCAGCTCCGTCACGCGCTTGTCGTAGAAATACACCCCGATGACCGCCCAATCCGACTTCGGCTTCACCGGCTTCTCCTCGAGCGAGAGCACCCGGCCCTCCGCGTCGAACTCGGCCACGCCGTAGCGTTCGGGGTCCGCGACGCGGTAGCCGAAGACGGTGGCCTTGCCGCGCTCGGCATGCGCCGCGGCGCTCATCAGCCGGTCCGACAGGCCTTCGCCGTAGATGATGTTGTCGCCCAGGGCCAAGGCACAGGCCTCGCCGCCCAGCCAGTCCGCGCCGATTAGGAAGGCCTGCGCCAGCCCGTCCGGGGCGGGCTGCTCGGCGTAGCTGATCTTCACACCGAAGGCGCTGCCATCGCCGAGCAGCCGGCGGAATGCCGGCAGGTCGGTGGGCGTCGAGATCACCAGGATGTCGCGGATGCCTGCCAGCATCAGGGTGCCAAGGGGGTAGTAGACCATCGGCTTGTCATAAACCGGCAGCAGCTGCTTGCTGGCCGCGAGCGTCATCGGGTGCAGGCGCGAGCCGGAACCGCCGGCCAGGATGATGCCCTTCACGCTTTGCCCCCTAGTCGCTGGCCCGCATAGGCCTTGTCGCGGATCGGCCGCCACCAGGCCTCATTGGCCAGGTACCAGCCGATTGTCTGCTCCAACCCGCTTTCGAAATCGTAACGCGGCTTCCAGCCCAGCGCGGCCTCGGCGCCGGAGGGGTCCATGGCGTAGCGGAAATCATGCCCGGGACGGTCGCGGACGAAGGTGATCAGCCGCTCGCGCGCCCCGGCCGGGTCGGGGCGAAGACGGTCGAGCGTGGCGCAGATGGCCTTCACCACCTCGAGGTTGGTGCGCTCCTGCCGCGGGCCGACGCAGTAGGTCGCCCCCGGCTGTCCCCGCTGCAGGGCGAGGACCAGCGCCTCGGCATGGTCGTCCACATGCAGCCAGTCCCGCACGTTGGTGCCCTCCCCGTAGACAGGTAGCGGCTTGCCTTCGAGGGCATTGAGCGTGACCAGCGGGATCAGCTTCTCCGGGAACTGCCAGGGCCCGTAATTGTTGGTCGTGTTCGAGACGAAGGAGGGGAAGCCGTAGGTGTGGTTCCAGGCGCGGACCAGGTGGTCGGACGCCGCCTTGGACGCGGAATAAGGGCTGCGCGGGTCGTAGGGCGTTTCGGGCGTGAAGGGCGGGTCGTCGGGGTAGAGCGAGCCGAACACCTCGTCGGTCGAGACGTGATGGAAGCGGAAGGCGGCCTTGGCCGGCGCATCCAGCGTGTTCCAATAGTCCCGCGCGGCTTCCAGCAGCATCTGGGTGCCCACGACATTGGTGCGGATGAACACCGCCGGACCGTCGATGGACCGGTCCACATGGCTTTCCGCGGCCAGGTGCATCACGGCCGTGGGCTTGTGCGCGGCGAAGGCGGCGCGCATCGCCTCGGGGTCGCAGATATCGGCGTTGATGTGGATGTGGCGCGGGTCCGCGGCGTGCATGGCCAGCGATGCCGGGCTCGCGGCATAGGTCATGGCGTCGATGTTGACGACCGTCTCGCCGGTGGTCGCGAGCAGGCGCCGTACGACAGCCGAGCCGATGAAACCGAAGCCGCCCGTGACGAGGTAGGACAAACGGAACTCTCCCGAAGGCAGCGAATGGCCGGGTGCGTAACACGAGGCAATACCCTGTCAAGTTGCAAGGCTGCCGCGCAAGCGCGCAAACGGGCGCCTTTACCGCTTGGCCCATGGCGCAGGCGGGCTATATGCAGGGCGTGACCCATCCCATGCCCCGCGCGCTCCCCTCCCCCCTCGACGCCACCGGCGGTGCTGCCCAGCCCCTGCCCGTCTGGGACCTGTCCGACCTCTATGCCGGGCCGGACGACCCGCGCCTGGCCGCCGATCTCGAGCGGGTGGAGCTGGACGCGCGCGCCTTCGCCTCCGCCCATGCCGGCAAGCTCGCGCAGCTGTCCGGCGACGCGCTCGCCCGGGCGATCGAGGCGTATGAGGCGATGGAGGAGGTCCTCGGCCGCGCCATCAGCTACGCCCAGCTTGTCTTCTCCGGCGATGCGCAGGACGCCGCGAATGGACGTTTCTACGGGTCCATGCAGGAACGCATCACCGGCATTTCCTCTCACCTGCTGTTCTTCACACTCGAGATGAACCGCATCGAGGACGAGGTGCTGGAGCAGAAGCTGGCGCGCTCGCAGGCGCTGGCCCATTGGCGCCCATGGCTGCGCGACCTGCGCGTGTTCCGCCCGCACCAGCTCTCCGACGAAGCCGAGAAGCTGCTGCACGAGAAGGAGGTTACCGGCCGTTCCGCCTGGAACCGCCTGTTCGACGAAACCACGGCGATGATGAAGGTCACCGTGTCGGGGGAGCAGCTCACCGTCTCGGACGCGCTGAACCGTCTGTCCGACCCGGATCGCGCCAAGCGCGCGGCGGCGGCCGAGGGGGTGTCGGCGGCATTTTCCGAACGCGTGCGGCTGTTCTCGCTGATCACCAATGTCCTCGCCAAGGACAAGGAGATCGTCGATGGCTGGCGGCAATATCCGCGCCCGGGCTCCTCGCGCAACCGCGCGAACATGGTCGAGGACGAGGTGGTCGATGCCCTCGTCACCGCCGTTCGCGGCAGCTTCGCGCGCCTGTCGCACCGCTATTACGGGATGAAGGCGAAGTGGCTGGGGCTGGAGAAGCTGCAGCACTGGGACCGCAACGCGCCGCTGCCCGACCAGGACGACACGCTGATCCCGTGGGATCAGGCGAGCGAGCGCGTGCTGGCCAGCTATGCCGCCTTCAGCCCGGACCTCGCCTCGTTCGGCGCCCGGTTCTTTCAAAAGCCCTGGATCGACGCGGCGCTGCGGCCTGGCAAGGCCTCCGGCGCCTTCGCGCACCCGACGGTGCCCTCCGCCCACCCCTATCTGCTGCTGAACTATCATGGCCGCGCGCGGGACGTGATGACGCTGGCCCATGAGCTCGGCCATGGCGTGCACCAGGTCCTCGCCGCCGGTCAGGGCTACCTGATGTCCTCGACGCCGCTCACGCTGGCCGAGACGGCGTCGGTGTTCGGGGAGATGCTGACCTTCCGCGGCCTGCTGGACGCCGAGACGGATCCGCGCCGCCGCCGCCTCATGCTCGCCTCCAAGGTGGAGGACATGCTGAACACGGTGGTGCGCCAGATCGCGTTCTATCGCTTCGAGACCCTGCTGCACGACGAGCGAAAGACCGGCGAGATCAGCCCCGAGCGCATGGGCGAGATCTGGATGGACGTGCAACGCGAGAGCCTGGGTCCGGCCTTCGACTTCACGCCCGATTATTCCGTCTACTGGGCCTACATCCCGCACTTCGTGCACACGCCCTTCTACGTCTACGCCTATGCCTTCGGAGATTGCCTGGTGAACGCGCTTTACGGCGTATACCAGGACGGAGTGGTGCCGGATTTCGAGGCGAAGTACCTGGCCATGCTGCGCGCCGGCGGCACGCTGCGACACAAGGACCTGCTGGCCCCCTTCGGGCTGGACGCGACGGACCCCGCCTTCTGGGCGCGCGGGCTCGACGTCATCAGCGGCTTCATCGATGAGCTGGAACGTGCCGATGGCTGAGGACCGGTCCACCTTCTTCGGCGAGTTCAAGCGCATGGCGCGCACCTCGGGTGCGGTCGGCGGCATCGCCGCGCGTGTCGCGGGCCAGCGGCTGCTGGGCATGAAGACCGACAAGGCCGCGCATGCCGAGGACCTCAAGGCCATCCTGGGCGGCCTCAAGGGGCCGCTGATGAAGGTGGCGCAGTTCCTCTCGACCGTGCCGGATGCGCTGCCGCCGGAATACGCGGAAGAACTCGCGCAGCTGCAGTCCAACGCACCGCCGATGGGCTGGCCCTTTGTGCGCCGCCGCATGACGGCGGAGCTCGGGCCCGGCTGGGAAGCGCGCTACGCCGAGTTCGGGCGCGAAGCCTCGGCCGCGGCATCGCTGGGGCAGGTGCACAAGGCGCGGCTGCTCGACGGCACCCCGGTCGCGTGCAAGCTGCAATATCCGGACATGGTGAGCGTGGTCGAAGCCGACCTCCGCCAGCTCAAGCTCGCGATGAGCGTCTACCAGCGCATGGATTCCACGCTCGAGAATGGCGACGTCTATTCCGAGATGGCGGACCGCCTGCGCGAGGAGCTGGACTACAAGCGCGAGGCCGCGCAGATGCGCCTTTACGGCATCATGCTCGACGGCGTGCCCGGCGTGCGCGTG
>JAZKFA010000155.1:2581-4261 GCA_040386655.1 Pseudomonadota bacterium | reverse complement strand
CTATGCGCGGGCGCTGTTCAAGGCGTGGTACGTGCCGTTCTACCGCTACGGCGTGATCCATGGCGACCCACACCTCGGCAACTACCAGGTGCATTCCGAGGCGCCGGAGAATGACGGCTACGGGATCAACCTGCTCGACTACGGCACCATCCGCGTCTTCCCGCCGCGCTTCGTCGGCGGCGTGATCATGCTGTACGAGGCGGTCCGCGACGGCGATGAGGACAAGGCCGCCGAGGCCTATCGCATCTGGGGCTTCCGCGACCTCAAGCGCGAGACGATGGACGTTCTCAGCATGTGGGCGAAGTTCCTCTATGAGCCGCTGCTCGATGACCGCGTGCGCCCCATCCAGGACAGCGAGGACCTCAGCTACGGCCGCAAGATCGCCGAGCAGGTTCATAAGGGGCTGAAGGCGACGGGCCCCGTGCGGATCCCCCGCGAATTCCCGCTGATGGATCGTGCCGCGGTGGGCCTGGGGAGCGTCTTCCTGCGCCTGAAGGCCGAGGTGAACTGGCACCGGCTGTTCCAGGAGCTGGTCGCCGACTTCTCCGAAGCGGCGCTGGCGGAGCGGCAGAGTGCGGCGCTGCTCAAGGCGGGCGTGCCCGGGGTCGTCGCGGAGTAACGCCCGGCGCTCTTGATGGCACGGGGATTGCTGCGCAAGCTGCCATCCCCGATCAGGAATGCCGCCATGCGCCGCCGCTCGCTGCTTGCCGCCCCTCTTGCCGCGATAAGCGCGCCGCTTGCCGCGCAGGAGCGCTATCCCAATCGCCCCATTCGCCTGATCATTCCCGTCGCCGTCGCGGGTGCGACGGACATCGTGGGCCGCATCGTCGCCGACGCGATGGCGCCGCTGCTGGGACAGCCGATCGTGGTCGAGAACATGGATGGCGCGGGCAGCACCGTGGGTGCGGCCGCCTTCCAGCGCCTGCCGACGGATGGGCACGCGCTGTACATCGGCACCAACAACCACGCGCTGATGAATTCGATGTACCCGCGCTTTGCACACAACGCGGCCGATGACTTCATCCCAATCGCGCTCGTCTCGCGCCAGCCTTTCGTTCTCACGATCAACCCGGCGCTGCCGGTGCAGAACGTGGCTGAAATGCTCGACTGGCTGCGTGCGCGCGGCGACGCTGCGAACTTCGGCGCGACCACGCCGGGCGCGAATAACTACATGGCCGGCGCGCTGCTGCGCCAGCTCGCGGGCGTGCAGTTCACCACCGTCTCCTACCGCTCCGCGCCGCTGTCGGTGCAGGACGTGGTCGCGGGGCGGCTGGACTTCACCATCGACAGCCCGACGATGATCGCGCCGCTGATCCGCGAGGGGCGGCTGCGCGGCCTCGCCGTCTCCACCGCCGAGCCGTCGGCGCTGCTCCCGGGCATCCCGAGCCTGAACCAGGCGGGCGTGCCCGGCTTCGACATGGCGGCCTGGACCATCCTGTTCGTCCGCGCCGGCACGCCGCCGGCTATCGTTGCGACGCTGCGCGAGACCGCCGCCCGCGCCCTGGCTGCGCCGGTCGTCCGCCAGCGCCTGCTGGCGGCGAACTTCGAGCTGTGGCCCGACAACACCCCCGAGGCCGCCACCGCGCTGCTGCGGCGGGAGATCGACCGATGGGCGCCGATTGCCGCGGCCGCCATCCGCAGCCGCCTTTTCCGTCAGCTCCTCGTTATTGGGATGCTGAC
>JAZKFA010000155.1:0-2571 GCA_040386655.1 Pseudomonadota bacterium | reverse complement strand
CGAGCATGGCCCAGGCGATCGAAACCCTCGCGCAGTTCGCCGCCAAGACCGGGTGGGGCGACATGCCCGCGCCGGTGCAGAAGCGTGCAAAGCTGATCCTGCTCGACACCATCGGCGTGATGCTGGCCGGCGCGGCGCGGCCGGAAATGGGCGCGCTGCAGGCCGGGCTCGCGCCAACGGCGGGCACGGGCGCGACGGTCTTCGCCAAGGGCATGCCCGCCGCGGACCCGCGCACCGCCGCGATGCTCAACGGCATGTCCGGCCGCGCCGTCGAGATGACGGAGGGCGTGCGTGGCTTGCAGGCCTCCGTTCACATCCTGCCGGCCATGCTCGCGATCGGGGAACAGCGCGGGGCGAGCGGGCGCCAGGTGCTGGAAGCCTTCGTGCTGGGCTATGAGCTGGCCGCCCGCATCGGGCTCGGCTTCACGCCGCACCGCATGGCGCATCCGAACGGTCAGGTCTCGCTGCTGGGGTCCGCCGCCGCCGGGGCGCGGCTCCATGGGCTGGACGCGCCGGGCATCAGCCTGTCCATGCGCATCGCCAGCACCGTGATGATGCTGCCGAGCTACAACAACACCGTCACGGGCGCCACCACGCTGAACCTGCCGGCGGGCATGGGCGGCTATGCCGGCGTGCTGGCGCCGGAGATGGCGCGCGCGGGCTTCTTCGCGCAGCCGGATTCGGTCGAGGAGGCGCTGGGCGTGATGATCGGCACCGGCTTCGACCCCGCGCCCTTGCTGCCCGGCCTGGGTGAGGACTGGCAGGTGCTGCACAATTATTTCCGCTTCTATGCCTGCTGCAACCCGATCCACCCCATGCTCGACAGCCTGGCCGATGCGTTGGCCGAGCTGCGCCCCGCCCCGTCCGACATTGCGCGCATCGATGCGGTGACCTTCGCCTTCGGCTCGGTGATGCGGAACGCCGAGCCGCCGAACTACTTCGCCTCCAAATACTCCTTCCCGCATGCGGCGGCGGTGCTGATCACCCGCGGTGGCCTGGGCTTCTCCCACATCGACGACAGCGCGCTGGCCGACCCCGCCATCGCCGGCCTGCGGAAGCTCGTGCACATGAGCGAAGACCCCGCGATGAGCGCGACTCTCCCGGCGCTGCGCCCGGCCCGGGTCACCGTCACGCTGCGCGACGGACGCACCGCGACGGCTTCGTGCGACAATTCCAAGCGCGAAATCCTCCGCCCCGACCCCGAGCCGCTGGTGCGGGAGAAATTCGCGGAGCTGGCGGCCACCATGCTCACGCCTGCCGGCATCGCGACCGTCGAGGCGTCTGTGGACCGGGCCGAGGACTGGACCTCGCCCGCGGAGCTGATGGGCCTGCTGCGCACGCACCAGCGAGGCTGAACCCGGCCTCCTCGGCGGGTTTGCCACCGCGCCGCTTGCCGATCCCTTGGCCTTATGCTCATTGCCCACCAGTATTGCTTGGCGGGGGGTCCCATCACATGCGGGTTGCTGTTCTGAAGGAACGCCGGGCGGGCGAGGCCCGCGTGGCCGCGACGCCGGAGACGGCCAAGAAACTCATCGCCCTCGGCTGCACGGTCGCGGTCGAGGCCGGCGCCGGCCTCACCTCGGGCTTCACCGATGCCGCCTATGCCGAAGCCGGTGCGGAGATCGCACCCGATGCGGCGGCCGCACTCGCCGGTTCGGGCATCGTCTTCAAGGTCCGCGCGCCGCTCGGCACCGGCGAGGGCGACATCGATGAGCTGGCGCTGATCCCGCGCGGGGCCATCCTGATCGGCACGCTCGGCGCCGATGCCGCCACCGCCGCGACCTACGCGTCCCTCGGGATCGAGGCGCATGCCATGGAGCTGCTGCCGCGCATCACCCGCGCGCAGTCCATGGACATCCTGTCGTCCCAGGCGAACCTCGCCGGCTACCGTGCGGTGGTGGAAGGGGCCGCCGCCTTCGACCGCGGCTTCCCGATGCTGATGACCGCGGCCGGCACCATCCCCGCCGCCAACGTCTTCATCATGGGCGCCGGCGTGGCCGGGCTGCAGGCCATCGCGACCGCGCGCCGCCTCGGCGGGCGCGTCTCCGCGACAGACGTCCGTCCCGCGGCGAAGGAGGAGATCAAGTCGCTCGGCGCGAGTTTCGTCGGCTACGAGGATGAGGAGAGCAAGTCCGCGCAGACCGCCGGCGGCTACGCCAAGCAGCTCTCGGCCGATTTCTACGCGAAGCAGGCCGAAGTCGTCGCCGCGCACATCGCCAAGCAGGACGTCGTCGTCACCACCGCCCTGGTGCAGGGCCGCAAGGCGCCCACGCTGGTCACCGCCGCGATGGTCGAGAGCATGAAGCCCGGCTCCATCATCGTGGACATCGCGTCGGATGCCGGCGGCAACTGCGCCATGACCGTCCCGGGCGAGCTGACCACCACGGCCAATGGCGTGAAGATCCTGGGCTACACCAACTGGCCCGGCCGCATCCCGGCGGCGGCGTCGGCACTGTACGCGCGCAACCTGCTCACCTTCCTCACGACCTTCTGGGACAAGGAGGCGAAGGCGCCGAAGCTGTCGCCGGAGGATGTCATCGTGAAGGGCACCGCGCTGACCCGCGGCGGTGC
>JAZKFA010000154.1:0-5124 GCA_040386655.1 Pseudomonadota bacterium | reverse complement strand
GATCATCACCCATGAGCTGGGCGGCCAGCCCTACCCGGCCGCCGTGCTGGATGAGGGGCTGCACCGCGCCGGCATCCCCCGCCTGGTGGCCACCCTGGGCGAGGCCGCTGCCACCGGCACCGGCCAGGGTGCGATCACCGTGGGCAGCGCTGCCGCAGCGGCCGCGACCGCAGCACCCGCGCTGACCGCGCTCGGGGGGCTCCCGCAATGGCTGGGGGTGGCGCTGGTGCTGGCGGCGGCCGGCATCGCCATCGCCTTCGTGCTGGGCAAGCGGCGGGCGGCGGCATGATGGGCCTGCTCGCCGGTCTCTGGTCCCGTGTGTGGGGCTATGCCGCGGCGGCCGGCGCGGTGCTGGCCGCGCTGGGCTGGGCCTGGATGCGCGGCGCCTCGCATGCGCGGGACACCGAGCGCCGCGAGGCGCTGGATCATGACCTTGGAAACCGGAGGACCCGCGATGCGGTGGACCGTGCTGTGGCTGCTCGCCCTGACCCTGCCGCTGACCTGCTGCGCGACTGGCGGCGGCGGGATTGACCCCTGCGGCCCCTGGCGCCCGATCCTGGTCGGCGACGGGGACGGGCTGACGCCGGCGACGGCGACGGACATCCTCGCGCACAACCAGACGGGGCGGCGTCTCTGCGGCTGGTAGCCGGCGACCGGGTTCCCGGCGGCGCGGGCGCGCAGGTGACGTCGCTTTCGGGGAACGCGCGCGCCGCTGGGAACGTCGCGGGCGCGCGGGGACGCGAGCATTGCGGAGCCCGAGGTTCGAAGCCCTGGCGGCGCGCACAGAACGCGCGCAGCCTCCACGAGTTCCGCGCGAAAGGATGCCCGCCCTGCCCCGGTCTTCACCCGGCCTACCGCGCGACGCGCGATGAGCGACATCGCGATCATCATCCCGGCCTGGCCCTTCCTGGTCTCGGCCGGCATTGCCGCTGTTATCGCGGCGGGGCTGGGCTGGGCGGCGGTGCGCGTCTCAGGCTGGCGCGGCTGGGTCGCGGGCGGGTTTGGCCTGGTGGTTGGGCTGGCTGCGCTCGCTGCCGGCGCCTTCGGCCTGGCGCTGGCGGACGGGTACTGAACGCCGCCGCCAGGCGAGGAACCCCGTCACGAACAGCAGCACGGGCGTCAACCCGAGCAGGATGATCGCCAGCTGGTGGCCCAGCCCGAAGGCATGCCCATTGTGCAGCGCCATGATCCAGGCGCGGACCCGTTCCACCGGCGCGGCGGGCGTCACCTTCATCGCGCCGCTGTCGAGTGCCACGAAGACCTGCGCGATGCCGTCCACGCGGCGTGGGTCGGCCGGGCGCAGGCGCACCACGACATCCGGCGCCCTTCCCGGTTCCGGCAGCTCGATCCAGGCGCCGCGCCAGCCGGGCATAGCCGCTTCCGCGGAGGCCAAGGCGTCGGCCAGGGTGATGGGCTTGCCGCTGCCCTGCACGCGGCGCGCCGGCGACTCGGCTTCAAGCAGGGGCGGCACCAGGTCGCGCACCACCTCGGGGAAGGCGAGGCCGAAGCCGGTGGCGCCCGCAAGCACCAGCGGCAAGCTCAGCCACAACCCCGCCGGGCGATGGAGGTTCCGCAGCCTTCGCAGCCCACGCAGCCCGCCGCGCGGCCAGATCGCGTCGCGCAGCGGCCGCCAGGCGTAGCGCGCCCACAGGATCAGCCCCAGCAACGCGAGCCCGGCCAGGACGACGCCGAGCACGCCCACCGTGACCACGCCGCGCCGCCCCAGGATGCCGCCGCTGTGCAGGTCATACAGCCAGTGGATCGCGGCCCCGCCCCAGGCGCGCTCGCCCAGGATCGCGCCGCTGACGGGGTCGACATGGATGGAGACGCGCCCATCGGGGCTGCCCAGGATCTCGACCCGCGCGGGGTCCACCGCCTGCTCCGGGAGGAAGATGCGGAAGGCGTCGCCGCCGGGGCGGCGGGCCAACGCGGAGGCGACCAGCGCCTCGAGCGGCAGGGCCGCGCCAGACGCGACGGGAGAGGCGCCGAATTCCAGATCCTCGATCGGCTTCCAGAAGACCAGCACCGCGCCGGTCAATCCCGCGAAGGCGAACCATCCGCCCAGCAGCAGCCCCAGCCACCGGTGCGCCCGCACGTCCAGCTTCATCCCATCACTCCCCCGCCCGTCGCGGGATATCGGCCCGCGGCGGGATTTCGCCAGCCGGGGCCTGCCGAAGCAGCAACAACCCGCCCGCCGCGATCAACCCGCAGCCAGCCAGCGCCAGGCCGTCCGGCATTCGCCCGAACAGCGCCGCATCCATGGCGAGTGCGAAGAACAGCCGCGCATAGTGCCAAGGCGCCAGCGCCGAGACCTCCGCACGGCGCAGCGCCGCGGCGAGCGCGAGCAGCCCGCCGGTCTGGGCCGCGACGAAGACCAGCACCAGCCCCGCGGTCGCGGCATCCGGCATCCGCCAGACCAGGGCGGCGAGCGGGGCCAGCAGCACGGTGCCGACCAGCCCGCCCTGCACCGTCATGCCGATCGCGTCGGCCACGGCGCGGATTTCGCGCGCCATGACTTGGTAGGCCGCGTACATCAGCGCCGCGACGACGGGGACCAGAGCCGCCCATCGGAACAGCGCGCCATCGGGGCGCAGGACCAGCAGCATGCCCGCGAAGCCGCAGAACACCGCGATCCAGCGCGTGGCACTCACCGGTTCGCGCAGCATCACCATGCCCATGGCCACCGCGAGGATGGGGGCGGTGAAGCCGAGCGCGGCCGCCTCGGTCACCGGCACCAGCGCATAGCCCCAGACGGCGACGACGGTGGAGACGACCAGCATCACCGCCGCCCAGCGCTGCGCCCAGGCGCGCGGCGGCGAGAGCGCGCGCGCCCAGGTGGCCGTCCGGTCCCGCCGCGGCAGGGTCAGGGTGAAGGCCGCGCCCAGCACCAGCGCGTAGCGCAGGAAGGTGATCTGCAGCGGATCGAGGCTGTCCGAGAGCAGCCGCGCCAGCGCGTAGCCCGCGGCGTAGAGCGCGTTGCAGAGCAGGATCAGCAGGATGGCGAGGCGGCTCTGCGACATGGGTCCGTGCAGCGCCGCACGGGCGGGCTCGTCGGTCAAGCGAGAGGGGGCTTGCACAAAGCTGGGAGAATTCTAATTTCAGAAAAGACTGAAATTACCGGAATGGCCGCCACGATGCACCTGCCCCCCCTCGCACAGCAGTTCGTCCTCCATTTCGGCGAGATGGGCAGCCGGTGGGGCATCAACCGCACGGTCGGGCAGATCTACGCGCTGCTCTACATCGCGCCGCGCCCGCTATGTGCCGATGACATCGTCGAATCGCTTGGCCTATCGCGGTCCAACGTGTCGATGGGGCTGCGCGAACTGCAGGGGTGGAACCTGGTCGTCCCGCGCCACATCGCCGATGACCGGCGCGACCACTTCACCACGCCCGGCGACGTCTGGCAGATCCTGCGCACGCTGGCGGAGGAGCGGAAGAAGCGCGAGGTCGACCCGACCCTGTCCGTGCTGCGCGAATTGCTGATGCAGACGCCCAGCACCGAGGATGACCGCTACGCCCAGGCCCGCATGGCCGAGATGCACGGCCTGATCGAGCAGCTGACCACCTGGTACGACGATATCCGCAAGCTTGATTCCGAGCGGCTGGTGTCGCTGCTGGCACTCGGGGCGAAGGTCACGAAGCTGCTCGACATCAAGGACAAGGTGGTCACGCTCGGGCGCGGGCGAAGCGACAGGAAGGCCTGAACCATGGACGCCACCATCCTCGCGCGCATCCAGTTCGCGGCCAACATCTCCTTCCACATCCTGTTCCCCACCATCACCATCGCGATGGGCTGGGTGCTGCTGTTCTTCAAGCTGCGCTTCAACGCGACACGCGACGAAGCGTGGATGGATGCCTACCGCTTTTGGGTGAAGATTTTCGCCCTCTCCTTCGCGCTGGGCGTGGTGTCGGGGATCACCATGAGCTTCCAGTTCGGCACCAACTGGCCGGGCTTCATGGAGCGCGTGGGCAACATCGCCGGCCCCCTGCTCGCCTATGAGGTGCTGACGGCGTTCTTTCTCGAGGCCACCTTCCTCGGCATCATGCTGTTCGGCTTCCGCCGCGTCCCAGGCTGGGCGCATACCGGGGCGACCTTCCTGGTCGCCTTCGGCACCACGATGAGCGCCTTCTGGATCATCGCGCTGAACTCCTGGATGCACACGCCGCAGGGCCATGAGATGCGCGATGGCGTGGCGCATGCGGTGGACTGGTGGGCGATCGTGTTCAACCCGTCCATGCCCTATCGCCTGACGCATATGCTGATGGCCTCCGCACTCACCTGCGCCTTCCTGCTCGCGGGCATCTCGGCCTACCGGACACTGCGTGGGGATCGCGCCGGGGGCGTGCGCAAGGGGCTGGTCACGGGCATCGTGATCGCCGCCATTCTCGCGCCGATGCAGGCCTTCGTGGGCGACCTGCACGGGCTGAACACGCTGCAGCACCAGCCGGCCAAGGTCGCGGCGATGGAGGGCAACTGGACCACGCAGGGGCGCGTGCCGCTGCTGCTGTTCGCCATCCCCGACGAAGCCTCGCGGTCCAACCGCTTCGAGATCGGCATCCCCTCCGGCGCGAGCCTGATCCTGGGGCATTCGCCGGACGCCGTGGTGCCCGGACTGAACGATTTCGCCGGGCGGCATCCGCCGGTCGCACCCGTCTTCTACAGCTTCCGCGTGATGGTCGGGACGGGGTTGCTGATGATTGCGGTCGCCTGGCTGTCCGCCTTCCTGCTCTGGCGGCGGGGCAGCCTGCCGAAGCTGGCGCTGCGCGTGCTGACGGCGATGAGCTTCGCGGGCTGGGTCGCGACGCTCGCCGGCTGGTACGTGACCGAGATCGGCCGGCAGCCCTGGCTGGTCACGGGCGTTCTGACCACCGCGCAGGCGGTCGGGCCGGTGCCGGCGGGGTCGGTGGCGACCACGCTGGCCATGTACCTGGTGCTCTATGCCGGGCTGCTGGTGGCCTTCATCATGGCGATCTTCCGCCTGGCGAAGAAGGGCAAGCTCGCGGAGCAGACGCCCGACAGCGTCATGCCCATCACCGCCGCCGTGCCGTCGCGGTCATGAAGAATGATGACACTTGTGCCCTGAGGCGCCGGGCGCCGGCTCCATCGGCTTGGCTCGCCGGACT
>JAZKFA010000153.1:0-4482 GCA_040386655.1 Pseudomonadota bacterium | reverse complement strand
ACCATGGCCAAGGTGATCGAGGCGGTGCAGCGCCCGACCCTCATCCTGGCGCCCAACAAGACGCTCGCGGCGCAGCTCTATGGGGAGATGAAGTCCTTCTTCCCCGACAACGCCGTGGAGTATTTCGTCAGCTACTACGACTACTTCCAGCCCGAGGCCTACGTGCCTCGCACGGACACCTACATAGAAAAAGATTCGCAGATCAACGAGCAGATCGACCGCATGCGCCACTCCGCGACGCAGGCCCTGCTCGAGCGCAACGACGTCATCATCGTCGCCTCCGTCTCCTGCATCTACGGCATCGGCTCGGTCGAGACCTATGGCCGGATGGTCGTGAAGCTCGAACGCGGCGGGAAGATCGAGCGCGACCTGCTGGTCAAAGGCCTGGTCGAGCAGCAATACCGCCGCAACGACACTGCCTTTGCGCGCGGCACCTTCCGCAT
The DNA here is from genome assembly GCA_040386655.1 of Pseudomonadota bacterium. Taxonomy (GTDB): domain Bacteria; phylum Pseudomonadota; class Alphaproteobacteria; order Acetobacterales; family Acetobacteraceae; genus Plastoroseomonas. The sequence goes on along the minus strand of JAZKFA010000153.1, from coordinate 4,039 downwards.
CCGCGGCGAGGTCGTGGACGTCTGGCCATCCCACCTCGAAGACCGCGGCTGGCGCGTGTCGCTGTTCGGCGACGAGATCGAGAACATCCGCGAATTCGACCCTCTGACAGGGGAGATCATGGGCGAGCTCGACCGCGTCAGCATCTACGCGAACAGCCACTACGTGACCCCGCGCCCGACGCTCCAGCAGGCGATCAAGGACATCAAGGTCGAGCTGAAGCAGCGCCTGGATGAGCTGACTGCCGCCGGACGCCTGCTCGAAGCGCAGCGGCTGGACCAGCGCACCACCTTCGATATCGAAATGCTTGAGACCACGGGCGTCTGCAAGGGCATCGAGAACTACTCGCGCTACCTGACCGGCCGAAAGCCAGGCGAGCCGCCGCCGACGTTGTTCGAATACCTGCCCGAGAATGCGCTGCTGGTGGTGGACGAAAGCCACGTCACCGTGCCCCAGATCGGCGGCATGTATCGCGGCGACTTCGCGCGCAAGACCGTGCTGAACGAGTTCGGCTTCCGTCTGCCCTCCTGCACCGACAACCGCCCGCTGAAGTTCGAGGAATGGGAGGCGTACCGCCCCACCACCGTCTTCGTCTCCGCCACGCCCGGGCCCTGGGAGATGGAGCGCACCGGCGGCGCCTTCATCGAGCAGGTCATCCGCCCCACCGGCCTGATCGACCCGCCGACCGAAATCCGCCCCGTGGACAAGCAGGTGGACGACCTCCTCGCGGAATGCCGCACCGTGGTGTCGCAGGGCGGACGCATCCTGGTCACCGTGCTGACCAAGCGCATGGCCGAGGACCTCACGGAATACATGACCGAGGCGGGCATCAAGGTGCGCTACCTGCACTCGGACGTGGACACGCTGGAGCGCATCGAGATCATCCGCGACCTCCGCCGCGGCGTGTTCGACGTACTCGTCGGCATCAACCTGCTGCGCGAGGGCCTGGACATTCCCGAATGCGCGCTGGTGGCGATCCTGGATGCGGACAAGGAAGGCTTCCTGCGCTCGACCACCTCACTCATCCAGACCATCGGCCGCGCCGCGCGCAACGCCGAGGGCCGCGTCATCCTCTACGCCGACCGCATGACCGACAGCATGGTCAAGGCGCTGGGCGAGACGTCCCGCCGCCGCGAAAAACAGATCGCCTGGAATGAGGCGCACGGCATCACGCCAACCTCCATCAAGCGCCAGATCGCCGACGTGATGCAGTCCGTCTACGAGCAGGACTACGTCACGGTGGAGGCCGTCGAAGGCGACGCCACCGCGCAGTTCGTCGGCAAGGACCTGCGCAGCGCCATCGTCGAGATGGAAAAGAAAATGCGCGCCGCCGCCGCCGAGCTGGAATTCGAAACCGCCGCCCGCCTGCGCGACGAAATCAAGCGTCTCGAAGCGCTGGAGCTGGGCCTCGAGCCGCAACTCGCCGGGCGTTCCCTTCGCGACTCAGCGCCGCGCGCGGAGTGGAAGCCGAAGCCGATGGGCCCGGGTGGCGGTGGCTATGATCCGAAGAAGGCCAAGGGGCGGCAGCGGAAGGCGTCCTGAGACCCCGAGGACAGAATGGGGGAAATGAATTTCTCCCCGCAACGTGTACGTTGCGCCCCATTCTTTCCTTTTTGGATAATGGCTCTTGCTGCGCGGCCGGTGCTCGCTTCGGCGGAGCAGTGCTCGTTTCCAACGAAACTGATGAGCCAAAAACAAAAGAATGGGGGTCCCGGGGGAAATTCTTTTCCCCCGCGCTTCGCCAAGGATCACCCCCCCAGCATCGCATCCCCCTGCGGCAGCAGCACCAGGTTGATCAGCGCCGTCTCCTCCAGCAGCGCGCTCCACTCGGCGCGGATCAGCTTGCCCTGCCCATCGATGCGGTGCGGGATGTAGCCGCGCCCCTCCAGCACCCCCGCCATCTCCGCGCGCGGGGCCGGCGAGCCATCCTGCTGGGTGCTCCATTCAATCAGCATCCGCATCGCCGGCGAGCGGTCCATCGTCGCGCGCATGCCGCGGATGGCCATGCCTTCCCATCCCTCGACGTCCATCTTCAGCACGTCGATGGGCTCCGGCTCCTCGGCCAGCAGCGTGTCGAGCGGGACGGAGGCGACACGCGTCGTGGTGGGTGCGGGGTCCTCCACCGCGTGCACCGTCGGGCGGATGTAGCCCCCGCCGGGCATGTCGGGGCGGGAGACCAGGTCCACCACGTCAGGCACATCGCCGACCGCGACTTCGAACACCTTGGAGAAGTTGCCGAAGCCGTTGGTGCGCAGCGACCAGTAGACCATGCGCGCCAGCTCAGGGTTCGGCTCCACGGCATAGACGCGCCCCTCGCTTCCCACGATCGGGGCGGCGACCAGGGCGTACCAGCCGAGGTTGGCGCCGACATCGACCACCCGCGCACCGGGGCGCAGCAGCGACTTGAATGCCTCGGTGTAGGGTGTCTCCCAGGTGCCGGTCTGGAGGATGTGCACGCCCACATCCTTGCTGCGCGTGTCGATATAGGCGCGGCAGCCATTGCTCAGATGCGTCAGCGCGACGTGGTCGCCGAGATAGATGGCGGAGGAATTGTGGATCCGGCGCAGCCAGAACAGGTTCTCGTGGTAGCCGGAGGTGACCACCTTGGCCACATCCTCAAGCCTGGCGGCGAGCTGGGCCACATCCTGGCGCAGGGCCTCGATTGTGGCGAGGCTATCGCGCTCCAAGGGCATCGTGTCCATCATGGGCTCCGTGGCGGTGGGTGGTTCAGATACACGTATCGCGTGTATTGAGATCATGATATGCACGTCAAAAGCAAGACACTTTCTGCCATCTGAGACAATCCACATCCCCAACGCCGCGCCCGAGAGCGGCGCCCAGACCGAGGCCCGCCCATGCAATTGCTCGGCATATCCCTCGATGCGATCGACCCGGCGGCGCTGCCGCCGGTCGATGATAAGCTCGCCGAGATGCTCACCGTTCTGCGGCGCCTTCGTGCGGCGCGCATCGGCGTGCCGGCGATGGCCGCCCATGCCTGCGCGACCCTTCTGCCCCGCACCGAGGTCCTGCCGCATTTTGCCCTGCGCGACCTGCTGCCCGCGCTGCCGGACGTGGTGCTGCTGCACAAGGGGCTGCTGCACCACCTGGACCGGCACGTGCTCGCCAACGTCATCGCGCGTCTCGACGTGGCGGCGGCCAACGAGGTCTACGTCATCCTCGCGCGCAACGCCCCGCCCGCCCCACCTGGCGCGATGGACCATGTCGGCCCCCTGCTGGAGGCGGCGCGCGGGCGCGCCCTGCCCCCCTCCCCGCCCGAGCCTGGCCTCGCGGTCATCATCTCCGCCCATGGCTGCGGCAATATCGGCGATGACGCGGTGAGCCTGGCCGCCGGCGAGATCGCGCGGCGCGCGGGCATGACCCGGTGGCGCGCGCTCGGCCCCGGCGCTGACGCCGCCGATATCGACGCGGCCGAGCTGGTGATCGTGGGGGGTGGCGGCATCTTCTACGACATCAGCTTCCGCGGTGCGCCGGAGGTCGAGAACGTCGCCAACTACACCGCGCCGCTGCGCTACGGGCGGGAAATGGGCAAGGCCACCGCCATCCTGGGCATCGGAACGCAGTCCATCGTGACGCCGCTGGGCCGGGCCGCCTTCGCGCGCGCCCTACGCGATGCGGACGTCATCACCGCGCGCGACCCGGTGGATGTCGCGGTGCTGGAAGACGTGGCGCCCGGGCTTCCGGTGCGGCTGACCGCGGACTTGGCCTTCGCGCTCGGTGCGCTCGACCCCGACCCGCCGGCGCCCATCCCGCTAGCCGACCGCCCGCTCGCCATCATCGCCTTCGGTGCCTTCACCGAGACGAACGCCCCCGCGGACGGCCGCACGGCGGAGGCGTGCGTCGCCGCCCTGGTGCGCCACCTGGCTACGACGCACGAGGTGCTGCTGGCCCTGCATTCCGATGACGACGCACCCTTCTATGCCCGCGTGGCGGACCTCACCGGCGTTCGGATGCAGCGGCTGGTCGACATCGGGACGCGCGCTACTCTTGCGCTCTACGCCAGCGCGCGGCTGGTCATCGCGT
>JAZKFA010000152.1:19457-20450 GCA_040386655.1 Pseudomonadota bacterium | reverse complement strand
GCTGCCGGTGCGCGCACAGGCCGCCTGGGTTCCGACCCGCCCCATCCAGCTGATCGCGGGCTTCGCGCCCGGCGGCGGGTCCGACATCATCGCGCGCACAATCGCGGAGGCCGCGGCGCCGCTCTATCCGGTCCCGCTGGTCGTCATCAACCGCGCTGGGGCGGGTGGCGCGCTGGCCGCCGAGCAGGTCGCCCGCGTGACACCGGACGGGCACACGCTGCTGCTCGCCGGCGGGTCGGAGAGCACGTCGCTGCCGGCGCACCGCGCGCTGCCCTATGACCCCAAGCGGGATTTCCGCTCCATCATCCGCCTCACGCGCAACGGGCAGTTCGTGGTGGTGAAGGCCGGCGGCCGCTTCCCGACCATGCAGGCATTGATCGCCGCCGCGCGGGTTCGGCCGGAGGCGGTGACCCATGCCTCCGCGGGCGTGGGGTCGCTGGTGCACTCGGCCTTCCTGATGCTGTCCCAGGCGGCTGACGTGCAGATGCTGCACGTGCCCTTCAACGGCGGCGGGCCTTCGCTGCAGGCGATCCTCGCGGGACAGGTGGATTGCGGCATCGCCGCACCCGAGGAGATGAGCGGCCTGGTCGCCGGTGGCGAACTGGCCGTCCTTGCCGTCGCGAGCGCCGAACGCACCCCTGCCTACCCGCAGGTGCCGACGCTGCGCGAACTCGGCTTCGACGTGATCGCGGAGAACATGAAGGGCTGGGTCGGTCCGGCCGGCCTGACCGACGCGATGGCCACTTACCACCATGACCGCTTCCGCCAGGCGATCGCGAGCCCAACCTGGCAGCGCTTCCTTGAACGTGCCGGGGAGGCGGATGGCTATGCCAGCGGCCCTGCTTTCCAACAGGCGATGGACGGCCTGCTGGACCGCATCACCGCCGCGATGCGCCGCGGCTGAGCCGGGCCGGGCATCGCGGCAGCCACCCGCCGCAGGGATCGACGCGAGGTGGAACGAAAGACTAGGCTCCGGTTCTGCCGCGGGTCCCT
>JAZKFA010000152.1:0-19389 GCA_040386655.1 Pseudomonadota bacterium | reverse complement strand
GGCGACAGTGCCACGGCGCTGGCGCGTCCGGGTGATGCTGCTCTGGCCCCTCGTACCGTTCCCGATCTATGTCCTGGTGGTCGGGGTCGGGCTGCTGCTGCAGCCTCACCTGGCGGGCAGCGTGGGTGCCGTCACCTCGACCTTCCTCATGTACGTCATGCTGCTGATCGTGCCGTGGCTGGCGACCTGCGCGATCGGCTTCGGCCTTGGTGGCCTCGTGGTGTGGCTGCGTGCGCGCCGCGCGCCATCCTCTGTCGGTGCCGCTGCGGCCGCCACGACCCCCGGCACGCAGGCCGATGTGGCGGGCGCACCCGTCCAGCCCCAGCCCCTCGCATAGACGCGGTCGCCGGTCGCCTGCATCTGCCCGCCCGCTCGACTGGTCCATTCTGGCGCGCCCGGCAGCCCTGGTGCCAAGCCGGTCCGCTGTGACCAAGCCGCCCCCCGGCACGGCCCCGGACTGGCTGGCGCGGCTTACCCACCATTAGCTTGTTCACGCCCAGGCTTGACGTTGACTGGCAGGAGTCCGATTTGCCAGCCGCAGCCGATTACCCAGAACCGGAGGAAACACACTGATGTCACGGCCCGTGAGGCGCGCGCTCGCCGCGCTCGTTCTGCTCGGCATGGCGGCGCCCGCCGCTTTTGCCCAGACCTTTCCCTCCCGGCCGGTCACCGTCATTGTTCCCTTCGCCCCCGGCGGGCCGACCGACACCGTCTCCCGCCTGATCGCGGAAGCCATGGGGCGCGACCTCGGGCAGAATGTGGTGGTGGAGAATGTCGGCGGCGCCGGTGGCACGCTCGGGTCCAACCGCGTCGCCATGGCGCGCCCGGACGGGCACACGCTGCTGCTGCACCATATCGGCATGGCGACGACGCCCACGCTCTATCGCCGCCTCCCCTATGACCCCGTGGCGGCGTTCGAGCCGATCGGCCTGATCACCGAAGTGCCGATGTCGCTGATCGCGCGTCCGAACTTCCCGGCGAACAGCCTGGCAGAGGTGGTCGCGGTGATCCGCCAGCGCCGCGAGGAGCTGAACTACGCCAATGCCGGCATCGGCGCGGCGAGCCACCTGTGCGGCCTGCTGCTGATGAGCCGCGTCGATGCGCCGATGACGACCGTGCCCTTCCGCGGCACCGGCCCCGCCATGCAGGAGCTGCTTGCCGGCCGCGTCGACCTGATGTGCGACCAGACCACCAACACCACAGAGCAGATCCGCGGCAATGCGGTGCGCGCCTATGCCGTGACCACGGCACAGCGGGTGAGTTCACTGCCCGACGTGCCGACCTCGGCCGAGGCGGGACTTGCCGCCTTCGAGGTATCGGTCTGGCACGGCCTCTATGCGCCGCGAAACACGCCGGCGCCGGTCATCGCGCGGCTGTCGCAGTCCCTGCAGGTGGCGCTGCGCGACGCGCGCCTGGTCGCGCGCTTCGCCGACCTCGGCACCGCGCCGGTGGCGCAGGACCAGGCGACTCCGGCGGCGCACCGCGCCTTCTGGCAGGCCGACATCGCGAAGTGGCGCCCGCTCATCCAGGCGGCCGGCCAATACGCCGACTGAGCCACTCGATTTCAACGGGTTGATACGCGGGCGCGGCCTGACTATGGTCCGCGACCCTGCGGATGGGTGGCCGAGCGGTCGAAGGCGCACGCCTGGAAAGTGTGTATACGTGAAAGCGTATCGTGGGTTCGAATCCCACCCCATCCGCCACAAAATTCAGCGTTTTCACGAGGTTCTGACGGTTTTGTTCGATAGTCCATGAGACCGTCGACAAATCGTTGTTTAGTGAGTGCTGAACGACGCCAGGCGAAGCTCGCAGGCCACAAGGCTTGGGTGCCGTCATCCACCATTGCCTCTGCCTCAGAGATCGCCACCGGCGCCGCAGGCAGGATGGCGGCTGCTGTCGGTATCATTTCCCAACCCCCAGCGTGGAGTGCTTCCAGCGCGACCGACCAGGGCGGACGCAGGAAGCCGGCGGCACGCACATCCTCCAATCAGTAACCAGCGGCGATTGACGCGAGTAGGCGCCGCCGCCAGCGATGCGGCAGAGCCGCGTCAGCACCGACTCCGCAAGCGTGGCGACGTTCGCCTTGGCCATTTGCACATCGCCGCTCGATCGGCCATGCGTCTCCAGCGCGCGAAGTGCACCGCCATGGGCCTGATGTGCCAACCACGCTTCACGCTGCGCCATCGTTCGCGCGATGTCGGCCGCACAGGAATGTCTGCATCGGTCCTTGTCCAAGGCACCGGCAGACCTGGCCATTCTGCCAGCTAATCCGGCCTCGCGCCGGAACCCCTCACCAGCCTCTCCCAACGAGGTGTTTCTTCACGGACCAGGGTGGCAGCCGCCTCAGGCGTCGCGCTGGTGACAGCATCGTAGCCCAGCGGCTTCATGGCGTCGCGGAACTCGGCCGAACCGCCGACCTGCCGGATCGCCGCATGCAGCCGCGCCACTTCTGCGTCGGGGGTCGCCGCAGGTAACAGGATCATGTTCCATGAGCGAATGTCGAGGTCCTGCAGTCCGGCCGTTTCCGCAAAGGCCGGCACCGAAGGCAACAGCGCAAGGCGCGTGCCGGAGGATGCGCCGAGCATCCGCAACTGCCCGGACTCGACCAACGGAATTACGCCACCGGGCAGGTCTGCGCTGGCTTCGATGGTACTGGCCATCACATCCGTCGCCGCCTGTGCGCCGCCGCGGTAGGGCACCAGCGTGATGTCCAATCCGGCGGCCTTCACCAGCGCCGACGCGGCCAAGTGCGTCACCGAGCCCGCGCCGGCATAGGCCACGCGGAAGCTGCCGGGATGACGCCGCGCCCAGTCGAGCACCGAGGCCAGGCTGGTCCAGCCGTTCCGTTCCGCCTGCTGAGCACCAACGACCAGCACCACGGCGCTGTCGGTGATTTGGCTGATGAACCGGAAGTCCCGACGCACGTCAAAGGGCATGTTGGCATGCAGGAAGGGCGCGCCGCAGAGAGTGGCGGCGCTGATGAGGCCGATCATCGTGCCGTCGGCCGGGCCCTTGGCCACCGCATCGGCGCCGACCAACCCGCCGCCGCCACTGCGGTTCTCAACCACCACGGACTGTCCCAGCAGCGACGTAAGCCGTTCGGCGAGGACGCGGCCGGCAATGTCCGTCGCACCGCCGGGTGGGAATGGGATGACGAGCCGGATGGGCCGTCTTCCCTGCGCCGCAGCGGGCGCCGCGAGGGCGGTGAGCAGGAGGGCGCGACGGTGCATGCGGTGATCTCTCAAATGACAGGACTCGAATGTCACAGGCTCAGCGAAAGGCGGCGCGCTCCAGGATACGGGGTGGGATGGCGCCGCGTCGCGTGGCTTCGCGCCAGACACGCTCGATCGCGGCACGCCCGCGTCGCGTGACGGCGGCCTCATCGGCTATGGTCACGCGCCCGTCGCGCAACAGCACGCGGCCTTCGACCATGCTCAGCACCAGGTCAGCCGCGTTGCCGTTGGTCAGTAGCGCCTTCAGCGGATCCCAGACGGGCTGGTAGCGCGAGGAGCCAAGGTCGAACATCACCAAGTCAGCGCGCGCGCCCGGCGCGATCAGTCCCAGGTCATCGCGCCCCAGCGCCAGTGCGGCATCGCGCGTCGCCGCACGCAGGATGCGCGGCGCCGACAGCCCGTCGGGCCTTCCCGACTGCACCTTGGCGAAGATGGAGGCGGTGCGGATCTCCTGCAGCATATCCAGAGTCACGCCGTCCGTGCCGATGCCGAGGCGCAACCCCGCTGCTTCCATACGTGCCAGCGGGACGAAGCGGCCCGACCGGGCGAAGGCCAGTGGGCACGAGGCCAACGCCGGGCCCTCCCGCGCGATCAGCGCGAATTCCTCGTCCGTCGCGAACATGCCATGCGCCAGCACCACCCCGGGCCGCAGCAGGCCGAGGCGGCGCAGGTGCTCCATGGAGCCAGTGCCGTGCTGTTCCCGCACACGAGCGACCTCGATCGGATTTTGCGCGGCGTGGATGGAAACGATGGTCTGCCGCTCGCGAGCTTCCCTATCCACACGCCGCAGCAGGTCGGGGCTGTTGGAGTCTGGGCCGTGCGGCCCGAAGCCCACCCGGGTCAGCCCCCGCGGTCCGTCATCGTAGCGATCGAACAGCGCAATCGTCTCCTCGAGGCCGGTGCTGGTGGCGGGCGTGTAGGTCGCCTTGCCGTCCGACGTCATGCCGACGGTCTCGGAGAACAGGTAGGGGCAGGACCAGCTGCGCAGGCCGAGCCGCCGGGCGCGCTCGATGAAGGGCCACTGCGCGGGGCGAAAGACATCGAGCAGCGCGGTCATGCCGGTGCGGATCCCCTCCAGCAGCGCCATCTCCGCGGCGTCGCCGATCTCCTCCTTGGTCATGCAGGCGGCGACCACGTCGCCGAGCGGCATCAGCAGCGCGTAGACGATGTGGCCCGGCAGGTCGCCCGGCGCGATGTCGTCTGCGAGGCCGCGAAATAGCGGCGCCGACAGCGCATGGTTATGCAGGTTGATGAGGCCGGGCAGCAGCAGCGCTTCCGGCGCGGCGATGCGTTCGGCATCGAGCGTCGGCGCATCCCGCACGACATCCGCCACGCGGCCGTCGCGAACGATCACATGCACGCCTTCGCGCAATCCGTTCTCGGCATCCCATGCCCAGCGCGGGGAGATCACCAGGGTCATGCAACGGCTCCCGACAGACTCTAGCTCGAAATAAACAACAAGTTTGGCGAGCCTAGTGTGACCAGTTGGCCAGCCACAAGATTAAGCTTGGAACAGGATGGCGGCGATGGTCACAGCAAGCGGCCCCCAAGCCGGAGTACTTCGGCAGGTCTGGGATCATGGCGCTGCCTTCGCGACCAAGTCCGCGCCGATGCTGCCGCCGGCGCCCGTGCGGTTGTCCATCACCATCGGGCGGCCGAGGCACTCGCGATAATCGCCCACATTCAGGCGGATAGGGAAGATCCCTGGTCGGGTGGAATGAGCCGGCCGGGTGAGACCTCGGTGCCACGCCTTGGTGGACGACACCAGAGCAGCTCGCTGCTTTTCGCGCACACAAAGAAGCTCGCTTGGCACCGGTGATGTGCGGGCGAGTGGTAGGCCAGCGTGGGATCACGCCGTCATCTCAGCCGGTCTGCGTGCCGGATGTTCTTCATGCGAGGAACACGTGATGCACTCACCGAATTATCGCATTTGACGGCGGTCGTCGGTCAACTGCGGCAGAGTGCGAAGCTGCACAAGATGGAGGAGGCCAAGCACGCCTTCCATGTGCCGGCACGACCGGGTCACCGTGACGCGGAGATTCTGGATGGTTTGCTGGATTGTGCGTCAGCGTGGATGCAGCATGTGATCGGGTAGGCACTCGAATGCAGCTGACGGCCGCGAATGAGGGTGCCGTGCGCTGGGGCCGCTGCAGACCGGCGCAAGACCGGCCATGAATCAACAAGGATCGGAGACGGAGCCAGACATGACACGCATTACCAAACGGCAAGTCCTCGGCGGCGCGGCCGCCCTGGCGACGAGCGCTATCATCCCCGCGCGGCAAGCGTCCGCGCAGGCGCTCCTGCCCCATGAGCAAGCGCTGCACGCGGCCGCCCAGCGAGAGGGCGAAGTCACATGGTATGCCGCGCAACTGCAGGCTGGCCCGGCCGAAGCCCTCGGGCGCGCCTTCACGGAGCGTTTTCCCGGCGTGCGCTGCAACGTCGTGCGGACGACGTCGCAGGCCGCGCTCCAGAGACTCTCCCAGGACCATCGGGCAGGGGCAGCGCAGTGCGACATCCTCTCCACCGTCGACCCAAGCCATTTCACCTTTCTGAAGCGCGAAGGGCGGCTCATGCCCTACAGGCCCGTGAATGCCGCCGGCATGGTGCCCGCCGCGCGTGAGGCGGCCGATGTCGATGGTCACTTCCAGGTCAGCTACATCGCCCTTTACCTGCTCGGTTATCGGACGGATCGGATCGCGGAGGCCGAGGCGCCGAAGAGCTGGCGCGAGCTGACCGATCCGCAATGGCGCGACAAGCTGGCCGTCGGACATCCGGGCTTCAGCGGCGCCATCGGCAACTGGGCCATAGTCATGAACAGGGTTTATGGACGGCAGTACTTCACGGAACTGGAGCGCAACAGGCCACTGATCGGCCGCTCTGCCGGGGATCCAATCACCGCCCTCAACGCGGGTGAGCGCCTGGTCGGGATTGCCGTTCCCTCGGCCGCGACGTTGTTCAGCATTTCCCGCGGTAACCCGATAAAGATGTTGTACCCCACGGATGGCACGCTGATGGTGCCGGCGCCGAGCGCGGCCATCGTCAACGCACCGCACCCGAACGCGGCGAAGCTGTTCATGGAGTTCATCTGCAGCCCGGCCTACTCCGCGGCGGCACGTCCGCACTTCGCCGAACCGCTACGCCCGGAAATACCGCCGCCCGAGGGGGCACGTCCGCTGGACCAGATCAACATGTTCACGCCCTCCGTCGCCGAGGTTGAGGCCAACATGCGCGAGGTGCGCGAGACTTGGCGTGACATCTTCCGTGTGTGAGCCGCATTCCGGTGGTGCGATCGCAGGTTGCGCGACGCTCGCCGTGATTGCTGAGGCGAGGGACCGCCACGCCAACCGTCTGCGTGGAGAGGACGCTATTCTCCGGATGCGAGCCAGTCGCGGATTTCCGCGTTGTGCTCGCCCAGATCGGGTGCGCGGCGACGCACCGTCGCTGGCGTGCCCTTCAGCCGGACGGGCGGTGCGAGCGTGCGGATGCGGCCGCGCTCGGGGTCGTCAATCTCGGCGATGACCTTGCGTGCCATGGCCTGCGGGTGGGCAAGGGCCTCGTCATAGGACAGCACGGCCTCGGACGGCACGCCGCCACGCCCAAGCTCTGCAAGCCAGTGCGCGCTGGTGTTCTGCGCCAGCTTCTCCTGAATGATGTCGACCAGGATTTGATTGTGCGCCACGCGGTCGGCGTTGGTCACGAAGCGCGGGTCCGTGACGAGTTTGGGCATGCCGATGATGTCGCAGACATGCTTGAAGAACTTGTTCTTGGAGGCACCAAGCGTGATCCACCCATCGCTGGTGCGGAACACGCGGTAGGGGGCGGAAGCGCGGTGCCGCTGGCCAAGCCGCTCCGGCCTGGTGTTGAAGGTCAGCACATGGGCGGCTTCATAGACGCCAAGTGCCAGGCCGGCTTCCAGCAACGACTGGTCTATCTGCTGGCCGCGCCCGGTGCGTGCGCGCGCCGCGAGTGCGCCTAGCACGGCAATGCAGGTGAACATGCCGGCCGTGACGTCGGTGACCGCGATCGGGAGGCGATAGGGCTCCCCATTCTCCGGACCATTTCCTGCCATCAGGCCCGACATGGCCTGCGCCATCATGTCCAGGCCACCATGCTGCGCCCAGGGCCCATCCTGGCCGAAGCCGGAAATGGACGCATAGATCAGTCGCGGGTTCAGCGCCGACAACGCTTCCCAAGAGAGACCCGCCCGATCCATCACGCCGGGGCGAAAATTCTCGACCAGCACGTCGGCGCGGCGCACGAGCTGTCGCACCGTCTCGAGGTCGGCCGGATCTTTCAGGTCGAGCGTGATGCTACGCTTGTTGCGGTTGAATAGGGAGAAGTTGGCGCTGCGGCCATCGACAAAGGGTGGCATGCGGCGGCTGTCATCGCCGCCATCGGCGCGCTCGACCTTGATGACGTCGGCCCCCATGTCGCCCAGCAGCATGGTGCAGTACGGACCGGAGAGAAAATTGGTGAGGTCGAGGACGACAAGCCCTTCCAGCGCCATGGTCATCGTCGGCTTCTCCTGCGGGACCAACCAGCTAGCGTCCTGACCGCTCGTGCTGTCAATTCATGGAACCTCACCCGTGAGAGAAGACCTGATCAGCCCACCGATGAAGGCGAGCCTTCAGACACTGGCGGAATCGGTGCTGACACGGCTGTGACGGATCGCTGGCGGCGGCGCTTACTCGCAGAATTCTCCGTCAGGTTACTGGTTGGAGGATAGGCGCGCCGTGGGCTTCCGCAGGCCGCCATGGTCCGCTGCGCTGGAGGGGCTCTACAGCATCACGACAAGGATACGCGTCGCCAACTCCCATGTGCGGCGGGCTCCGGCAGCTTGTCGGCGGGAGGGCGCTGCGATGCAGCGCCTGCGTGGTCCGATCCTGCCGTGGTTCCGATTCCACCGTAAGCGGCGTCGTGGGTGGGCACCTTGCGATCGAGCGCCACAGCGGGGGTGCGAAGCGGGTGCTGGCCGGTCACCTGAACGACTGCGTCGAGCATGTCGTAGCAACAGGTGGGCTCGGTCAGTTTACGGGCAAGGCGGACGGCCAGGGCTGGGAGAGCGCACGGCATGCGCCAGCCAGCGCCAGCAAAGGGAAGGCGCTGAAACGAAAGGGACGCGCGGCGCGCGACCGACGTCCGGTATGACGAAGTTGGCCGTTCTTCGCTTATCCGTCCTACCCACATACGTGCATTTACGAAACGAGTAGAGCCGCCTTACAGTTCGGGACGCTTTAAGAACGAAAGGGGTGGGAGTTACACGCCCGCGTAACAACCTCTGGATGTTCGGAATTCCAGAAGATGCAGATTGCGCAACGATACTATTGTTTAACCCGTAGATGATTCCAGCACGGAATAATTTTCCTGAGGCGCCGAGAAACACCAGCATGGCGGTCACCCCATCCGCAAGTTTCACGTTGACGCCTGCGCCGCGTTTGTTCTCGCGCACCGCAGCACGAATATCCTGCAGGATGCCGGTTTTACCAGCGACAGACGGACGGCGATCAAGCTGCCATCAACGGCGCTCGGATGCTGTACGGCCTGAACACAAGCAACACGCTGCTCAAGGCGATCCGACGTTTCTTGGCGTCGGCACAAGCGCGGAAATGTTGACCAGTGCGAGCAGGAAAACGGGCCAGCTCCTCGTCGAGATCATCTGACATTCTTGACGGGTCCACGCTCTGCGCTTCCGTCATCGTGGCTAGGACGATGACTGTCTGCCCCGCCGATGTTCATGTCCCCGATCCTAATTTGATTGCGTAACGGTGCTGACGGGCTGCAGTGGTCTGGGGACTGGAATTCTCCGGATGACCCATTCACCCACAGCGATGGTGATCAGCCACATGCCGACAACCGCGATGTTCGTGGTCAGCCCCGTGGGTGGTTCTCCGCTGGTCAGGTAGACGGGGAACATGACCGGCGCGACGGTTCCCGATCCCATGCCGATGGCATAGGCGCGGATCATCCAGGCGCGGTGCCGAAGCATGTCGTGCGCCCGCGCGGCTGCCACCCCCAGCACGAGCACTGCGATCAGCGCCAGCCCAAAGACACCGCGTACGGCATCCAGGAGGCCAGTTGCGATGCTCTCAACCTGCAGCAGCAGAGCCAGCGCTGACAGCGCCAACCCCACGCCCGCGAGCACAAAAACGCGCCCGCTCAGGCGGTGCAGGGTCCCGAACTGGCGGCGAAGGGCGCGGACAAACTGCAGCGGCCCGAGGACGCCGAACAGCACGCCCGCGAGCGCGTGGAGGAAGAATGCCAGGGGAACGGAGGCCAGCCGCAGGCTATCCTCGGGCAATGCGCCAAGCGGGATCTGCACCACGCGGACAGCGGCCATCATCACTGGAATGAAGGTGCAAAAGGCCAGGGCCAGAACAAGCGGAACCGGTCGGGTGAAAGCGCGGATCATGGCGAGTTCGCTTCAGGGATGACGGATCAGCACCGCCCTGCTGCGCGCAACAAGGCATTGCAAGCGCCGCCAGCGCTTCGACCACGCTCGCCTGTGGCGGCGGGCCGCTCACTGCCGCTCGCTGCCTGGCCACGCGCCATGGCGGTGCAGATGGCGTCGGAATGCGGTGTCTGCCCGAAGGTCACGGCACGCTGGAGGCCGGTCGCCCCGTACAGGTAGCAGCGGTAAGTCGCTCCGTCGCGCGTGCTGGCGGTGTAGTTGATCCGGCCTCCGGCCTCTTCGCTCCGGTCGGTGATGGCGAACTGGCCGACGGTTCGCCCGATGGCCTGCGCGGTGCGTTGCTCCAGACCGTCCTGACTGATGGTGGCCGCACACCCGGCCAGGAGGGCAAGCGCGGCAGCGAAGGGTGCGATGGCTCGAATGTGCATGATTGTCTCCGTGTAAGGCTTCTCACCTAACCATGCATAAGTTCGCATGGAACTGGCGAAATCCGGTCATGACCCATACAAGGATGTATGGATTGGAACGCCACACAGCTCGACTGGAACCGCATCCGCGCCTTCCTCGCCACCGCGGAGGCGGGTTCGCTCTCCGCCGCGGCGCGGGCACTCGGCCTCACCCAGCCAACGCTCGGCCGCCAGATCGCAGCGCTGGAGCGTGAGCTTGGCGTTGCCCTGTTCGAACGGGCCGGCCGCGGCCTCGTGCTCACCCCCACCGCCGCATCGTTGCTGGATCACGTGCGCCTAATGGGCGAGGCCGCTGGCCGCTTGGCCCTGGCCGCCACAGGCCAGTCGCAGCGGATCGAAGGTCCGATCCGGATTACCGCCACCGAAGCCTGTGCGGCACACGTCCTGCCCCCCATCATTGCCAGCTTGCGGGCGGCACATCCGGGCATCACGGTGGAGATCCGCGCGACCAATCGCACGGTCGATCTGCTGCGGCGCGAGGCCGACATCGCCATCCGCAACTTTGACCCGCGTGAGCCGGAACTCATCGCCCGCAAGGTGGGGGAGGACCGGGGCCGACCCTACGCGACCCCGGCCTATGTCCGCACTCTGCGCCATCCTCGGGGCTGGGACGATCTTGCGCAGGCCGAGTTCGTGGTCTTTGGCGATACCGCGGGCTTCATCGAGGGCGGGCGCGCCTTGGGCCTGCATCTGACGGCGCAGCAACTGCCGGTTCAGGTGGACAGCTACCTGGTGCATTGGGAACTGGTGAAGCAGGGCGCGGGCATCGGCTTCTCCACGGAAGCCGTCGGCGATGCGGAGCCACGGGTGTGCCGCGTGCTGCCAGAGGCGGCGCCCATCATCTTTCCCGTCTGGCTCGTCACCCATCGGGAACTGCACACCAGCCGGCGCGTGAGGATGGTCTTCGACCTGCTGAGCGATGCACTGTCGTTGCAGCGCTGATCCAGCTGCATGAGGTGGTTTGCATGTGGTTGAACCAAGCCGCAGGTGAAGCCGCGCTTCGCTGGCTAAGCTGATTTTCACCTTGGCTCGCGCAGCCCGCTTCAAACGTCATACTTCGCGGGCCTGCGTGACGCCGGGCTGCCGGGCAGGCGATGAGCACGCCGGCCCTACCGGCGCGAAGGGCTGACCTGAATGGCATGGCCCGGGCGCCACTGCGCCCGGGAATCGCCGTATCAGGCCAGGTCGAAGCGATCGAGGTTCATCACCTTGACCCAGGCAGCGACGAAATCCTGCACGAAAGCGCCCTCGGAGCCTTCGCACGCGAAGACCTCCGCCAGCGCCCGCAGCTGCGAGTTGGACCCAAACACCAGGTCCACGCGCGTCCCGGTCCACTTCACCGCACCGGTCGCGGCGTCGCGACCCTCGAACAGGTCGCCGACCTCGGTCAACGGCGCCCAGGCCGTGCCCATGTCGAGCAGGTTGACGAAAAAGTCGTTCGTCAGCGCGCCCGGGCGCTTGGTGAAGACCCCATGTGTCGCTCCACCCGCATTCGCACCGAGCACGCGCAGCCCGCCGACGAGTACCGTCATCTCCGGCGCGCTCAGCGTCAGCAGCTGCGCGCGATCGACCAGCAGCTCCTCCGCCGACAGCGCGTAGGAGGTCCTGAGGAAGTTGCGGAAGCCATCCGCCGTCGGCTCCAGCACGCCGAAGGAGGCGACGTCCGTCTGCTCTTGCGAGGCATCCGTGCGGCCCGCCGTGAAGGGCACCGTCACCGCGTGGCCGGACGCCTTGGCCGCCTGCTCCACGCCCACGCAGCCGCCCAGCACGATCAGGTCCGCGATCGAGACATGCTTGCCGCCGGCGTTGAACGCCGCCTGGATGCCCGTGAGCGTCTCCAGCACGGTGGCAAGCTCCGCCGGGTCGTTCACCGACCAGTCCTTCTGAGGTGCGAGGCGGATGCGCGCGCCATTGGCACCGCCCCGCTTGTCCGAGCCACGGAAAGTCGATGCCGAGGCCCATGCCGTCTTCACCAGTTGCGCGACGGTCAGGCCCGAGGCCGCGATCTGCCCCTTCAGCGCGTCGATATCAGACTGCCCAATCGGCGCGGCCTTCGGTGCCGGCACCGGGTCCTGCCAGATCAGCTCCTCGGCCGGGACGAGCGGGCCGAGGTAGCGCGCGCGCGGCCCCATGTCGCGATGGGTCAGCTTGAACCAGGCCCGCGCGAAAGCGTCGGCGAACTTTTCCGGATTCTCATGGAAGGACTTGGAGATGGGCGCGTAGATCGGGTCCATCTTCAGCGCCATGTCCGCCGTGGTCATGATGGGTGCGACGCGCTTCGAAGGGTCATGCGCATCGGGCACGCTGGTCTGCGCCGCGGGGTCCGTCGGTGTCCATTGCCAGGCGCCGGCGGGGCTCTTCGTCAGCGCCCAGTCATGGCCGAGCAGATTGTCGAAATAGCCATTGTCCCAGGCGACCGGATTGTTGGTCCAGGCGCCCTCGATGCCGCTGGTGATGGTGTGCGCACCCTTGCCGGTGCCGAAGCTGTTCTTCCAGCCCAGGCCCTGCTCTTCGATGCTGCCGGCCTCCGGCTCGCGTCCGACATGGGATTCGAGGTCGGCGCCGTGGCACTTGCCGAAGGTGTGCCCGCCGGCGACGAGCGCGACCGTCTCCTCATCATTCATGGCCATGCGCGCGAAGGTCTCGCGGATATCGCGAGCCGAACCCAGCGGGTCCGGCTTGCCGTTCGGCCCCTGCGGGTTGACGTAGATGAGGCCCATCTGCACGGCACCCAGCGGGTCTTCCAGCTGGCGGTCGCCGGTGTAGCGCGTGTCGCCGAGCCAGGTGTCCTCCGCGCCCCAGTACACGTCCTCCTCGGGCTCCCACACATCCTCGCGGCCGAAGCCGAAACCGAATGGCTTGAAGCCCATCGTCTCCATGCCGACGTCGGCGGCGATGATCATCAGGTCCGCCCAGGAGACCTTGTTCCCGTATTTCTGCTTGATCGGCCACAGCAGGCGCCGCGCCTTGTCGAGGTTCGCGTTGTCCGGCCAGCTGTTCAGCGGCGCGAAGCGCTGCGTGCCGGATCCCGCGCCACCGCGCCCATCGGCGATGCGGTAGGTTCCTGCGCTGTGCCAGGCCATGCGCACAAACAGCGGTCCGTAATTGCCGTAGTCGGCCGGCCACCAATCCTGCGACGTCGTGGCCAGCGCGGCCAGGTCGCGCTTGAGTGCGGCGATGTCGAGCTTCTTCACCTCATCGGCGTAGCGGAAGCCCTTCGGCATCGGGTTCGAGGCCGGCGCATTCTGGTGCAGGATGCGGAGG
Organism: Pseudomonadota bacterium; assembly: GCA_040386655.1. Classification (GTDB taxonomy): domain Bacteria; phylum Pseudomonadota; class Alphaproteobacteria; order Acetobacterales; family Acetobacteraceae; genus Plastoroseomonas. Next base: position 6,016 of record JAZKFA010000152.1, on the reverse strand, counting down.
TTGAGCTGGTTGGGCCACCAATCCTTGTTCGACCGCCCGCCAAGCGTCACGTGCTTGGGCGCGCCATGCATCACCGGGCACTTGCCGGCGCCGGGGCCACTCAATCCGTCCATGTCTCTCTCCAATGCTTATTCTGCTGTTCTGTCTGGAGCCGGGGAGGGCCCGAACGAACCCGGCGCGTGCCTGCGGCAACGCACCACCCCCACCCCAGGCGATCCCTCTGCGGGGCCGTCCTGGGATCAGAATAGGCCCTGGTTTGCCGAGCGCAATGGCGCCGTCGTGGTCTTGGACAGGCGACGCGCGGGTGTAACATGCGCGGCCATGGACGAACCCTTCGGACTGGCCCGCTTCGTCGATGCGCAGGATGCCATGATGGGCGCTGTCGAGGCCGAGCTGCGCGCCGGCCGCAAGTCCAGCCACTGGATGTGGTTCGTTTTCCCGCAGCTGCGCGCGCTGGGGCGCAGCGGGATGGCGCTGCACTTCGGCATCACCGGCATGGAGGAAGCGCGCGCCTATAGCCGCCACCCCGTCCTCGGGCCGCGGCTCGCCCATTGCGCCGGCCTGGTCCTCGCCCATGCCGGCCGCGCCTCCGCGCACGCCATCTTCGGCAGCCCGGATGACCTCAAGCTGCGCTCATCGATGACGCTGTTCGCGGCCGCCGACCCGGACGAGCCTGTCTTCGCCGCGGTGCTCGACGCCTTCTACGGCGGCGAGGCCGACCCGCTGACCAAGCGCCTGCTCGACGCACCCTGAGTCCTTCGCGCGGCGGGTTGTGCGCATCCCGCGCAGCGCGGACAATCGCGCGTCTTGAGGGAGGAATGAACGCATGATCCGCGCCGCCATCATCGGGCTGGGCAGCTGGGGCCAGCATCTGGTCCGCTGCGCCAATGGCGAGGCCGCCGGCTTCCGCTTCACCGCCGCCGCCACGCGCACGCCGGACAAGGCGCGCGACTTCGCGGCCGAGCACGGCCTGCGCATGCTGGCGAGCTATGAGGCCGCGCTCGCCGATCCCGAGATCGACGCCGTCGTGCTCGCCACGCCGCACCGCCAGCACACCGACCAGGTCGTCGCCGCGGCGCGGGCGGGCAAGCATGTCTTCACCGAGAAGCCGCTGGGCGTCGATGCCGCGAGTGCGGCGCGCGCGGCGCAGGCCTGCGCGGAGGCCGGGGTGACGCTGGGCATCGGCTACAACTGGCGCTTCCAGCCGGCGCTGCAGAAGATCCGCGCGCTGATCGATGACGGCACCCTAGGGCGCGTGCTGCACCTGGAGGGAAATTTCTGCGGCCCTAGCGTCTACCGCTTCCCCAAGGGTCACTGGCGCCACGATCGCGCCGAGGGCCCGGCGGGCGGCATGACCGGGCGCGGCGTGCATGTGGTGGACGCGATGCTCTACCTCGCCGGCCCCGTCGCGCAGGTCACCGCGCAGAGCTTCCGCCTCGTGCAGGATTTCGGGATGGACGACACCACATCCATGCTGCTGCGCTTCGTTTCCGGCGCGACCGGCACGCTGAGCACCGTCATCGCCACCGCGGAGACCTGGCGCCTGCAGGTCTTCGGATCCGAAGCCTGGGTCGAGGTCGGCGATGTCGAGCACCTCACCACCTGGGAGCTGCGCCTGTGTCGCATCGACCGCGCCAACATCGGTGCGAAGCAGCGGCCGGAGGTGATCCGCTTCCCCCAGACCGGCACCGAGCGCGCGGAGCTGGAGCACTTCGCGGCACGCGCGGCGGCGCGCCAGCCCCTGGCACTGCCCGGCGGCGACGCGGTCCACAACGCGGCACTTCTGGATGCGATCATGGCTTCCATCGCCTCCGACGCGCCGGTGCGGATGTGAGCGGTCGTGGCCGACGCAGCCTGCTGCTTGGCGCCGCCGCACTCGGCAGCGGTGCCGCGATCGCGCAGCCCGCGGAGTTTCCGAGCCGGGCGATCCGCGTCGTCGTGCCTTCGCCACCCGGCGGGCCGCCGGACCTGATCCTGCGCGCCATCCTGCCCAAGCTCAGCGCATCGCTGGGACAGCCGGTCGTGGCGGAGAACCGCGCGGGCGGCGGTGGGCTGGTGGGGACCGCCTATGTCGCGCGCCTGCCGGCCGATGGGTACACGTGGCTGTTCACCACCGCCTCCCACGTGAACATCCCGCCCTTCAACGACAATGTCACCTACGACCCCGTGCGCGACTTTACCCACGTGACCCTCGCCGCGCAGAATTTCGGCCAGGCGCTGGTGGTGCATCCATCCGTCGCGGCGACGACGCTCACCGAATTGCTGGCCCTCGCGCGGCGTGAGCCCGGACGTCTCACCTACGCCAATGCCGGCAACGGCACCGCCAGCCACATCCCCGCCGAGCTGATGAAGGCAATGACCGGCACGGACATCCTCTCCGTCCCCTATCGCGGCGTGGCCGAGGCCGCGACGGACCTGCTGGCGGGGCGCGTGGACATGTTCTTCGTCGGCACCCAGATCGCCCTGCAGCACGTCCAGACCGGCCGCCTCCGCGCCATCGCGCTGACCGGCGCGCGGCGCTGGCAGGGCATGCCCGAGGTGCCGACCATGGCTGAGGCCGGGCTGCCGGGCTTCGAGGTGGTGAACTGGTTCGGCCTGTGGCTGCCCGCCGGTGCACCAGCCGCGATCGTCGCGCGCATCCATGCCGCGGTCGCCGCCGCCGTTGCCGAACCCGACGTACGCCAGCAATTCGAGGCGCTGGGGCTGGAGGGCGTGGCGATGCCGCCCGAACCCTTCGCCGCCTTCGTCGCGAGCCAGGCGCAGCTGGCGCAGGAAATCGGCCGCCGGGTCAGCGCCGGAGCGCGCTGAAGGCGGCGCCTTCGAGCGCTCAGTCCGGGCGTTCGATGCCCATGCCCGACCGCGCCCAGGCGTCCAAGCCGCCCTCGATATGCCGCGCCCGGGCGAGACCCAGATCCTGCGCGGCCTGAACCGCCATCGCGCTGCGTTCGCCGAAGGCGCAGTAGAACAGCAGCGACTTGCCGGTCGCGACCGCCAGCTCATGCAGCATGCCGCCTGGCAGCAGGTTTTGCTCCAGATCGGCATAGGGCGCGTGCACGGCGCCTGCGATCACCCCGTGCTTCGCCCGCTCCGACCGTTCCCGCAGATCGACCAGCACGACCTCATGTGCGCCGATCGCACGCGCGGCATCCTGCGGCGCCAAGGACCAGCCGCGTTGCGCAATCTCCGCCTGCAACAAGCCCTGGCGCATGTTCGCCGGCACCGCCACGTCCATCATCTTCGGGTTGGGCAAATGCAGCCCGGCCATCAGCGCCGCATAGGCATCCGCATCCTTTACCTGGAGGCGCGGGTTGAAGCGCTTCTCCTCGCCAATCGTGCTCACCGTGTCGCCCTTGTAGTCATGCGCGGGAAAGACCTGGGTCTCCTCGGGCAGCCGCATCAGGCGTTGCAGGCTTTCATATTGCTGGCGCGCGTCGCCATTCTGGAAATCGGTGCGGCCGGTACCGCGGATCAGCAGCGTGTCGCCCGTGAAGACCCGGTCGGCCATCAGGAAGCTGTAGGAATCATCGGTGTGGCCGGGGGTGTAAAGCACATCGAGGCTCAGCCCCTCGACATGGAGCCGGTCGCCTTCGGCGATGCGCATGGAGACCACGTCCACCTGGCTCTGCTCGCCCATGACCGTGATGCAGTGGGTGCGGTCGCGCAGCGCGCCGAGCCCGGTGACGTGGTCTGCATGCAGGTGCGTGTCCACGGCCTTCACCAGACGCAGATCCAGCTCCTCGATCAGCTTGAGGTAGCGGTCCACCTTGTCCAGCACGGGGTCGATGATCAGCGCCTCGCCGCCGTGGCGGCTGGCGAGCAGGTAGCTGTAGGTGCCGGACACACTGTCGAACATCTGCCGGAAGATCATGGCGTGCCCTCCCGATGGGGCCGAGTCTAGGCGCCTGCCGGGACGTGGTCGATAGCGGAATGAAGGGCGTGGAAGCGGCGGGCGGTACCAACCGGCGGCTGTCCGTCGCGCGCCCGGTCCACGCCAGGCGCGCACTGAGCATCAGGGGCGCAGCCTCGGGCGCCAAACCGTCCACGCCGCCGGGCGCGGCTGAACGAGGCGCAGGCAGGCGTGGTGATCCACTTCATGCGGGGCCTGGGCTATCGGCTGGACGCGGCCTCCGCCCAGCCATCGCCAGCCGAGCCGGGCTGAACCACGCGCGTTGCCTTCCACCCCAAGCGGGGGGATATATCGCCAAGCCACCGCGACTGAGAAGCAGGACACGCCGCCATGCCGCGCAGCGATACGGGACTCGATTTCGAACTCGGTGAGACCACCGCCGCGCTGCGCGACATGGTCGCCGACTTCGCCGAACGCGAGATCGCCCCCCTCGCCGCCGGGATCGACCGGGACAATGAATTCCCAAACCATCTGTGGCGCCGCATGGGCGAGCTCGGCCTGCTCGGCGTCACGGTCGAGGAGGAGTATGGCGGTGCCGGCCTGGGCTACCTCGACCATGTCGTTGTGATGGAGGAGATCAGCCGCGCCTCGGCCTCCGTGGGCCTGTCCTACGGGGCGCATTCGAACCTCTGCGTCAACCAGATCCGCCGCAACGGCACCGAGGCGCAGAAGCGCCGCTACCTTCCGAAGCTGATCAGCGGTGAGCATGTCGGTGCTCTCGCGATGTCGGAGACCGGCGCGGGGTCGGACGTCGTGGGCATGAAGCTGCGCGCGGAACGCCGGAGCGACCGATACGTGCTCAACGGCGGCAAGATGTGGATCACCAACGGGCCGGATGCCGATGTCCTCGTGGTCTATGCCAAGACCGCGCCGGAGGCGGGGTCGCGCGGCATCACCGCCTTTCTCATCGAGCGCGGCTTTGCGGGTTTCTCGACGGGGGCGAAGCTGGACAAGCTTGGCATGCGCGGGTCGAACACCTGCGAACTGATCTTCTCCGATTGCGAAGTGCCGGCGGAGAACGTGATGGGTGCCGAGGGCGGTGGCGTCGCGGTGCTGATGAGCGGCCTGGATTACGAGCGCGCGGTGCTGGCCGGCGGTCCGCTCGGCATCATGCGCGCCTGCCTCGACCTGGTGCTGCCATACACGCGCGAACGCAAGCAGTTCGGCCGCGCGATCGGTGAGTTCCAGCTGATGCAGGGAAAGCTCGCGGACCTCTACACCATCACCAACGCGGCGCGTGCCTATGTCTACGCCGTGGCGCGCGCGTGCGATCGCGGGCGACCCACACGCAAGGACGCGGCGGGCGCGATCCTCTTCGCTGCCGAAAAGGCGACCTGGGCGGCGCTGGAAGCGATCCAGGCGCTGGGCGGCAACGGCTACACCAACGACTATCCGGCCGGGCGCCTGCTGCGCGACGCGAAGCTGTACGAGATCGGTGCCGGGACCAGTGAGATCCGCCGCATGCTCATCGGCCGCGAACTCTTCGCCGAGGGCAATTGATGCCGGTCATCGAAAGCCGCTTCGACGCGGCCGCGCCGGAGAGCATCGCCAACGCCGAGGCGATGCGCGCGGTTGTCGCCGACCTGCGCGCCCAGGCCGCACGGGTGGAAGCGGGCGGCGGCGCAGCATCCCGCGAGCGGCATGTTTCGCGTGGAAAGCTGCTGCCCCGCGAGCGGGTGCGGCTGCTGCTCGACCCGCTCTCGCCCTTCCTCGAGATCGGCCAGCTTGCGGCGCATGGCATGTATGAGGATGCGGTACCGGCGGCCGGGCTGATCGCCGGCATTGGGCGGATCAGTGGACGCGAGTGCATGGTGAAGAAGCACCTTCGCGCGCAGGAGATCGCGCGAGAGAACAATCTTCCCTGCATCTACCTCGTTGATTCCGGCGGCGCGAACCTGCCCAACCAGGACGAGGTTTTCCCCGACCGCGACCATTTCGGCCGCATTTTCTTCAACCAGGCGCGCATGTCCTCGCTGGGCATCCCGCAGATCGCTGTCGTGATGGGGTCCTGCACGGCCGGTGGCGCCTATGTGCCGGCCATGTCGGACGAGACAATCATCGTGCGCGAGCAGGGCACCATCTTCCTCGCCGGCCCGCCGCTGGTGAAGG
>JAZKFA010000151.1:0-13931 GCA_040386655.1 Pseudomonadota bacterium | reverse complement strand
CTGCGCCATTCCGCACCGGGCTTCGTCTATTCGGTGGGGATGCCGCCGCCGCTCGCCGCCGCATCGACCGAGGCCCTACGCATCCTGCATGCCGAGCCCGAGCGGGTCGCGCGCCTGCAGTCCAACGCGACCCTGTTCCGCGACGCCTTGCGCGCGCGTGGGTTCGACACGGGCGCCTCCGCCGGTGCCGCCATCGTCCCCTTGATCACCGGCAGCTCCATCGGCGCCGCGCGCCTGTCCGCCGCACTGTTCGCGCGCGGCATCAACGTGCAGCCGATCCTGTTCCCCGCCGTTGCGGAGTCGAGCGCGCGCCTGCGCTTCTTCCTCTCCGCCGACCACACCCCCGCGGAGTTGCGCGCCGCCGCCGCCACCATCTCCACCGCCGCCTTGGACGCGCAGGCCGCGTGACGACGCCCCCGTGATAAAAATAAAAGAAGGCAGGTTTGGAGAGAATTCATTCCCTCCAACCTTGCTTTCTTTCGAAACGGACCGCGCGTTCAGGCTGTCCCCTCTCCCCGTCTCCCGCTGGACAGCCTACCGCGACGGCAAGGTCGTGGGCCGCATCGCCGCCTGCGTGGATGGCGGCGGCCCCGGCATCGGTTCGTTTGGCTTTCTGCAGGTCGAGCACGACGCCGAAGTCCTGGCCGCTCTGCTGGCCACCGCTCGCGCCTGGCTTGCCGCGCGGGGCATGGTGCGCCTGCGTGGCCCGCTCTCCTTCACCATCAACCATGAGGTCGGCGTTCAGGTCGCGGGGTTCGAGCGCCCGCCGATGCTGCGCATGCCGCGCGACCCGCCTTGGCTGTCGCCGATGCTGGAGGCGCAGGGGCTGGCGGCCGAGAAGGACGTGCTCGCCTGCACGCTGGACCTGGCGGAGGAGGTGCACCGCCCGCGCGCGGCGCGCCTGTTGGCGGCGTTCGAGGGGCAGGACCGGTTGCGCATCCGCGCGCTGAACCGGCGTGATTGGGATGCGGAGATCGGCCGGCTGGCCGCGCTGTTCAACGACGCCTGGGCGGAGAATTGGGGGTTTGTGCCGATCGGCGATGCGGAGGCCGCGATGATCGCGAAGATCATGCGCCCGGTCGCGCGGACCAGCGTGATCCTGTTTGCGGAGTGGGATGGCGTGCCGATCGGCGTGCTGGCGATGCTGCCCAATATCGAGGAGGCGCGCGGGTCGTGGCGGATGCTGCCGGCCCTGCTGCTGGGCCGCGTGGGCAGTGCGCGCATCGCGATGCTCGGCGTCAGCCGTGCGTTCCGCGGCACGCTGGTTTCCTCGGCCGCGACGGCGTCGCTGCTGGCAACAGCGTTGGATGCGGCGGAGGCGCGCGGCTGGCGCAGCATCGAGATCAGCTGGATCCTGGAGGATAATGCCGCAATGCTCGCCTTGATGGCGCGGTTGCCGGCGCCGGTGACCGGGCGCTGGCGCATTCATGGCGGCGCGATCTAGGGGCGTCAGCCCGCCTCGCCGGCGACCGCGGCCAGGATGGCCGCGTGGAGTTGGTGCGCATCCAGCGCGTGCGGGGTGCCATGGCCGGCGCGGTCGCTACGCCAGATCAGGTAGTCCGTGTCCTGCCCGTCGCGCAGCGCCGCCAGCGCCGGCCGGTGGTCGCCATAGGCGACGAGCACCAGCGGCAGCTCCAGATCCGCGGCGGCGGCGGCGATCGCGCCGAGCATCCGGTCGGTGTCGGCGATGTGGCCGAGCCACTGCGCCTGGCCATCCTCGCCGGTCCAGGGACCGTGCGCCTGCATGGTGATGGCGAACAGGAAGGTGGGCGCGGCCGCCGCGCGGAGCTCCGCGATGATGCGGGCGCCCAGCGCGGCGTCTGCCACGTGGGCGCCGGCGCGCGGTGCGCCGGCGAAGGCCTCCGCCGCGTCGAAGCGGGTGAAGCCCAGGGCCGGCAGCACCAGGTGCCGCCCGAAGAAGCGGCGGTCGAACGGGTGCAGCGCGAGCGCCCCATGCCCCTCAAGCGCATGCGCCAGGCTGTGCACCGGCCGCCGTGCGAAGCGCGCATAGGGGTTGAACCGGTCGAGCCCGAGCGCGGCCGGTGGTGCGCCCGACAGCACCGCGAATTCGGTGCGCATGGTGTTGGCGCCGAAGCCGGGGACCTCGAGCGTGCCGCGCAGCAGCGCCTCGCCGCCCAGCCGGTCCCACTGCGGCAGGGCGGCCGCGATACCGGCGCAGCGGCGGGGATCACAGAAGGACTCGCACTGCACCAGGACCAGGTGCGGCGCCACGCCGGACAGGGGCGTGGGCGTCGGGAGCAACGCGGCCTGCCGCGCCGGACGCTCCCGCGCCGCGACCGCGCGGTGCAGCGCAAGCGTGGCGAGCGGGCCGAAGCGAGCGGCATCGGTGTCAGGGTCGCCGGATGGCGATGCCAGCAGGTCCGCGCGGCGCAGCAGCAGCAGCAGGACACACGCCGCGCCGAGCAGCATAAGGCGCGGCACTGCGCGCGTCGACTCCAGAGAAAGCATGGCCACCAGCGCGAGCGCCCCTCCGATGACCGCCGCCGGCAGCAGGCCGCGCGGCAGGAAGGGCAGGTAGAGCGATGGGTGCCGCGCGACCATGGGCAGCAGCGCGTAATCGGTGAAGACCAGCCCCTCGCCCAGCGCGGCGCGTTTCGCGCGCTCCACGGCGAGCAGCCCGAGAAGCAGCGCGGCGACCAGCGCGCCGGACAGCAGCGGCCGCGCGGTGATAGCGAGCAGGCCGAGCCCGAGCGTCAGTGCAGGCGCGGCATCCAGGGCGAGCCAGCGCGATCCGCCGCGTCCCCCGCGCAGCAGCAGCCACGCCGCCAGCGGCAGGGCGACGCCGGCCAGCGCGGCTGTCACTCGGGCGCAATCCGGAAGCGCCGGCTGCGCAGGATGCGGTCGGAAAGCGGCGCCGGCAGCAGTGCCAGAAGCCGGAGCCCAAGGGCTAGGCCGGCGGGGAAAGCGCAACGCGGTGCACCGCGGCGGATCGCAGCCTCCACACGCGCCGCCGCCTGGTCGAGCGACAGAAGCCCGTCCTTCGCGCCGAGGAACCGCGCGGACATCGCGCTCTCGAAGAAGCCGGGTGCGACGACCGTCACCGCCACGCGTGGGGCGAGGGACGCGCGCAGCGCCTCCCCATAGGCCATCAGCCCCGCTTTGGAAGCCGAATAGCCTGGCGAATCCGGCAGCCCCGCGAAGCCGGCGAGCGAGCCGATCACCGCCACGCGCTTCAGCGTCGGCGTGTCCAGCAGCGGTTCGACCAGATGCATGGCGCCGAGCAAGTTCACGGAGACCTGCATCGTGGCGCCCTCGCGCCCCTCGCGCACGCCATCGGGCGCGTGGCCGCGCGAGATGCCGGCATTGGCGATGATGGTATCGATCGGAACCGCGGCATTCCAAGCGTGCAGCTGTGCGGCCAGCGCGTCGGCGTCGCGCACGTCGATCGCCGCGACATCCACGCGCGCGCCGCGCACGCGGCAGCAATTCGCCACGGACTCCAAGGCGACCTGCCCGCGCGCGACCAGGCGCAGCGTCACGCCCGGTGCCGCGAAGCGCAGCGCGAGCGCCGCCCCCAGCCCGCGCGAAGCGCCGGAGATCACCAGGCTACGGGGCATGGTGGACCGGGGCGAGCAGCCGCGCCGCCGCACCATTGACGGCCTGCGCGAGGGCGGGTTCCGAGAAAAAGCCGCCGGGGATCAGCGCATGCGCCATCAGCACCCGGCGCAGCGCGTCCACCAACGCCATGTCCGGCGGCGCCGGCGCCGCCCAGAAGCCATCGAGCGGCCCCTGCCACACCAGCCCCGGCAGGCCGTAGAGCGCGCGGCCCATCAGCGCCACCGGCTTGCCCTCGCGCAGCGCCTGCAGCCCCGCCGTGCTGTTGATGGTCAGCACGCCCGTGCTCGCGGCCAGCAGCGGGCCATAGGCGACCTCGTCGAGAAAGACGACGCGGCCGGCCGCGCCGTGCTGCGCGGCGACACGGCGGATGATGCGCCGCCATGGCACCAGCCCGTTGTCCAGCGGATGGCCCTTCACCACCAGGCGCATCGCGGCCGGCGCGTGCTGCGCGAGGGAGGCGATGGCGCGCTCCACCCCGTGCCGCACGGTCGCGAGATCCGAGTGTCGCCGCACCTGGAAATCGCCCTCCAGCTGCAACGGGAACAGGATGAAGGGGTGCGCCTCGGCCTCAGCCAGCAGGCGGTCCATGGCGCGGGTGGAGGAATGCTCGCGCAGCGCCCGCAGCGCACCGCGCCGTGCCCAGCCGAGATATTCGTGGAACACGTTCCAGCCGCGATGGGTGCGCCAGTGCGGGAAGCCGCGCCGCCCCGCGAGCACGCGCATGTTGTAGGCGATGTCGAGCGCGGCGCGGCGGGGGAACGGTTCGCCCGGTCCATCTTCGCGCGGGACCGGCGGCAGGCCCTGGGCAAGGGCACGGATCGCGTCCGCATCGCGCGGCAGCGGCGAGGCGGCGTTCACCCCGCCGCGCTCCAGCGCGATCGTCCCCGGGCGCAGATAGCCTTCCTCGAACACCCAGCTCGTGATGCCCAGGCCGCGCGCGACGGCAATGGCATTGGCGTGGGCGGGGCGGCCATCGCCGAACAGCACCAGGTCGGTCACGCCTTCGGCGAGTATGGCGGCGAGCGCGGCGGGCCAGTCGCCTGCCGTGCCGGCGTAGTCGCGGACGCGGTCGCGCGGCCAGAACATGGAGTCGCCGCCGTTGAAGGCGATTTTTTCAACCTTGTGCCCGGCCTCGGCCAGCGCGGCGCCCAGGCGCGCGAAGAAGGGGCTCGCCAGCCCCTGGAGGAACAGGAAGCTGCGCGGCGCGGGGGTGCGGGGCGGTGATGCGTTCACGCGACCAGCAAAGCCTGGGCGGCGTGAAGAATTCGGCTCACCGCAGCCAGCCACGGCGCGCGAGTGCGCCCATCAGGCGGCCCTGCATCCGGCGCAGCACTGCCACGCGCCCGGCCTGCCAGTGCTGCGGCTGGGTGAGTCGTTCGACAAGGATTTCCGGCGGGCAGGGCAGCTCGGTCACGGGATCGATGCAGCGGGGATAGGCGATCAGCGCGCCGGCGACGAGCGCATCGAGGCTCAGGCGACAGGTGCGGCGGGGCACGGATTGCCGGTCCTCGGTCAGCCCCCAGCCGGCATAGAAGGGCATGCCATGACAGACCACGCGCTTGCCCCGCAACAACGCCTCGAACCCCGTGAGCGAGGTGATGGTGTGCACCGTGTCCGCCCAGTCGAGCAAGGCGGGCATCGCGGCGTCCTCCTGCACCGCATCCGCGATCGCTAGCGCGGCGGCGGGCGGGACGCGCCCGGCACGGAAGCCCGCGGCCACGTCCGGATGCGGGCGATACAGGATAAAGGCGCCGGGTTCGGCCGCGCGGGCGGCACGCAGCAGGTCGAGATTCGTGCAGGGTCCTGCCATGGCGCCGAGCCGCACCGAGGCGTCATCCTCGACCTGACCCGGCACCAGCACACGGGTGCGTCCGGGCGCGACCTCGGGCGGGGCGGCGGCGCCGGGCAGGTTGTACTTGGTGACCCCGCGTCCGACGAGCACGGCCCGCAAAAGCGCGGCGCGCGCGAGCAGTGCAAACGAGAAATCCGCCGCCTGCAGCAACACCTCCAGATCAGAGGGCGCGGTGGGGTCGTAGGCAACGCCGCGCGCGTCTATGGCGATGGACCCGCCGGGCAGGAACCCCGCGCCCAGCCCGGCCGAGCGCAGGAAGCCATCCTCCACCCGCAGCACCTCCACGCCTGCTTTGGCCGCGGCGGCGCGCAGGCCGCGCGGCTCCCGGGTGGCCCAGACCGCGATGGCGCCGCCGCGACGGCGTGCCTCCGCGACCGCGCCGGACGCGCTGTGGCGGAAGGCGGGCGGTCCGGTGTCCGTCGCCAACGCGGCGCCGATCCGCGCGCGCTTCCACCAGGCCATGCCGCAGGCCACCGCAATACGCGCATTGCCGGCCGCCGCGCGCTGCCATTCGGCCATGATCTCCAGCGCCGCTTCCGCCGAGCAAGGTGCGGCGCGGAACGGGTCGGCGAAGCGGGTTGCGGCGACCAGCCGCGCGAAGCGCGCCAGCGGTGCCTCGGACGCGTCGGCGAAGCCCGGCAGCGGCGCGTGGGCGTGGATCGCGACGCCGGCGGCGGCCGCGATGGTGGCGAGGCCGGTATCCTCCAGCAGGTGCCATTCGGCGGCGGCCTCGATCAGGGTCCAGGCCGCCATCGGGCCGCGTGCGTCAGGCAGCGTGGCGGGCCCGGGTGTCATGCGCACCGCGATGACCGGCCGGCCGGCGGCGCTGCCGACGGCGCTGTTCCACATGGCGAGGGCCGCAGCGGCGAGCGACGGGCGGCAGGGATCGAGCACCAGCACCGCGCTGCCAGGTGCGATGCCGATCCCGGCCGCACCCGGGTCGGGCAGGCCGGCGGGGCCGGCGACCCGCGCCTGGCGCAGCGCCGCGAGAAAGCCTGCCGAATCGAAGGCCGAAGCGGCGCTGCCATCCGGCGGACCAACGGGTCCCGGCGCAGGCCGTTCGGCGACGAGCAGGGCGGCGCGTCCGATCCGGGTACCGAAGCGCGGCCAGGGCCAGGGGCCGGGGCCGGCCCGCAGGATGCGCGGGCCAGGGCCGGAAGGCGGCGGCGCATCCTCGGCCAGCAGCCAAGCGGCGGCGCCGGGTGCCTGGGTCCAGGCGAACTCAGGAAAGAAGGGCCGCAAGGCCGCCATTGCGCCGCCCGCGCGGGGGTCCGGCGCCAGGGCCAGCCCCACCCATGCGGGCGTCGAATGGGTGGTGGAAGCGGCGGGAGGCGAACGCATGGGTAGAAACGTTTACCATCTTTTCTTCTATTATGGGCGAAGCTTACGGTAGAAGGGCGGTGCGGTGCCGCCGAGTTTTGCCTCGCCCCCGGCCTTCCTCTAATCTGTCCGGGAAAAGGATGATTGTCATGGACCTGGCGGCGATCTCGTTGGTTGCGCGTCGTAGCCTCGCGTCCCAGATGTGCGGCCCGGGCAGCCGCTCGTTTGCGGCGCAGCCTAAAAGTTACCGACTCGGCGCGATCGCCCTGGGCGCTTTGCTGGCCGGCTGCGTGGCCGCCCCGGCGGACCCCGGCTTGGCCGTTTCGACCCTTGCACCGGTGCCCACCAGCGATCCGCTGATCGCCTTCGCCGCCGGCGCACCAGGCTCCGAGGGCGGGTATTCCGGCCGCTATCGCCTGACCCGGTCATATTCGGCCGCGTCGGGCGCGGAATGCCGCGAGGTACAGGAGAGCGACGGGGTCGCGCGGCTGCGCCTGGTCTGCCGTGACCCGAACGGCCAGTGGCGCGAGGCCCGGCCGTTGCTGGGCACTCTCACGCAGCGGCCGTGAGCGCGGCACTCCATCGTTCGAGGGTCGTGCGCGACCTGCTCGCGCAGCACCACGTCGTCGAGGCGCTGATCCTGCGCGACGTCGCCGAGCGGGTCGGCCAGGGCCGCATCGGCATCTTCTTCATCTTCGCCGAGCCGCTGGTGCTCGGCGCCGCGATCACCGCCATCCATTCGGTGATGCGCGCGGGCGAATTCGCCGAGATCATGATGTTCTACTCGGTCGGCTACCTGTGCTTCTACATGCTGCGCAACATCCTCAACCGCGCGGGGATGGTGATCAGCGTCACGCAAAACCTGCTCTATCACAGCCGGGTCACGCTGCTGGCGTCCTTCGTCGCGCGCCACATCGTCGAGTTCCTGGTCAGCATCACGGTGATGACCATCTTCGTGGGCGCGGCGATCCTGTTCGGCGCCCGCCTGCCAGACAGCCCGATCAAGATGATTTCCGGCTTCCTGCTGGTGATGCTGCTGACCCAGGGGCTCGCCTTCCTGATGGCGTCGCTGGTGCACGAATACCCCTCGATCGAGCGCGGCGCGCACATCGTCTCCTACATTTTCCTGCCGCTCTCGGGGATCTTCTTCATCCTCGACAACCTGCCCCCGCCCATTCGCGACATCTTGGTCTGGTTTCCCTGGGCGCTCGCGATCGATCTGCTGCACGATGGCATGAACGGGGAGCGGTTCAAGTACCACTGGGACCTGCCCTACATCCTGGGCTGGATCGGCTTCCTGCATGTGCTGGGGCTTTCCGCCCTCAAGCGCGTGCGCGACACGCTGGCGTTGGACTGAGCGCGATGACCCTCGAGCTCGACGACGTCTACAAGACCTACCAGGTGGAAGGCGCGACGCGCACCGTGCTGCGCGGCGTGCACCTGCGCGTCGAACGCGGCGACACCATCGGCATCCTCGGGCGCAACGGCGCGGGCAAGTCCACCCTGGTGCGCATCCTCGCGGGCGTGGAGAAGCCCAGCCACGGCAAGGTGCGCCGTCGCATGTCCGTATCCTGGCCGCTTGGCTTCCAATCGGGCTTCCTGCTCAACAGCACGGGGATGGAGAACATCCGCTTCGTCGCGCGCCTGTACAATCGCGACCCCAAGCGCATTGCGGCCTTCGTCGACGACCTCGCGGAAATCGGCCGCTACATGTATATGCCAATGACGACGTATTCCTCGGGCATGCGCACAAAGCTGGCGCTGGCTCTCTCGCTCGCATTCGACTTCGACTGCTACCTGGTCGACGAAGCGCTGGCCGTGTCCGACCAGCGCTTCAACACGGTCATCGAGCAGCGCCTACGCAACGCCGCCCTCGTGCTCATCACCCACGCTCCCAGCCTCGTCCATCGGTTTTGCCGGCGCGCCGCGATTCTCGACGCCGGCATCCTCACGGTTCATGACGATCTCGATGAAGCTCTCGCCACATACAACGCTCTCTGATCCGCAAACCAGCGAGCAGCTGGGCTGGCCGGGGGAGGATGACGACCGTCCGCCCAGCGCGCTGGACCGGCTGCGATCGCCCTTCCTGTGGCTGGTGCTGCTGCCGACGCTGATCGTCGGCGTCTACCTCTATGCCTTCGCCGCCGACCAGTACGTGTCTGAGGCGCGGTTCATCGTGCGCGGGTCCGCGCAATCGGCCGGCGGCGGGCCGGTCGCGTCCGCGATCGGCGGCATGGGTGCGGGTGCAGCGGCGGGGGGCGCGTCCTCCGGCGGGGCCGAGGCCATGGCGCTGCGCGACTACGTCAACTCCTACGACGCCATCCGCGATGCGAGCCGGACGCTGGACGTCGCGGCCATCTTCCAGCGCGAGGAGGCCGACTGGTGGTTCCGCCTGGACCGCGACGCCCCCGAGCTGATGACGCGCTACGTCAACTCCATGGTCACCGTCACCCGCGATTCGGAAACCGGCACCGGGATCCTGCGCGTGCGCGCCTTCCGCCCCGGGGATGCGCATGCTTTGGCCGAGACGCTGATGACCCTGGCCGAGCAGCTGATCAATCGGCTGAGCGAGCGCCAGCGCGCCGACACGCTGAACAATGCCCGGCGCGAAGTCGCGATCGCCGAGGCGCGGGTGGTCGCCGCGCGCGATGCCATCTCGGCCTTCCGCGAACGCGAGCAGAACCTCGACGCCACCCGCTCCGCCGCGGCTGCCGGCGAGCGCATCAGCGCGCTGCAGGGGCAGCTGATGATCGTGCGGACGGAGGCGCAGAATGCGCGCAACTATCTCCGCGCCGACAACCCGCAATACATGATCCTGCAGAACCGCATCCGCGCGATCGAGGCGCAGATCGCCGAGGACCGCGAGGCCACGACGCGCGGCGGCGACGCGCTGCTGCAACAGGTCGCCGCCTTCGAGCGCCTGGTGATGGAGCGTGAATTCGCCGACAAGCAGCTCTCCTCGGCCACCACCTCGCTCGAGGGAGCGCGGTACGAGACGCAGCGCCAGCAGCTTTACGTCGCGCGCGTCGTACAGCCGAGCATGCCCGTCTATGCGCTGTATCCGCGGCGCCTGCTCATCCTGCTTTCCGTCTTCGGCTGCCTCGCGATCGTCTATGCCGTGGGCCGCCTCATCGCTTCGGGATTGCGCGAAAATGCTTCGTGAGTTTTTGGTGATGCGTTCGCGTCGGTTTGTCGTTCTCGCTCTCCTCGCGGCAGTGGTGGCACCGTGCGGTCCCGCCACGGCACAGCAGCGGCTGGCGCAGGCCACGCCGCCCGCCCAGCCGCAGCGCGCGCCCATGCAGGGCCAGGCGCCGCAGCCGATCGGCCAGGCGCCGAGCGGCCCCGGCGATCCCGCCGCCGCCGCGCAGGGCCTGGCACCCAACCCGACCGGGCCGGCGCCGGTGTTCAACCAGCGCAGCCTTGCCGACACGCCCGGCCCGCTGCGCGGGATCGAGCGCCTGGGCCAGCCCACCCAGGCCGAGGGCGGGCCCACCCTGGTGCAGCCGCTGGGCGAGGGGCCGCGCGGCCTGTCGCCGCTGGCTGCCGTGTTCGGCGCGGCGCTGTTCACGGGACAGCCGGCGACATCCTCGGATGCGCCGAACCCGAACTATATCCTCGCACCCGGCGACCGCGTCTCGATCCGCGCCTGGGGCGCTGTCGATGCCGAGCAGACTGCGGCGATCGACCCCTCCGGCAACGTCTTCATCCCCAATGTCGGGCCGGTGCGCCTGGCCGGCACGCGGGTCGGCGACATGCAGGGCGTGGTCGCGGGCGCGGTGCAGCAGGTCTACACGCAGCAGGTCCAGGTCTACGCGAACGTGCTGGCCACCCAGCGCATCGGCGTCTTCGTCACCGGCTTCGTGCGCAACCCCGGCCGCTACGCCGGGGCGGCGTCGGATTCCGTGCTCGACTTCCTGTTGCGCGCCGGCGGCGTGGACCCCACGCGCGGCAGCTTCCGCGTTATCACCGTCCAGCGCGGCAACGGTGCCGTCGCGCAGGTCGACCTGTACCGCTTCCTGCTGAACGGCACGTTGCCGCGGCTGACGCTGCAGGAAGGGGACACCATCCTGGTCGCGCGGCAGAACCCGCTGGTCGGCGCCGATGGCGCAGTGCGCAACAACTATCTGTTCGAAGCCGCGACCCGCACGCCGATCACGGGACGGGAGCTGATCGAGCTCGCGCGGCCCTTGCCGGCGGCGACCAATGCGGTGGTGCGCGGCGTGCGCGGCTCGCAGCCCTTCTCCCGCTACGTCACGCTGAACGACCTCGGCAGCATCGTGCTGCAGGACCAGGATACCGTGACGTTCACCGCCGACGTCGCGGCGCGGACGGTGCGGGTCTCGGTCGAAGGCAGCCGGCTGTTTCCCTCCGTGCTCGTGACCGATCGCGGCATGAACCTGTGCCAGGTGCTCGATCACATCGCGGTCGATGCCGCACTCGCCAATCCGCGCGGCGTGTTCCTGCTGCGGCCCTCCGTCGCCGCGCAGCAGCGCCGCTCCATTGACGAGGCGCTGGACCGGCTGGAGCGCCAGCTGTTCCTCTCGCCCTCACCCACCGAAGGTGTCGCCGCCGTGCGTACGGCGGAGGCGCAGTTCATCTCCTCCTACATCCAGCGCGCGCGCCGGGTGCAGCCGGAAGGCCGTCTGGTCGTGTTCGACAGCACCGGGCGATGCAACCCCGTGCGGCTGGAGGATGGCGACATCATCGTCATCCCCGAACGCTCGCAGACGGTGATGGTGCAGGGCGAGGTCAACGCGCCCCAGGCCGTCGTCTGGCGGCCGGACTGGACGATCGCGCAATACCTGGCCGCCGCCGGCGGGGTCTCCAGCCGCGGCCGCCTGGACACCCTGATGCTGCGCCGCCCGAGTGGCGAGGTCATCCTGGAGCCGACCCAGCCGCCGCAGGCCGGCGACGAGCTGATCGCGCTGCCCTATCTTGACCCGAAGGTGTTCCAGATCGCGCGCGACGTGTTCGGCGCCATCTTCCAGGTGGCCGTGGCGACGCGCACGTTTATTCGGCCCTGATCGGGCGGGCGCGGGTCCCGCCCGCGCCCCGTCATCGAGGGAGGCAGGCGTGCACATTGCCCTGATGTCCGATATCCACGGCAACCTCGAAGCCTTCGAGGCGTGCCTCGCCGATGCCGCGGCGGTGGTTCCCGGCGCGCGGGTGATCGTGCTCGGCGACCTCGTGGGCTATGGCGCCGACCCGAACGCGGTCACGCAGCTGGCCATGCAGCGCGCCGCCATCACCATCCGCGGCAATCACGATGAGGCCGCGACCGGCGAGCTCGGCGGCATGACGGCCGATGCGTCGGCCGCCATCGCCTGGACGCGCAGCGCGCTGGGCTCGGACATGCGCGACTGGCTGCGCGCACTGCCGATAGAGGTGGCCGAGGAGGACCGCCTCTATGTCCATGCCGAGGCCTCCAACCCCGCGGCCTGGCGCTACGTCATGGATCCGGACGCGGCGCGCCGCAGCATCGAGGCGACGGAGCAGCGCCTGACCTTCACCGGCCACACCCACGTGCCGGTGCTGTTCGGCCTGACCGCCACCGAGAAGATCACCCGCTTCCGCCCGGTTTGCGACGTCGCGGTGCCGCTGCCGCGCCCGCGCCGCTGGTTCGCTGGCGTCGGCGCGGTGGGCCAGCCGCGCGACGGCAACCCGGCCGCCTGCTACGCCATTTTCGACACCGAGCGCGCGGAGCTGACCATCCGCCGCGTCGCCTATGATGTTGCCCTCACGGCGGCCAAGATCCGCGCCGCCGGGCTGCCGGACCGGCTGGCCAGCCGCCTGCTCCACGGCCACTGATGCACCGCCTCCGTCTGCCCGAGGGTACCGTCGTCGGCGGCTTCACCATCGGACCGCTGCTGCATCGCGGCGGCATGGCGATGATCCACGCCGCCACGCACCCCGACCACCCCGGCCCGCTGGTGATGAAGGTGCCCGCCCTGTTCGAGGGCGAGGACCCCGCCGCGATCGTCAGCTTCGAGATGGAGCAGATGATCCTGCCGCGCCTGTCCGGCCCGCATGTGCCGCGCTTCATCGCCAATGGCGACTTCTCCGAGCAGCCCTTTATCGTGATGGAGCATATCCCCGGCACCTCGCTGCTGCCGCGCCTGGCCGCGCTGCCGCTTCCGGCCGCGGAGGTCGCCTCCCTCGGCGCGCTGGTCGCCACCGCGCTGGAGGCGATCCATCGCCAGCACGTCGTCCACCTCGATGTGAAGCCCTCCAACATCCTGCTGCGCGAAAGTGGCGAGGCGGTGCTGATCGATTTCGGCCTGTCCCACCACGCTCAGCTGCCCGACCTGATGGAGGAGGAGTTCCGCCTGCCCTACGGCACCGCGCCCTACATGGCGCCGGAGCAGGTGATGGGCGTGCGCAGCGACCCCCGAAGCGACCTGTTTGCCCTCGGCGCGCTGCTGTATTTCTTCGCCACCGGCACGCGCCCCTTCGGCGATCCGCAGAAGCTCTCCGGCCTCAAGCGCCGCCTGTGGCGCGACCCCCCGCCGCCGCGCGCGCTGAATCCCGAGGTGTCCAAGCCGCTGCAGGAGACCATCCTGCGCTGCCTTGAGGTGGAGCCTGATCGGCGCCACCCCTCCGCCGCGCAGCTCGCCTTCGACCTCCGCCACCCTGACCAGGTGGCGCTGACGATGCGCGCGGAGAGGCTGCACCCCGATGGCTGGCGCACCACGCTGCGCCGGCGCTTCAACCCCGAGGCGCGCCCGGTCTTCCGCCGCGCGCGCGAAGCGGAGAATGCGGTGCCGGCGGCGCCGATCCTCGCCGTCGCGCTCGACCTGGCCGAGGCACCGGATGCGCGGCTGGAGGCGGCGCTGCGCGCGACGCTGAAGGGGCTGCTCGCCGCCAACCCCGGCGCGCGGATCGCCTGCCTGCATGTGCTGCGGCAGAACCGGCTGACGCCTGACACCAGCCTTGATGCCGAAGGTGAAAACAAGCACGTCAAGCGCCTGGTCGCGCTGCGCGCCTGGGCGGCGCCAATGGCCCTGCCGGATGGCCGCGCGACCTTCCACGTGCTGGAGGCGGTCGATGCCGCCCGGGCGCTGGTGGACTACGCGACGGCAAACGGCATCGACCACCTGGTGCTGGGCGCGCGCCCAGCCTCGATCAAGCGTCGGCTGCTGGGCAGCGTGAGGGTGCTCGGAGCCGGTGTACACCTTGAGCT
>JAZKFA010000150.1:0-2291 GCA_040386655.1 Pseudomonadota bacterium | reverse complement strand
AGATGCGGCCGCCTTCATCGCGGTGGCGCGGCCCTAGAGGATGCTGCATTCGCGTGCGCTCACGCAGCATGCGCCAGGATCTAGCTGACCGGGGCCTTCAGCGAGTTCGGCGATGCCGCCTGAGCACATCCCGCACCGCCAGAGCACCCGGCTTCCCGCGCAGTGAGACGAATTCGCCGCGCGGGTAAAGTGTTTCGTAACGACGCGCTCGCATCATGAGGCACCCCCGCCCGGAGCCGCCATGATGCGCCGCCTCTCCCCCGCCCTGCTGCTGCTCGCCGTCGCTGGCTGCGCGGAGCAGTATGACAGCCGGCCCGTTCAGATCGCGGGACCGATGGAATACGCCTTCTCCCGACGCGGCGGGCGGATGGCCACGCGCATGCCGACGCGCACCTGCGCCATGCCGGCGCTGGACGACGTCCTGCTGGCCTCCCGCCTGGTGGATGCGAGCCTGACCGATGCCAGCTTCATCATGCCCGAGGTGGTGGTGTTCGACTGCGCCCGCCCGCGCTAGCCCATCAGGGAAACGTGCGCAGCGACCACGCGCCAGCCCACATCGGGGATGCGCACCCAGCTCTGGCTCTGTCGGCCGGTCTTGTCGCTGCCCTCGCGCTGGAAGGTCGTGTTGGCGGTGGCGAAGTCTGTGCCGTAGGTGGTGATGACCGTCCGCAGCAGGGCTCGCCTTAGGCCCTGCGCTGGGCGGCCGGCACGAAAGGCTTTGATCTCGTCGTACCCGTGCAGGATTTCGGTCGCGCCGTAGCGGAGCGTCAGCGGGCTGTCCCAGAACAGCTCGTCGAGCACCGCCACGTCGTTCGTGGTCAACGCGGCCTCATAGCGCATGAACTGGGCGGTCACTTCGCCGAGCGTCGCCGGGTCGTTCAGGATCACGCGAAATCTCCAACCAAGTTTGGCGCGGCGCAGATGCCGGCGGCTTCCAGCGCATACGCCACACGGAAGCACAGATCCTCCCGCCACGGGGCGGCGATGATCTGGATGCCGATCGGCAGGCCGCCCGGCGTGCCGGCGCGCGCGGGATCCGCGATCGGCGCGCAGACCACCGGCAGGCCGATGCACGAGATCGGCTGGGTGAAGACGCCGAGGTTCGGGCGCACGGGCATCTCCACGCCATCGATGATGATGGTCGCCTCGCCGATGCGCGTGGCGCTGAACGGCGTGGCGGGGGCGAGGATGACATCCACATCCTCGAACACGCGTGCGACGCCCTCGCGGTAGTGCTGGCGCATGCGCTGTGCCTGGCTGAGCCAATGCGCCGGCAGCAGCGCGCCGGCGAGGAAGCGGTCGCGCGTGCCGGGATCGAAGTCACCCGCACGGGTGCGGAGATTGTCCATGTGCAGGTTCGCGCCCTCGCACATGGTGATGAGGAAGGCGGCCGCGCGCCCCAGCGCCGCGTCGGGCAGCGTGACCCGCGCGCCGACGCCCAACGCTTCCGCGGCCAGGGCGACGGCGGCGAAGGCTTCCGGATGGCCGCCGGTGGCGAAGTGCCCGTCCGCTACCGCGATGCGTAGGCCGCCGACGCCGCCGGCCAGGCTGCCGCTTACAGGTGCCAGCCCATTCCAGGACTGCGCGTGGTCGCCGTCGTCCTCGCCCTGCAGCACGTCATAGGCAAGCGCCAGGTCGCCAAGCGTGCGGGCGAAGGGGCCCAGGTGATCGAAGGAGGCGGCGAACAGCGTGGACCCGCCGCGCGACAGCCGCCCATAGGTGGGCTTCACCCCCCAGATGCCGCACAGCGAGGCCGGCACCCGGATGGACCCGTTGGTGTCCGACCCCAGCGTGATCGGAACCAGCCCACCCGCCACGGCGGCGGCGGAACCGCCCGAGGACCCGCCGGCGATACGCGCGAGGTCATGTGGGTTGTGGGCGGGGCCGTCATGCGCGTTCTCGGTGGTGAAGCCGTAGGCATATTCATCCATGTTGAGCGCGCCGCACATCACCGCCCCGGCGGCCTGCATGCGCTGGACGAGGAAGGCATTGACGGTGGCCGGCGCGCGTTCGCGGTCGATCTTCGACCCCGCGACGGTGACGATGCCATCGAGGTCGAAGAGGTTCTTCACCGCGACCGGCACGCCCGCGAGCGGGCCGGGGTCCCGCCCCGCCGCGATGGCAGCGTCGACCGCGGCAGCCTCGGCCCGGGCGCGGTCGGCGGTGATCGTGGTGAAGGCGTTGAGCGCCGGGTTGCGCGCGGCAATGGTGGCGAGTGCGGCCTCCGTGACGGCGGCGGCGGTGGTCTCTCGCGCGCGGACGGCGCGGGCGATCTCGGTGGCCGGCGTCAC
>JAZKFA010000149.1:2991-4165 GCA_040386655.1 Pseudomonadota bacterium | reverse complement strand
CGGAAGGTGAGTGCTGCGATCTCGCCACCCGGCCCGGCCAGGTGCTTGGGCGAGCGCAGCGTCTCCATCCGCGCATAGGTGACCCAGGGGCCCTCCCGCCCCGACGGAGACTGGTCCAGAACGCGGTGGTTCAGGATGCCCAGCCGGGTCAGCGCGAAGCTGGCGGCCAGGCCCAGCATGCCGCCGCCGATGACGAGCACATCGAGTACGCCTCCGCGCGGCGGCACCCAGTTCGCCGGGGGCAGGTTCAGCGCGGCCAGGTCGGCGCGCAGGCGGGCTTCGAGTAGGGGGAGGGTCAAGGGCTGCTCCGGACGGGTTCGTCCATGCTGGCAGAGATGTGGCGGCCCGGCGATCCGGGGAGGGTAGATTCGATTGCCGAATCCCCGTAAAAGGCGGCGCATGAAAGCCCAAAAGTTCGACAGCTTTTCCGACCGGCAGAAAAAAGCGGCAGAAGCCAAGCAGACCCTGATCGAGCGTTTCCGCGCGATGCCGGGTCCTGATGATCCCGTCGTGCAGGCCCGCATGGCCGCCCAGGTGGCCCAGGCCGAGGCCCGCGCCGCCCGCGCCGCCGAGCGCGAGGCGATCCGCGCCGCCGAGGCCGCCAAGCGCGCCGAAGAGTAAGAGGCCCGCCGCGAGGCCGAGCGCCCGCGCCTGGCCGAGGAATCCCGCCTGGCCGCCGAGCAGGCTCGCCGCGACGCCGAGGAAGCTCAGCGCGCCGTCGCCGCCGCGATGGACCAGCAGCAGCGCGCCGCCGCCCTCGATGCCGAGAAGAAGGCCCGCACCCTCGCACTCGCCGCCGAGCAGAAGGCCGCGCGCGATGCCCGCTACGCCGCCCGCAAGGCACGCGGCGGCAAGAAGTAAGCGGACGCGGCCGGGATTTCTCCCGGCCGGCCCTCTTAGATTGCCTTGGCTGCCCGCAGCGCCGCGACCTCGTCCGCGCTGAAGCCGAACTCCGCCAGCACCGTGTCCGTATCCGCGCCGCGATCCGGCGTGGGTTTGTTCCCGCACGCCACGCCCTCGATCTGCATCGGCGCGCGCACCAGCTTGATCTCGCCAAGCTCCGGGTGTGCCACCGGCATCGCAAGGCCGAGGTGCTGCACCTGCACGTCGCCGAACACCTGGTCCATGGAATAGACGGGACCGCTTGGCACGCCGGCCTTGTTCAGCGCGGCGA
>JAZKFA010000149.1:0-2981 GCA_040386655.1 Pseudomonadota bacterium | reverse complement strand
CTGCTGCCCGCCGCCGGCGAGGTTGATGACGCCGTCCGAGGTGCGGAACAGCCCCGTCGGCGTCGTCGTCGGGTGGTCGTTGCCGGCCTGCTTGGCGACATCGCCCGCCATGGTCCAGCGCGTCGCCTGGAAATCCATCATCGCGACCATGGCTTCGAGCAGGGAGGTGTGTACCCAGCGCCCCTTTCCGGTCGCCTCGCGCTCCAGCAGCGCGACGAGGATGCCGATCGCCGTGTACAGCCCCGCGGTCAGGTCGGCCACGGGAATGCCCGCGCGCACCGGCCCCTGGCCGGGCAGTCCGGTGACGCTCATCAGCCCGCCCATGCCTTGCGCGATCTGGTCGAAGCCGGGACGCTTCGCATAGGGCCCGGTCTGCCCGAAGCCGGAGATGGAGCCCAGCACGATGCGCGGGTTGATCGCGGAGAGCGCTTCGAAGTTGATCCCGAGGCGGTCCTTCACGTCCGGGCGGTAATTCTCCACCACAACGTCGGCCTTCGCCACCATGCGGCGGAAGGTCGCGATCCCCTCGGGGCTTTTGAGGTTCATCGTGATCGCGCGCTTGTTCCGGTGGGTGTTCTGGAAATCTGGGCCGGCACGCTCGCCGCCCAAACCTTTCCCCGTATCCACCTCGTCCGTCGCCTCGATCTTGATGACGTTGGCCCCCCAATCCGCGAGCTGGCGGACGCAGGTCGGGCCGGAGCGCACGCGGGTGAGATCGAGGACGGTAAAGCGGGCGAGCGGCATCATGGCGCAGTCTCCTGGACGGGTTCGTGCGCGATACTGCCGGAATCCGCCACACGCTCAACCCGCCGTGCCGCGAGCAGCGCGGCCACGCCGGGGTAGTCGATCTTGCCGGTGCCCAGCAGCGGCAACTTCGCCACCGTGACGATCTCGCGCGGGACCATGAATTCCGGCACGCCGCGGGCGCGCGCCTCGGCGAGCAGGGCGCGGGGTTCGGCGTCAGAGCGTGTCGTCACCAGCACCAGGCGTTCGCCCTTGCGGGGGTCGGGCTCGGCGGCGACGGCGTGGCTGGCATCGGGCCAGACGGCGGTGGCAAGGGCTTCCGCCGCGGGCATCGAGACCATCTCGCCGGCGATCTTGGCGAAGCGCTTCACCCGGCCCTCGATGCGCAGGAAGCCGTGCTCGTCGAAGGAGACGATGTCGCCGGTATCGTACCAGCCATCGGCGGGGGCCTCGATGACGCCCGGGTTTTCCGCGCGGAGGTAGCCGAGCATGACGTTGGGGCCGCGCACGGAGAGCCGCCCGCCGGTGGTGATGCCGGGGACCGGTTCCAGCCGGTGCTCGATCAGTGGCAGCAACCGGCCGACCGTGCCCGCCTGGGGCTGGCGCGGCGTGTTGCAGGCGAGCACGGGGGCAGTCTCGGTCGCGCCGTAGCCTTCGAAGATGCGCACGCCGAAGCGGTCGGCGAAGATGCGCCTGGTGTCCTCGCGCAGCTTCTCCGCCCCTGCGACGGCGAAGCGCAGCCAGCGGAAATCATAGGCATTGGCGAAGCGCGCCCAGCCGTTGAGGAAGGTGTCGGTGCCGAACACCACCGTGCATTCGGTGTCGTAGGCGACCTCGGGGATGATCCGGAAATGCAGCGGCGAGGGGTAGAAGAACACGCCCACGCCGTTGAGGATGGGCAGCAGCGTGCCGCCTGTCAGCCCGAAGCTGTGGAACATCGGCATGGCGTTCAGCACGCGGTCGCGCGGGGTGAAATCCAGCACCGCCGAGACCTGCGCGCAGTTCGACAGGATGTTGCGGTGGGAGAGGGCCACGCCCTTCGGCGCACCCTCGGACCCCGAGGTGAACAGCACCACCGCGGGGCTGTCGGGCGCGGATTTCGCGCCGGGCAGGCCGCGGGCGAGGCGCGCATCCACCATCCCCCGCAGCTTCGCGAAGATCCCCAGCTCGGCGCGAATGTCCTCAAGCCAGATGAAGCGGAGATGCGGCGCCATCGCATCCACGACCGCGCCGAGCTTGGCACGCTCGACGAAGCGGCGGGAGGCGAGGATCACGCGCACCTCCGCGGCGGTGCAGGCGGCCAGCATGGCCTTCGCACCGGCGGTGTAGTTCAGCATGGCGGGCACGCGGCCGAAGGCCTGCAGCGCGAAGAAGGTCACGACCGAACCCGCCGCGTTGGGCAGCATGATGCCGACGCGCTCGCCCACCGCGGCCTCCCGTGCCAGGCGCCGCCCGAGCACGGTCGCGCCCAGCAGCACGCGTGACAGGCCGATGGGCTTGCGCTCGATATCCTCCACCATCGCGCGCTTGCCGCCATGGATGACGCGCGCGTCGAGCAGGCCGGCGAAGAGCGTGCGGCTCGTATCCGCGGCCTGCACGGCGGCGGTGCTCATCACCCGGTCCATCGCGTCGCCCAGCGCCTTGCGCCGGCCGCGGCCCGAAAGCCCTTCCTCGGCCGTGAGGGTGACCGGCGGCAGGATGGTCAGGCGGTAGCGCGGGAACCACCGCCGGCGCACGACGCCGCCGAGGTAGGAGAAGGGGCTGTATTGCGGCCCCTCCAGCCGCACGGGCACCACCACCGCACCCGCCTTGTCGGCGATGACCCCGGTGCCGTCATAGACCTTCATGAGCGCGCCGGTCCGCGTGAGGCGCCCCTCGGGGAAGATCACCAGGCGCTTGTTGTCGTCGCGCACGGCCCGCATCATCGACTTCACGGAATAGGGGTTGGCGGGCTCCACGGGGAAGACGTCGACGGGTGCCAGGAACGGCCGCGCCCACCACTTCTTCGTCATACCGACATCGACGGCGAAGGTCGGGTAGCCCGGCAGGAAGGCGGCCACCAGCGCGCCATCGGCGAGGCTCAGGTGGTTGGGCGTGACGATCGCGCGGACGCCCTCGGCCGGGTAGTTCTCCAGGCCCACCACCTCGACGCGATGCATCAGGCGGAACCAGGCGCGGAAGATGGTCTTCAGCACCTCCTGCGGCAGCAGCGCGGCGATGATGAAGGCCGCGACCAG
>JAZKFA010000148.1:6454-9140 GCA_040386655.1 Pseudomonadota bacterium | reverse complement strand
GGTGGCGTGGCGGCAGACGCAGCGGCGCGACGCGGTGATCGACCTCGTCTGCTACCGCCGCAACGGGCACAATGAGATCGACGAGCCCGCCTTCACCCAACCGCTGCTGTACGGCCGCATCTCCGAGCACCCGCCGGTCGTGCGCCAGTATTCGGCAAGCCTCATCGCCGGCGGTGTGACAACGGAGGCCGCCGTCGCCGCCCTCGCGGAAGCCTGCCGCGCCAGGCTGCAGGCCGCCTATGATGAGGCGCAGTCCTACCGCGTCAACGACAGCGGCTACCCCGCCCGCCCCCCCGCACGTGGGGCGACAGGCGTCGCGGAACCTGTGCTCACGCGCATCGCCCAGGCGCTGACCAATCCGCCTGAGGGCACCGAGCTGCATCCGCGCATGGGCCGCGTCCTGCGCCAGCGCGCGATCGAGGATGCCGGCATCCCCTGGCCCTCGGCCGAGGCCATGGCCTTCGGCAGCCTGGTGCTGGAGGGGGTGCCGGTGCGCCTGTCGGGCCAGGACGTGGTGCGCGGCGCCTTCTCGCACCGCCATTTCAGCCTGGCGGACCGGGTCACCGGAAAGAAGCATATCGGGCTGGCCGCGCTTGATCCCGGGCAGGCCCGCTTCCAGGCGTTCAACAGCCCCTTGTCGGAATATGCCGTGCTCGGCTTCGAGTACGGCTACAGCCTCGAACGCCCCGAGGCCTTGGTACTGTGGGAGGCGCAGTTCGGCGATTTCGCCAATGGCGCGCAGATCATGATTGACCAGTTCATCGCCTCGGGCGAGGAGAAGTGGTGCGACCCCTCGCGGCTCGTGATGCTGCTGCCGCATGGGCTGGAGGGGCAAGGCCCCGAGCATTCGTCCGCCCGTCTCGAACGCTATCTGCAATTGGCCGCGCGCGACAATCTGCGCGTGGTCAATCCATCGACCCCGGCGAACTATTTCCATCTGTTGCGCGAACAGGGACTCGGCCTGCGCGACAAACCTCTGGTGCTGATGGGCCCGAAAAAGCTGCTCCGCCTGCCTGCCGCGGTGTCGCCGCTGCACGACTTCCTGCCGGGGACGGGCTTCAAGCCGCTGCTCGCATTGATGCCGTCGGGACCGGCGGGGCTCGTCCTGCTATGCAGCGGTAAGATCGCCTATGAACTTGAGGAGGAACGCCTCGCCCTCGGGGCAGACGGGGTCGCCATCCTGCGGCTGGAGCAGCTCTATCCCCTCCCCGCCGATGAAATTCGCGCGCAGCTGCGCCGCTGGCCCACCGCGCGTCTCGTCTGGGTTCAGGAGGAGCCGGAGAACATGGGCGCCTGGCAATGGATCGACCGCCAGCTGGAGCAGCTGGCGCGGGAATGCGGCCTGACCTCGCCGCGGGCCGACTATGTCGGTCGCCCGGAATCGCCTTCGCCGGCGGGCAGCTTCCATGGCGATCACGACACCGACCAGCGCGCCATCGTCGAGCGCGCCTTTGCCGCCCTGCCCAGGGCTGAAGTGGCCGCCGCCGAATGAGCACCATCCTGAAGGGCCTGCGGATCACCGAGGTCTCCGCCTTCATCGCGGCCCCGATCGGCGGCATGACGCTGGCGCAGTTGGGGGCCGAGGTCATCCGCATCGACCCGATCGGCGGCAATATCGACTATGGGCGGATGCCGCTCTCGCCTTCGGGTGCGAGCCTGTACTGGGCCAGCCTCAACAAGGGGAAGCGGTCGGTCTCGCTCGCGCTGAACACGCCCGAGGGACAGGAGATCGCGCGCGCGCTGATCACGGGCCCAGGCGAGGAGGCGGGGGTCCTGCTGACCAATCTGCCCGCCAGCGGCTGGATGAGCCATGAGGCGCTGTCGCAACACCGCGCCGACCTGATCATGCTGCGTCTGACCGGCAATCATGATGGGTCCGGGGCGCTCGACTACACCGTCAACTGCGCCTCGGGCTTTCCCCACGCGACCGGGCGCGACGAGGCGCCGGTCAATCATGTGCTGCCGGCCTGGGATGTCGCGGCGGGCCTGTACCTGTCGACCGGGCTTCTGGCGGCCGAGCGGCAGCGCCGCCGCGACGGGTTGGGGCGGGAGGTCACGCTGGCCCTGTCGGATGTGATGCTCGCGACCGTGAGCAACCTCGGCTACGTCGCGGATGTCCAGGTGAACGGGAATGTGCGCGGGCCGTTGGGGAACGACCTCTACGGCGCGCTGGGGCGCGACTTCGCGACGTCCGATGGACGTCGGCTGATGATCGTCGCCATCTCCAACCGGCAGTGGCGCGCGATCGGCAAGGCGACCGGCCTCACCGAGCGTCTGGCGATGATCGGCCCCATGATGGGCGTTGATCTCGCGACGGAAGTTGGCCGCTTCGATGCGCGCGCTGCCATCTTCGCGCTGCTCGATCAGTGGGTCGGCAAGCACACACTGGCGGAGGCCGGCGCGCTGCTTTCGGGCGCCGGTGTTCTGTGGGGCCCGTACCAGGATTTCGGGCAGCTGGTCGCCGAGGATCCGCGCTGCTCCACCTCCAACCCGATGTTCGGCATGATCGATCAGCCCGGCGCCGGACGCGTGCTGGCGGCCGGCACGCCGTTGGCTTTCTCCGATGGCGACCGCCTCCCGCCGCAGACGGCGCCAGTGATGGGGCAGGACACGGATGCGGTGCTTGCGGAAGTGCTCGGTATGTCTTCGGCGCAGATCGGCAAGCTGCACGATGCCGGCACCATCG
>JAZKFA010000148.1:0-6444 GCA_040386655.1 Pseudomonadota bacterium | reverse complement strand
GATGACGAGGGCGACTCTGCCGCGCATCCCCGGCGCTACCGCATCAGGAGGCCTTGAGCCATGACCGACACCATCACGGCCTGCACGGAATTGCTCGCCGCCGCCGAGCGCCTGCACGACGCTACCCGCCAAGCCCTTTCGGCGCTGATGACGCGCGACGGCAAGCCGAGCGCAGCCCTGATCGAGACGCATCAGTTCGTCGCGCACGGCTTGTCCTGGCAGGCGACCTACGTCGAGGCGCTGCGCCAGACACTGAGCTGGGCGCGCAAGCTGCAGGTCGGGGGCGCGCTTGGCGTGGCCGAGGCCGCGATCCTGCGGCTGGGATTTGCGGAGTACGGGCAGCAATTGGCCGGCGGCATACCGATGAGCCAGGCCGAGATGATCCGCCCGGCCGAAATGGGCGTGCCCCCAGAAGCCCTGGCGCAATACGCCTCGACGCCCGCGCTCGCCGCCCTGTCCGACCGCGCCGGGCTCGAGGCTGCGCGTCTCGCGCTTGTCGGGGAAATGCTGGAGGGCCGCTTCGGCGCACTCGGGCTTGATGACGAGATGCTGGAGGCGACGCGCGAGCAGTTCCTGCGTTTCGCCGCCGCCGAGGTCGCGCCCTTCGCGCCAGAATGGCACGGCCGGGACCAGCTCATCCCCATCGAGCTGGTCGGCAAGCTGGCCGAGATGGGCGTCTTCAGCCTGACTGTGCCGGAGGAATTCGGCGGGCTGGGCCTCGGGAAGGTCGCGATGTGCCTGGTGTCGGAGGCGTTGAGTGGTGCCTATCTGGGCGTGGGCTCGCTTGGCACGCGATCCGAGATCGCCGCCGAGTTGATACGCCTCGGCGGGACCGACGATCAGAAGGCGCGCTGGCTGCCCGCGATCTCCAGCGGCGAGGTCTTGCCGACTGCGGTGTTCACCGAGCCAAGCACCGGGTCCGACCTGGGCAGCCTGCGCACGCGCGCGGTGCGGGATGGCGATGTGTACCGGATCCATGGCGCGAAGACCTGGATCACCCATGGCGCGAGATCCGACCTGATGACGCTGCTGGTGCGCACCGACGCGCAGGCGGAGGGCTATCGCGGCCTGTCGATGCTGCTCGCGGAAAAGCCGCGCGGAACGTGCGAGAACCCGTTTCCCGCGAAGAGCATGAGCGGCACCGAAATTCGGGTCCTCGGCTACCGCGGCATGAAGGAATACGAGATCGCGTTCGATGGGTTCGAGGTTCCGGTCACGTCCCTGCTCGGCGGGGTCGAAGGCCAGGGCTTTAAGCAGCTGATGGAGACGTTCGAAAGCGCACGCATTCAGACTGCGGCCCGCGCACTCGGCGTCGCGCAGAACGCGCTGGAACTTGGCCTGTCCTATGCGCGGGATCGCGGCCAGTTCGGCAAGCAGATCATCGCGTTCCCCCGCGTGCACGCGAAGCTCGCCTTCATGGCGACCGAGACGATGATGGCGCGGCAGTTGTCGTATCATGCCGCCCGCCAGAAGGATGCAGGCCGCCGCTGCGATATCGAGGCGGGGATGGCTAAGCTGCTGGCGGCGCGCATCGCGTTCAGCAACGCGGACTGCGCTCTGCAGATCCACGGCGGCAACGGCTACGCGCTGGAGTATCCGATCAGCCGCGTGCTCTGCGACGCGCGCATCCTGTCGATCTTCGAAGGGGCAGCGGAGATCCAAGCGCAGGTCATCGCCCGGGGTCTGCTGGGCCGGGTGAACTGATCCACAGGAAGCAGGGCGGGCGCCGCTGACAGGCTTGTCAGGCAGGCCCTGCGTGCAACCCCAAGCCGGGCTTGGGCCAAGGCGCCGCGATGACCCAGCCGGTCCCGGAAAGGGTGATGAAGGCGGTGCGCAGCCCGTTGCCGCCGAAGCAGATGTTGGTGCAGAACCCTTCGGGACCGGGATGCTGTGGCGTTTTGGCCATGTGGGTTGCGACCTCGACGATTGCAGACGCAGCTTGTGCGAGGTTTGTGACAGACGGCTGCCCATGTCCCCAGGAACTGAATGGACGCGACGGAGCGACCAAACTCCGGCGGTGCGCCATGAGATGGATGGCCAGGTCTCGGTTAAAGCCATGCCAACACATTGCGATCGAGGATCGACGTCGATCCTAGCGGGCTCCAGGGGCAAAGCCCCTGCCCTTGTCTGCCTTGCCCCTAGGCCGCCTTCGGCGCGTGGTGGCTATGCAGCCGCGCACCGAGCATGCGGCGGACGTCATTGAACTCCGGGCTGGAGACGTCACGCGGACGCGACAATTCGACGCGGTGTTCGCTCGCGATGCGGCCTGGGCCAGGTTCCATGACGACGACGCGGTCGGCGAGGAAGATGGCTTCCTCGATGGAGTGGGTGACGAACAGTACTGTCAGGCCGGTGCGCTGCCAGATGTCGAGCAACTCGTCCTGCAGGCGTTCGCGCGTCATGGCGTCGAGTGCGCCGAAGGGTTCGTCCATGAGGACGATCTCGGCATCGTTGGCGAGCACGCGCGCGATGGCCACGCGCTGCTTCATCCCGCCTGAGAGCTGGTGCGGCCAGGCATTGGCGAATTTGCCCAGGCCGATCATGTCGATGAAGCGATCTACGGTGGCGGTGACTTCGCCCTTGGGACGGCCGCGGGCGGCGGGCCCGAAGCCGATATTCTCGCGCACGGTCAGCCAGGGGAACAGTCCGTAATCCTGGAAGACCATGCCGCGGTCCGGCGCGGGCCCGGCGATCGGCTTGCCCCACATCAGCGCGTCGCCGGCGGTCACGGGTTCGAAGCCGGCGACGATGCGCAGCAGAGTGGACTTGCCGCAGCCCGACGCGCCGATCAGGCAGATGAACTCGCCCTTCTTCACAGTGAGATTGGCGTCGCGCAGCGCGTCGATCGTCTGCCCCTGCAGCGTGAACCGCTTGGAGACGGCCTTGATGTCGAGGATGGGGATCTCAGCCATGGTCCTGCGGGCTCCAGCGAAGCGCGCGGTTCATCAGCGCGAGGATGACGCGGTCGGAGAGATACCCGGCGATGCCGATGACGATCATGCCGCAGATCACCAGCTCGGTGCGCGACAGCGTGCGGCCATCCATAATCACGGCACCGAGGCCCTGCGGCACGCCGGTCATCTCGCCGACCACGATGACGAACCAGGCGAGGCCAAGACCCAGGCGAAGGCCGGTGAAAATGGACGGCAGTGCCGCCGGAAGCACCACCTTGAAGAACTGCGCATTGCCGCGGCAGCCCAGCATGGACGCGGCCTCGAACAGCCGCGGCTCCACGCCGCGCACGCCGAAGATCGTGTTGAGCAGGATGGGATAGAAGGCGCCGAGGAAGACGAGGAAGAAGGCCGACCGTGCGCCGAGCCCGAACAGGATCATCGACAGCGGCAGCCAGGCGGTCACCGGGATCGGCCGCATCAGCTGCAGGAAGGGGTCGAGCAGGTCGCGGATCAGCGGCGTGCGGCCGATGAGGATGCCCAGCGGAATGGCCGCCATCGCCGCGAGGATGAAGCCGCCATAGACGCGGCTGGCCGAGGCCAGCAGGTGAATGTGCAGCGTTGCCGAAAAGGCATCGTCCCAGATGCCACCCCAGGCGAAATCCACCATGTATTCAGCGACCGCGTAGGGCGAGGGGATCAGCCGGCTCATCCCCGCCTTCACCGCCAGATGCCAACCCAGCAGCAGCAGCGCCGGGACGATGAGCGCGAGCCCGAACTGCCGTAGGCGGGCGAGGGCGAGGCTTGGACGGGCGATGATCGGGGCAGGCAGGGTCAGGTCGGACATGGGAGCTCCGTTGACAGCATGAGGGAAATGAATTTCCCCCAAACCCCCATTCTTTATTTTTTGATTATTGGTGCTGGCTTGCCGACCGGCGCCAATCGATAAAAATAGAAGATGGGAGGTCTGGAGGGAATTCTTTCCCTCCAGTCTTTCTTCACGCAGACGCCACCGCGTTCGAGAAGCTTGGATTCAGGAACTTCCCAAAGTCCGGCAGCTGGCGGATCTGGCGCATCTCCAGCATCTGCTGGCCGTAGGTGCGCGCCTGCCCCATCACGGTGTCATCGAGGCGCCAGGTGTATTCGACGTTGTCGGCACCGAGCGCCTGCTCCACCGCGGCGCGCTGCGCGCCGAGGATGCGCACCGTCGCCTCGGTGACTTCGGCGCGGTTCGCCATCATGTGCTCGCTCGCACGGCGATGGATCCCAAGCATGGTGCGGACCAGCGCGGGGTCGGCGGCGATCATCGCCTCGGAGGTCGCGAAGATCATGTTCAGCCCACCCATCGCGGTCGCGTAGGGATACTCGACCAGCTGGCCGACGCCCGAGGAGATGGACAGGCCGGGGCCGGGTTCCGCGCCCACATAGGCGTCGATGTCGCCGCGCGAGAGCATCGCGTGCATCTCGCCGAAGGGCACGCGCACGGCGGTGATGTCGCGCACCGTCATGCCGGACTGGCGCAGCCGCTCGAGGATGAAGACCTCCTGCGTGGAGCCCGGCCAGATGCCAATGCGCTTGCCGCGCAGGTCGGCGATGGTGCGGATGGGCGAGCCGGCCTTGCTGACCACGCCCATGCCGCGGTTGCAGAAGGCGCCGACGACGACGACGGGCTCACCGGCGGCGGCGCCAAGCATGGCAGCCGCGATGCCGAAGCCGCCGAAATCGACGGAGCGCGTGACAACGGCGTTCTTGCCATCGGTGGGGCTGTCGAAGGTGGTGATCTCGATGGTAAGGCCCGGGGGTGCGAAGCGCTGGTAGAAATGCGGCGTCATCGAATGGATGAGGCGCAGCGAGCCCATCTTCACGGTGCGCGCGGCCTGCGCGTTCGCAATGTGCGGCGCGGCGAGCGCGGCAGCGCCCGCGACGAGGAGGGTACGGCGTGTGGTCATGGTGTGCTCTCCGGGATTGACGATGTGAGAAAGGCGCGCCAGCCACCGTGATGGCTGATGTCGGTGGCCCCGTGCAGGCCCTCGGGTTCCACCAGGAAGCCCTTGGGGCGGGTGCCATCGGCGAGCAGCAGGGTGCCGATGCCGAGCGGCGCGGGGATGCCGGCGACGAAGGTCGCGAAGCCCTCGGGCGGCAGCGCCCAGACCTCCGTAGCGATAGCGAAGCCGGCATCGGGCGCGACGCGGATCAGCCCGGGACGGCGCGGCGGTCCGCCGGGCAGCGCGTAGAAACGGTAGCAGGGCTCGGTCGCCACCGCGCGCAGCAGCGTCGCACCGCGGCTGGTGAGTTCATGGTTGAGCGCGAGGCCCGACAAATGCGCGCCGACGACCGCGAGTTCGATCATGCCGGCTCTCCCAGGTAGCGCGCGGCCAGGCGCGCGAGCCGCGCATCCGACCCGAAGGGGCCGATGAAGGTCACACCCGCAGGCAGCCCATCGGGCCGCTTCGGCCCCGGCACCGCGATGGCGGCCAGGCCCAGCAGGTTCACGAAATTCGTATAGGTGCCGAGCCGCGCATTCGGCCCGATCGGGTCGGCTTCGAGTGCGGCGAGCGTGGGGAACTGCGGGACGGAGGGCAGCACCAGCGCATCGATGCTGTCCCATACGCCTTCGCTCGCGCGGCGCAGCTCGGCGAAGCGGTGCTGGGCACGGAAGACGTCGGTGGCGGTGAAGCGATCCGCCCCTAGGGTGATGGCACGCACGGTGGGATGCACCGCGTCGAGGTTGGCGCGGAGGAATTCGCCGAAGCTCGCATCGCGCTCGGCGACCAGGGCGCTCTCGTAGAGCATGCGCGCGATGGCGAGGAAGGGCGCAATGTCCGGCGCGCTCACCGTTGCAAGCCTGGCGAGGCCTGACAAAGCAGCTTCCCAGGCGGCGCGCGCCTCGGCTTCGTCGAAGATGAGTGTACCCAGCGCGGGGATGCCCAGGCGCGCGATGGGCGCGGCATCATCCGCCGGCGCCTCGCGGGCGTAGGGGTCGGCCGCGTCGTAGCCGCGCATGGCGGCGAACACCGTCCAGGCTTCGGCCGCGGAATGCGCAAAGACCGAGACGCAATCGAGGCTGCGGCAGGCCGGCACCACGCCCAGCGAGGAGACCACGCCCGGCGAAGGCTTCAGCCCGACGATGCCGTTCAGCGCCGCCGGCACGCGTCCGGACCCGGCCGGGTCCGTGCCCAGTGAAAACGGCACCAGGCCCCGCGCCACCGCGACCGCGCTGCCAGAGGAGGTCCCGCCCGGCACGCGTGAGGGATCGGCGCTGTTGCGCGGCACCGGGTGCGGCGTGCGCACGCCGACGAGGCCCGTGGCGAACTGGTCGAGATTGGTCTTGCCGACCGGGATTGCGCCCGCGGCACAGAGCCGCGCGACGGCGGGGGCATCGGCAGAAGGGGTATAGGCGAAGGCCGGGCAGCCGGCGGTGGTGGGCCGGCCCGCGACGTCGATATTGTCCTTCACCGCGAAGGGCACGCCCCAGAGCGGATAGGCAACGGGGTCGAAAGGCGGCAAGCGCGCGGCCTCCTCGACCAGCAGTCCAAGGGGGATGCTGTTGAGG
>JAZKFA010000147.1:6791-8819 GCA_040386655.1 Pseudomonadota bacterium | reverse complement strand
CGCTGATCCTCACCTACCCGACCTTCCTGATCCCGTTCTGCACCTGGCTGCTGATCGGGTACTTCAAGTCGATCCCGTATGAGCTCGAGGAATGCGCGCTGATCGATGGCGCGACGCGGCTGCAGATCCTTCGCCGCATCACCCTGCCGCTCGCGGTCCCTGGCCTGATCAGCGCAGGCATCTTCTCCTTCACGCTATCCTGGAACGAGTTCATCTACGCACTCGCCTTCATCCAATCGAGCGAGCGGAAGACGGTGCCCGTCGCGATCCTGACGGAGCTGGTCACCGGCGACGTCTATCAGTGGGGCGCGCTGATGGCGGGCTCGCTGCTCGGCTCGCTACCGGTCGCGATCTTCTATTCCTTCTTCGTGGACTACTACGTGAGTTCGCTCACCGGTGCGGTGAAGGAGTAGCGCGCCATGAAGATCGACCACATGGAGTGCATGATCGCCGATGCCGGCTGGCGCACCTTCTCCTTCCTGAAGATGAGCACCGCCTGCGGCATCACCGGCTGGTCCGAATACAACGAGGATTTCGGATCCAAGGGCCTTTCGGACGTGATCCGCGCGCTATCCCCACTGGTGATCGGCGCCGATCCGCGCGCGTCGGAGGCGATCGTCGCGCGGCTGCATGTCGGCACGCGCCAGGCGCGCGGCGGGCTGAACCAGCAGGCGATCGCGGCCATCGAGAACGCACTGCTCGACATCCGCGGCAAGGAAGCAGGCAAGCCCGTGCACGCGCTGTTCGGCGGGCCGATCCGCGAGCGCATCCCGGTCTACTGGTCGCACTTCTCGACCTATCGCGTCTCCGGCCGCTCCACGCGCTTCTTCCCGCCACTTCCGGATTACGAGGCGCTGGGCCGCCATGCGGAGGAGGTGAAGAACGCCGGCTTCCGCTGCCTGAAGACCAACATCTTCCCCTGGAAGGACGGCGCCTTTTCGCAATATGCGCCGGGCTTTGGCCGAGCCGCGGGCTGGCCGGAGCTGAACTGGGACAACGCGCTGCTGGGCGATCTCAAGCGGCAGCTGATGACGATCCGCGACGCCGTCGGCCCCGACATGGGGATCATGCTCGACACGAATTTCCACTTCAAGACGGAGGGCTTCCTGCGCGTCGCCGCAGCGGTGGAACCGTTCGGGCTCACCTGGTTGGAGATCGACAGCCACGACCCGCCTTCGCTGGCCATGATCCGCAACCGCGCATCCTGCCCCATCGCCTCGTGCGAGACGCTGCACGGACGGCGCGACTTCAAGCCATACCTCGAGCAGTACGCGATGGACGTCGCCATCGTGGACGTGCCGTGGAATGGCTTGGGCGAGAGCATCAAGATCGCGTCCATGTGCGACGCCTATGAGGTGAACTGCGCACCGCATAATTTCTACGGCCATCTGTGCAGTTTCATCTCAGCGCATTTCTGCGCTTCGATCCCGAATTTCCGCATCATGGAGATCGACATCGACAGCTGCCCCTGGCGCGACGAATTCGTGACCAACCTGCCGCAGTTCGAGAACGGCGCCTTCGTCGTCCCCACCGCCCCCGGCTGGGGCACCGACATCAACGAGGCCGCGGTCCGCGCGCGCCCGCCCACCACCTGAAAGCCTCCATCGCATGGCCGCCTACACCATCCTCACCCCCGCCCTCGCGACGCCCGGCGCGAAACTCGGCGACTACGGCTACGAGAAGGAAGGGCTCGGCACGCTCGACGCCGAATTCCTCGAAGTCGAGCCGACCGAGGAAGCGCTGATCGCGGCTGCGGGTAAGGCCGACGTGCTCTACGCGAAGGGGATGAAGTTCTCCGCGCGGCTGATCGCCGCGATGGGTAAGTGCAAGCACATCGCCTGCGCCTCCGTGGGCGTAGATTACGTCGACGTCGCGGCGGCTACGGCGAAGGGCATCCCCGTTACCAACTGCCCGGACACCTTCATCGAGGAGGTGGCCGACCACGCGATGATGCTGCTGCTGTCCACCCACCGCCGCGCGCTGGAGCAGGACCGCATGGTGCGCGAAGGCCGCTGGCGCGCCGGCCGT
>JAZKFA010000147.1:0-6781 GCA_040386655.1 Pseudomonadota bacterium | reverse complement strand
GCGCGGGCCGTCCGCAGCTCAACCTTATCCCGCGCCTGATGGGACAGACGCTGGGCCTGATCGCCTTCGGGCGCGTCGCACGCGCGGTCGCGCATCGTGCCAAGGCCTTCGGGCTGCACGTGGTGGCCTACGACCCCTATGTGGATGAGATGATGATCTCCTCGCATGGCGTGCAGCCGGTGAGCCTGCCCGAGCTCCTGGCGATGTCGGACTTCATCTCCATGCATGTTCCAGCGACGCCGGAGGCGAATGGCCTGCTGAAGGAACACCATTTCCGCGCCATGAAGCCGACGGCCATCTTCATCAACACCGGCCGCGGCCCGACCGTGGACGAGGGCGCGCTGATCCGCGCGCTCGATGAGAAATGGATCGCGGGCGCCGGCCTTGACGTGCTGGAGCAGGAGCCGCCGCAGCAGGACAACCCGCTGCTGCAGATGCCGCACATCATCCTCTCGCCGCACAATGCCTCGGCGAGCGCGCGCTTCGACCCGGCCAGGCGCCGCCGCGCGGGCCAGGAGATGGCGCTGATCCTCACCGGCCGCTGGCCGATGAGCTGCGTGAACCCGACTGTGCTGCCGGTCTCCGACCTGAAGCGCTGGCAGCCCTACGCGATGGATCGCGGACCAAACAGTTAGTTGATGCTGCGCATCAACTAGGTTTTTCGTACCCTCAAGCGCCGGGTGCGGCCGCCGGCCGCTTGGCTCGTCGGGCTACCGGCGTTCGGCCATTCGGCCTCGCGGTGCGCGTGAGAGCGCGACCGAAAGTGACGACGGTTTCAGGCGTCTGCTCTGGCGTAGCGCGTCCGCCTAGTGCTCGGGATGCATTCCTCGCGACCGCTGCGCCGCCGGCGTTTGCCGCCGACTTCCCCGCGCATCCCATGGCAAAAACAGAAGAATGGGGTCCGGGAAAATTCCTTTCCCCGGCCTTCTCCCTCACCCCTTCCGCACCCCCGTGAACACCGGCAGCCCCGCCATCATCCCGCTCAGGCTCCTCCGGTAGGCCGCCGGCTGGGCATAGCGCCCGAGCGGCACGAACGGCACCTCCTGCCGGCACAGCAGCTGGATCTCGTCGCAGATCGCCTTCTGCTCGGCCAGGCTCTCCGCCGCAAGCCAGCGGTTGCGCAGCACATCGAGTGCGGGAATGTTCGCCCAACCCACGGAGAACGCCGTTCCGTTCGCACGCAGCCCGGTCTGCGTCGCGGGGATGGCCATGTCGTAGCCCGAGACATAGGTGCAGTAGCAGTGCCATCCGCCCTCCTCGACCGGGCGGCGGTTGGTGATGCGCTGGTTCAGTGTGCCCCAGTCGGTCGAGACGAAATCGATGTTCATCCCGATCTGGCGCATCACCGCGGCCGTCACCTCGCACACCGCGCTCACGCGGGGCACATCAGCGCCCGAGAGCATCACCACGCGCTGCCCCGCATAGCCCGCCGTCGTCAGGGCGCGCGCGAGTGCCGGCAGGTCCGGCCGGGCGCCGCGTGGCGGCAGGCCAGCCTCGCTCGCCATGGGAGAGCCCGGGGTGAAGATACCGACGCCGTCGCTCCACAGCGCGGGATCATTGCCGGCGACCGCGATCATGCAGTCCGCCTGGCTGATCGCCTGCAGCACCACGCGGCGGATCGCGGGATTGTCGAAGGGCGGATAGAGGTGGTTCAGCCGCAGGTGCCCCACCATGCCGGCCTGGTCCTTCACTTCCACCACGACGTCGCGGCTGCGGCGCAGGCGTGGGAGCAGGTCGATCAGCGGCTGTTCCACCCAATCGACCGCGCCGGATTGCAGGGCGGCGGCCGCGGTCGCCGGATCCGGGATGATGTGGAATTCCAGACGCTCGAGGTTCGCGATCCGCGGCCCCGCCATCTGGTCCGGCGTACCATCGGCGCGCGGCACGTAGCCGGCGAAGCGCGCATAGGCCAGGCGCGCGCCGGCGATGCGCTCGTCGGCGACGAACCGGTATGGGCCGGACCCCACCATCTCCGTCACTTGGGTGAAGGCGTCGGTGTTCGCCAGGCGCTCGGGCATGATGACCGGCACCTGCGTGCTCGGCCGTCCCAGCGCCACGTGCAGCAGCGGGAAAGGCCGCTTGAGCCGGAAGACGAGGGTGCGGTCATCCGGCGCCTCGATCGCGTCCACCGCTGCCATCAGCAATTGCCCGAACACGTCGCGCTTGCCCCAGCGCGCGATGGAGGCGGCACAGTCCCGCGCCAGGACGGGGGTGTTGTCGTGGAAGCGCAGCCCCTCGCGCAGCGTCAGCCGCCAGCGCTTGCCGTCATCCTCGACCACATGCCCCGCGACCATCTGCGGATGCACGGAGAAATCCGCCGCCGTGCCGTACAGCGTGTCGAACACCGCCAGCGCATGGGTGCGGGTGACAAGCGTGGCCGACCAGACGGGGTCGAGCACTGCGACATCGGCGTAGGGCACGAAGCGCAGGGTCGCATTGTCCTGCGCGTGGCCGATCCGGGGCGTGGCGAGGAGTGCCGCGGAGGCTGAGAGAAGCTGGCGTCGGCGCATTTCCCGAACCCTTTCCCGATCATGCGGGGCCAGCTTGCCGGCCGATCCGCGCCGGGATCAAGCCACCCTGGGTGTAAACGCCGTGGCGACCTCCGCGAGCATCTCCGCATCGGCATGGCGCGCCGAGAAGTGGAAGGGCTCCACCCGCCCTGCCCCCGCCGCGCGCGCGACTTCGCCCGCCGCCCGCGCGCTGAGGTGCCCGCGCTCGGCGGCCGGTGGCGCCCCGTTGTCGAGGAACGGCGCCTCGATGAACAGCGTGTCGACCTTCGCGACGAGGGCCTGCGCAGCGCGGCGATTGGCGGGGGTATCGGCGACATCGGTGACGTAGCCCAGCGATTCGCCGGGCACCACGCGCACCATGTCCGAAAGCGCCGCGGGCGACATGGAGCCAGACGGCGTGCCCAGGGTTTTGCTGCCCGCAAGCACCTCTGTCTTCAGCTTGGCGATCCAGGGGCCGAGACTCCAGCCGCGCTCCACGATGGCGCCCGCATCGACCGTGACGACCGCCGGCGCTTCTGCGCGGAAGGCCAGCACGGGTCCGTGGTGGCGCAGGACCGCGGTGCGCACCTTGAGCCAGGGCTCATCGAGAAGCAGGCCGCCGGCGATGGGTACCGCGTCCAGGCCTTCGGGATTGAAGCGCTTCTGCAGCACGAAGCGCGCTCGCTTGACCGAAGCGCCGGACACCTCGTGAACGGTGAAGGCAAGCACCGGCTCAATGCGGTCGACCAGGTCCCACTCATAGCCGCGCAGCCGGTGCCCAATGCGGCCAATGGTGCCGTGCGGACCGAAGATCGCGACCTCGCTCGCGTGGTACATTTTGGCCCGCAGCAGCGCATCGAAGCCGATGATGTGGTCGATATGCGCATGGCTGAGGAACAGGTGGCTCACGCGCCGGAGCATGCGGGTATCGACGCTGGAAAGGTCCCCGGCATCGAAGAGTATGGCTTTCGCGTGCTGCGGCAGCTCCAGCAGCAACGCCGGATCCCCTGCCCGCCCATTGACCAGTGTCGTCCTGAAGTGCGCGCTCATAGCCCGCAACGAATAGCAAAAATAAAAGAAGAAGGTGCGGGAGAATTCCTTCTCCCGGCCTTTTTCTTCAGCGCAGCGCTGCCATCCGAATATCATCCGGCCGCTGCGGCCCGCGCAGCGCCGCCTCGACTTGCGCCGCGACGCTCGGCGCGATCTCGACCTGCGTCTCCTTGGCTGCGATGCGGATGGACCCGATCTCCGCCTTCGTGATGCCGAAACGCCGGCACAGATAGGGGATCAGCCACTTGGGGTCGGCGTTGCCGGCACGCCCGATCCCCATGCGGAACCACGCGCCGGCCGCGTCGCGCGGAGCGACGCGTTCGCGCGCACGCGGAGGCGGCGGTGCGGCGGCGGCGGCCAAGTCCTCGGGTTCCGGCAGGCGGGCGCGGGCCATGCGGGCGAAGGCGGCGGCCACGGCCTCGGCGCCGCGCGCCTCGATCATCTTGCGCCCGATGGCCAGGTCTTCCTCGCCAGGCTCCTCGCGCAGGGCGGGGTCGTCCAGCAGGCGCTCCTCGTCGCGCGCGCGCACCTCGGCCGCGGCGGGTGCCGGCGACCAGGAGGGGGTGACGCGCGCAGACTGCATCAGGCGCTCCGCACGCTTGCGGGCCGGGTAGGGCACGAGGAAGACGGAGACGCCCTTGCGCCCGGCACGGCCGGTGCGCCCGGATCGGTGCTGTAACGTCTCCGCGTCGCGCGGCAGTTCCGCATGGATGACCAGGCCCAGGTCGGGCAGGTCGATGCCGCGCGCGGCGACGTCGGTGGCCACGCACACGCGCACGCGGGCGTCGCGCAGCGATTGCAGCGCCCGGGTGCGCTCGTTCTGCGACAGCTCGCCGGAGAGTGCCACGACGGAGAAGCCGCGCTCCTGGAGGTTGCCTTGCAGCCGATTGACGGACTCACGCGTATTGCAGAACACCAGCGCGCCGCCCGCCTCGTACCAGCGCAGCAGGTTGACGATGGCCTTTTCCATCTCGTTCGCATTGCACAGCACGGCGCGGTGCTCGATGTCCGCATGGCCGCCGCCTTCGCGCCCGACCTCGATGCGCAACGCGTCGCGCTGGTAGCGACGTGCGAGCTCCTGGATCGCGCGCGGCATGGTCGCGGAGAACAGCAGGCTGCGGCGCGTCTCGGGCGCTGCGGAGAGGATCTTCTCCAGCTCCTCGCGGAAGCCGAGGTCGAGCATCTCGTCCGCTTCGTCCAGGATCACCGTGCGAACGGCGCCGGCATCAAGGCTGCCGCGCTCGAGGTGGTCGCACAGGCGCCCGGGCGTGCCGACGACGATGTGGACGCCCTGCTGGAGCAGCCGCATCTCGCGGCGGATATCCATGCCGCCCACACAGGTGGCGATGCGCGCGCCGGCCGGGCCGTAGAGCCATTCGAGCTCCCGCGCGACCTGAAGGGCCAGTTCGCGCGTGGGCGCGACGGCGAGTGCGAGCGGGGTCCGCGCGGGATGGACGCGCTGGCCCTCGGGCAGCAACTCGGCCGCCATGGCGAGGCCAAAGGCGACAGTCTTGCCCGACCCGGTCTGGGCGGAGACCAGCAGGTCCCGCCCTGGCTCGGCGGCAAGGACGGCATCCTGCACAGGGGTGGGTTCGGTATAGCCGCGTTCGGCAAGCGCCGCGGCGAGCAACGGGGGCAAATTCGGAAATGGCATGATGGGCGGGGCTTAGGCCCCTGCCCTCGTTAAGTCCAGCGAATCGCTAGTGTGCACTCAATCGCCCGGCGCTGGCATGGACGGTTGGCTCGCTGGAGGAACGTCCTACCCGTCCAACCCGCGGAGCGCCGCGCAGACGCGCTCCACCTGGGCATCCGTCAACTCCGGGTACATTGGCAGGGAGAAGACCTCGCCGGCCGCGCGAGCCGTCTCCGCGCAGCCCGCCGGCCCCAGTGCGGCGCGGCCCTTATAGGCGGCCTGCAGATGCACGGGCACGGGGTAGTGGATGCCGGTGCCGATGCCCTGCGCCTTCAGCGCCGCCTGCGTCGCCGCGCGGTCGTGGCTGCGCAGCACGTATTGGTGGAACACGTGTTCGATATCGCCGCGCCGCGCCGGGGCCGTGAAGCGGCCGTTGCTCAGCGCCTGGTCATAGGCATCGGCGATCTCGCGTCGGCGGGCGTTGCCGGCATCGAGCAACGGCAGCCGCACCCGCAGGATTGCCGCCTGCACCTCATCAAGCCGGCTGTTCACGCCGACCTCGGCGCTGATGTAGCGTTCGTGCCAGCCATATTGCCGGATGGCCGCGATGCGCGTCGCCAGGGCCGCATCCGGAGTCGCCAGCACGCCGCCATCGCCCAGCGCGCCCAGGTTCTTGGTCGGGTACAGGCTGAACGCCGCGGCATGCCCGATGGTGCCGATCATCCGGCCCTCAAGCCGTGCGCCATGCGCCTGGGCGCAATCCTCGATCAGCACCACGCCCTCGCGGTCACACACGGCGCGCATCGGCATCAGGTCGCAGGGCTGGCCGTAGATGTGCACGGCGATGACGGCGCGGATCGGCGGCAGGCCCGGCGGGGGGTCCTCCAGCACGGCGACCAGCTCCTCGGGGTCCATCGTGTAGTGCTCGGGGTCGATGTCCACGAGCAGCGGCGTGGCCCCCACCATCTCGATCGCGGCGACCGTCGCGACCGCCGTGTGGCTGACCGTGACTACCGTCGACCCGGGACCGATATCCAGCCCGCGCAGGATCAGCGCCAGGGCGTCCGTGCCGTTCGCACAGCCGACCGCGCGCATGCCACCACCCAGCCACTCGCCATACTCGCGCTCGAAGGCCTCGCCCTCCTTGCCGAGGATGTACCAGCCGGACTCCAGCGCGCGGGCAACCGCGGCATCGATAGCCCCCTTCTGCGCGCGATAACCGGCGCCTGGATCGGCCTGGGGAATCACGGGAAGAGCGCTCGCGTTCATCTGACGGATGTCCTGTGGAGAGAGGCAGAAGAAAGGCTGGGGGCTCCGCCCCCTGGTCCTTCCTTTACCGACAGTTCGGCCGCTGTCGCTATAGTCTTGGCCGCTTGGGGCGGTAGGTCCGGCTGAGCGGTGGTCAGCATCTG
Organism: Pseudomonadota bacterium; assembly: GCA_040386655.1. Taxonomy (GTDB): domain Bacteria; phylum Pseudomonadota; class Alphaproteobacteria; order Acetobacterales; family Acetobacteraceae; genus Plastoroseomonas. The sequence continues at coordinate 197 of JAZKFA010000147.1, read as the reverse complement.
CGCTAAGTGTCCTTCGACGGCGATCCGCGGCGGCGTGCCGCGCGGTGTCGGGTAGATGATAACGCGCTCGATCAACGCGCGCGCCGCCTCGACAGCTTCGGGGTTGTTGCCTTCGTTCAGTGCCTCGCGGAGCCGCGCCACAGTCCGACGATAGGCGTGACCGAGGTTGGGCAGGAGCCGCACCGGCGTCGGCTTGG
>JAZKFA010000146.1:1140-7537 GCA_040386655.1 Pseudomonadota bacterium | reverse complement strand
TGCTGGACGCATCGCTGTCGACGGCCCGCGCTGCCGTCGACGGAAGCGGCCCGGTACTGCACTCGGCACGTCTGGCGGCGCTGCTGCTGGCGTCGGCGCTCGAGGCGGAGGACCACGGCTGCGCGGTGCAGGCGTTCTCGTCCAACGGCCGGCACCAGGTGCTGATGCAACCGGTCAAGGCATTCCAGGAGCGTTGTGCCGACGCCCGGGTGATCGCGCGGGCGCAGGCATTGAAGAGCCGTTGGTCGACCCGGATCGGCGCTGCGGCCAGGCATGCTGCCGCGGCAGTTCGTGGTCGGCCGGAACCGGTGAAGCTGGTGCTGCTGGTCACCGACGGCGAGCCGCATGACGTCGACGTCCACGACCCGCGCTACCTCGTCGACGACCTGCGGCATGCGGTGCGGGAGAGCGCGCGTCATGGCGTGCGGGTGGCCTGCGTCAACCTCGGCGGAGCCGCGGCGGGAGCCGGCGATCCGCTGCAGGCCGCTTTTCCGCCGGGTGCGTACCGGGTTGCGGCAAGCCTGGTCGACTTCCCCGGCAAGGACGGTGCGTGGACCGCGCTGCACGAGGTCACCGATGCCGCATTGCTGGCGCAAGGTGTGCTCTGGATGATCCGGGAGGCTGGCTGCGCCAACCGCGCCTTCAACCTGACCAATGGCGACGCCTTCCGCTGGTGCGACCTCTGGCCCTTCCTCGCGGAGCGCCTCGGTGTCGCGCCGGGTAGGCCGCGCCGCATGACGATGCGCGTGCTTATGGCGGACAAGGAACCGGTCTGGGAGCGGGTGCGCCAACGCCACGGTCTGACGCTTCCGCTCTCTCAGGTCGCATCCTGGGAGTTCGCGGATTTCTTCCTCAATATGGATTACGACGTCATCGCCTCGATGACGGCCATGCGGAGCACCGGCTTCCCCGGCTTCGTCGACAGCTGGGCGATGTTCGACCAGCAGATCAAGGGATACCGCGCGGCGCGCGTGCTGCCCCCGATCGAGGGCTGACTGCCTCAGGCCAGTTCGCGGCAGAACTCCGCAATGCGGCCGCAGCCCTCGCGCAGCGTCGCAGTATCCGTCGCGTAGGAGACGCGGAAATACGGGCTCATGCCGTAGGCGGTACCCTGCACTGTCGCGACGTGCTTCTCCTCCAGCAGGCCCGTCACGAAATCCACGTCGGTTTCGATCCGGCGACCGCCCTTGCTGGTCTTGCCCAGGCATCCCGCGATGTTGGGGAAGACGTAGAAGGCGCCCTCGGGCCGGTGGCAGGCGACGCCCTCGGCCTGGTTCAGCAGGTCCACCACCAGGTCGCGGCGTTCCTTGTAGATCGCGACGCGCTCGGCCAGCAGGTCCTGGGGGCCGTCGAGTGCCGCGGCGGCGCCGGCCTGGGCGAGCGTCGCTACGCCGCTGGTGGACTGGCTCTGCATGTTCGCCATCGCCTTGATCAGCGCCTTCGGACCACCGCCGAAGCCGATGCGCCAGCCCGTCATCGCATAGGCCTTGGAGGCGCCGTTGACCGTCAGCACGCGGTCCCTGAGCCGCGGCTCCACCTGAGCGATCGTGCAGAACTCGAAGCCGTCGTAGATCAGGTGCTCGTACATGTCGTCGGTCATGATCCAGACATGCGGGTGGCGGAGCATCACCTCCGCGATCGCCTGGAGATCCGCGCGCGAGCAGGCCGCACCCGTGGGATTGTTCGGGAAATTCAGGATCAGCCACTTGGTGCGCGGCGTGATCGCCGCGTCCAACTCCTCCGGCCGCAGCTTGAAGCCGTTGTTCTGCGGGCAGGCCACGCCCACCGGCACACCGCCGGCGAGCTTCGCCATGTCGGCGTAGCTGATCCAGGCCGGGCGCGGGATGATGACCTCGTCGCCCGGGTTCACCGTCGCCATCAGCGCGTCGAAGATCACCTGCTTGCCGCCATTGGCGATCAGGATTTCATTGGTGGCGTAGTCCAGACCGTTGTCGCGCCTGAACTTCCGCTGAACGGCGGCCTTGAGCGCGTCGGTTCCCTCCGTCGGCGGGTACTTCGTGTCGCCCGCCAGGCCGGCCGCATAGGCGGCATCGAGCGCGTGGCGCGGCGTCTGGAAATCCGGCTCGCCCTGGGAAAGGCTGATCACCTTGGTGCCGGCCGCGCGCATCTCACGCGCGATGGCCGTCATGGCGGCGCTGGCGGAGACTTCGACCTGGGCAAGGCGATCGGCGAGTTCGGGCATGGGGCTGTCCTGCTTTTTCGTGGCCACCGCGGGGCGTTACCGCTGTACAGAATGATATTTCATCACACGAAATATCCAGTCAAGCGCCCTTCCTGCCGGCCAGGGCACATGATACCCGACGCGAGGACGCTGAACTGCCTGACCCCGAGTGGAAATTGCCCTCTAATGAATGGTGGAGTGACTGCGGTCGATCGTGCCTTCGACATCCTCAACGCGTTCCGTTGGGGCGATGAGGGGCTGTCGCTCGCCGAGCTCGCCAACCGCACGGCGCTGCACAAGACCACGATCCTGCGCCTGGCCGTCTCCCTGCAGGCGGCGGGGATGCTGGCGCGCTCGGGCAGCGGGGAGTTCCGCCTGGGTGCCAATATCCTGAAGCTCTCGGCGATCATGCGCGCCTCCCTGCGCCTGGACCGGGAGGCGATGCCTTTCTTGACCAGCCTCGCCGCCGCCTGCCGAGAGAGCGCGTCGATCTTCATCCGCGACGGTGAGCAGCGCATCTGCCTGGCACGGGTCGAGGCCGAGCAGATGGTCCGCGACAGCGGCCGGCGCCTGCTGCCGTTGCCGCTCGACGACACCTCCGCCGGGCTGGTGCTGAGGGGGCGCGCGGGCAAGGGCGTGGGGCCTGCCGACACGCCGTTCCAGCCGATCTTCACCTCCGGGGTGACGGACCCCGAGACCGCGTCCTTCAGCGCCCCGGTCCTCGATGCGGCCGGGGACATCGTCGCTGCCATGACCGTCTCCGGCCCGGCCTACCGGCTGACGGCGGCGAGTGCGGAAGCGCATGCGCCGCTGCTCTCGGAAGCCGCCGAAGCCTTCTCGGCGACCCTGGGCTACCGGCGTGGGGTGGCACCGGTTCCCGAAGCGCCGGTGCGTGCCCCAAGGGGCCGCACCAAGGCCACCGCCGGCTAGACTGAGACGCGCCTAGTTGTTCTGCCCCTCGCGGGCGATCTGCTCGACGATCGGGCGCATCGCCGTCTCCTCGCGCGTCCAGTAGGCGTCCAGCTCCGCGGGCCCCATGAAGGTCACCTCCAGGCCCATGCGCTGCATCTGCTCGCGATGCGCCTCGCTGGTGATCGCGCGCTCCATGGCCTCGGCCAGGCGGCGGATCACCGGCTCGGGCGTTCCGGCGGGTGCGACGAAGCCGCGCGCGGAGCCGGCATGCAGCGGGGTGCCGAGCGAGGCGAGCGTCGGCACGCCGGGCAGGAACTGGCTCGGACGGTCGGACAGCACGGCAAGCGCCCGCGCCGTGCCCGCACGCGTCTGCGCGATCGCGCTGCCGCCCGAGGTCATGGTCACGTCGATCTGCCCGGCGATCAGCGCGGTCAGCGAGGGGCCCGCGCCCTGGAAATGGATCTGATTGAACGAAATGCCGAGCGCCCGGCTGAGTTGGATGGAGGAGATGTGCTCCCACCCCAGGATCCCCGGGTCGGCCATCGTCACCGTCTCCGGCCGTGCGCGCGCCGCCGCCACCAGGTCGGCGAAGCTCATGATCGGGCTCGCGGCGGGAACGAGGATGGCGCCGGGGTCGATCAGGTGCATCGCCAGCGACGCGAAGCTCTCACGGCTGAACGGCGTCCGCCGCGAGGCGTCGAGATACAGCGTGAAAATCGAGGGCCACAGGGCGTAGGCCACCGTGTAGCCATCCGGCCGTGACTGCGCGAGGCGCGTCATGCCCACCTGCGATCCGGCGCCGGCGACGTTCATGATCACCACCGGCACGCCTAGCTCGCGGCTCAGGTGCGGCGCCAGGGCGCGGGCGGTGACGTCGCTGCCGCCGCCGGGCGGGTAAGGGACGATCACCGTGATGGGCCGCCCGCTCTCGGGAAAGCCTTGTGCAACGGCGGGCAGGGCCGCCAGCAGCGGGATCAGCGCGAACAGGGCGCGAAGCAGGTCTCTCATGGTCGTCTCCTGAAAGGGGCGGGTAGTGCACTGATGGTCGGGTGGGCCGCATTCTCGCGGCGGCCTCATCCCTGCCGTGTGATTCTGTGCGTCCTCCGCGTGGGTCCTCAGCTCAAGGTGTCGGGAAACGGCGCGACCACGCCGCCCGCCGCCTCGATGGCAGCGCGAATGGTGCGCGCCAGGGCGACGGCGCCAGCCGTGTCGCTGTGGATGAGGATGGAATCGACCCGCATGGGCAGCACCTCGCCGGAGATGGCCTGCACGGTGCCGTCCGTCAGCAGCCGGGCCACGCGCGCCTGCACCTCGGCCGGGTCCTTCACCATCGCGCCGGGCAGCTTGCGGGAGACGAGCAGGCCCTGCGCGTCATAGGCACGGTCGGCGAGGAACTTCTTGAACACCCGCAGCCCCTCGCGCTCGGCCGCGCGTCCGATGGCGGTGCCCGGCGCGGAGGAAACAAACAACGTAGGGTCGAAGGCCTTCACGGCGCGCGCCATCGCATCGGCCATGGGCTGGTCCACGGCGATGAGGTTGCCGAGCGCGCCATGGAAGCTCGCGTGGCGCATGCGCGCACCGGCCGCGCGGCAGATGCCCTCCAGCGCGCCGAGCTGGTAGATCGCGTGCTTCTCCATCTCGCGCGGGTCCACCTGGATCATGCGCCGTCCGAAGCCCATCAGGTCGGGGAAGCCGATATGGGCGCCGATGGCGACGCCGCGCTCGGCCGCCATCCGCACCGTGTGGTCCATGATGACGGCGTCGCCCGCATGGAAGCCGCAGGCGAGGTTCGCGGAGGAGACGATGTCGAGCAGCGTCTCGTCCTCGGCCATGCGCCAGGCGCCGAAGCCTTCCGCCATGTCGGAGTTGAGGTCGATTTTCATGGCGAGCTCCTGTCCTGGAGTGGGTCGGGCGTGAAGTCCATCAGCGGCGTGCCGAAGCCGACCAGCGTGCCGGGCGCGGCGAGGCAGTGGCCGACGATACCATCGGCGGGGGCAGCGACCGGCTGCAGCAATGCGCCAACCTGCAGCAGCGCGACAAGCTGGCCAGCCATCACACGCTGGCCGGGACTGACAAATGCCGCGTCGCGCGAGGGATGGACCGCCATGAAGAGGCCCGTGCCGGGTGCGACGACGCCAGGCAGGGTCGGCGCCGGGCCCGCGGCATCCGCAGGCCGCACGGCACCCACCGTCAGCTTCAGCCGCGTCCCTGGGCCGGTGAGTTCCAGCTCAGCAAGCCCCGCCTCCGCGAGCCAGTCGGCGATCTGCCTGATATCATCGGGCGTCATGGCTTGCGTCCCGTGGCGCGAAGCGATCGGTATTGCTGAGCCAGCCGGCGCAGCGAGTCCACCCAGGCATCGGCCTCGCGCAGCGCCGCTACAGCATCGCCATAGGTCACGGGGACGAAGCGGAGCCGGCTGCCGAGCGGCGCCTGCGCGAGCCGCCAGAGATCCGCCTCCACCACCGTCCCGATCTTGGGATAGCCGCCGGCGGTATGCGCATCGCTGAGCTGGATGATCGGCTCGCCGGAGGGGGGCACCTGCACCACGCCGGGCACGATGCCGTGGGAGCGCATCTCCAGCCGCTTCACGAACTCCAGCGTCTGCCCCGTGAGGCGGTAGCCCGCGCGGTTGCTCTGGCCGGAAATCTTCCAGCCCGTCTCCCAGAAGCGCTGCTGCGATCCTTCGGTGAACAAGGCGTACTCGCCGGCCGGCAGCACGCGCACCGCGGTCGTGCCGGGCGCGAGGTCGGCGGGCACGAAATCGCCGGAAAGCGCAGCGTCCGGCGGGGCGGCGCCGAAGCCCGGGCCGGGCAGGGGCTCCGCTTCGGTGGGGCCCCCCGGCAGCACGTCGCCCGACTGCAACCAGCGCCCCTCGAACCCCCCGAAGGCGCCGCGGAACTGCGTGCTGCGGGAGCCGAGCACTTCAGGCACGTCGATGCCGCCCGCAACGCTCAGATAAGCGCGGGCGCCACGCCGCGGGGCATTGATCGCGAGCAGCGCACCTTCACCCACATGGGCGCACCACCAGGGCGGCAGCGGCGCGCCGTCCAGCGTCGCTTCGCAATCCGCCCCGGTCAGCGCGAAATCCGTCGCTGCGCGGAAGCGGATACGGCAGGGAAAGGCCTGCAGCTCGATGCCCGCGGCGCCATCCGCATTGCCGAGCAGCGCATTGCCCACGCGCAGCGCCAGCTTGTCCATCACCCCCGAATAGCTGACGCCGTAGCGCAGATAGGCCGCGCGCCCGAGATCCTGCACCGAAGCGAGCGGCGCAAACGTGCCCGTTTCGCCGAATGCGACCAGGGT
>JAZKFA010000146.1:0-1130 GCA_040386655.1 Pseudomonadota bacterium | reverse complement strand
GTCGAGCAGCTCGATCACAGGATCACCCGCTCGGCATGGAAGCGCACGATATCGCCTGGCGCGAGCAGCGCGGGCGGATCGCGACGCGCATCAAAGACCGGAATGGTGGTGCGGCCGAGCCAGTTCCATCCGCTTGGGCCGGTCGTCCCGCCCATGCCGGCCTGCAGGCCGCCGATGGACACCGTGCCGGCCTCCGCGCGCAGCCGCGGCACCTTGCGGCGCGGCATGGCGATGCGCGGATCGAGCCCGCCGAGATAGGCATTGCCGGGATGGCTGCCGATGGCGAAGACGATCAGCCGGCTTTCCGTGTGCAGGCGCACCACCTCCTCGGGCGGCAGCCTCGCATGCGCGGCGATCTCGTGGAGGTCGGGGCCGTATTCACCGCCATAGATGACGGGCACGTCCACGATGCGACCCTCAGTCATGTCCGGCTCGGCGGCCTCCCAGGCGGCGAGCAGCGCATCCTCGACCTGCTCGGGCTGGTCGGGCGGCGTGTCGAAGGTGATCATTAGGTTGGTCATGCACGGCGCCGCCTCGCGAACGCCTGGCCAGGTGGCCACCGTGCGCGCCAGCGTCCAAATGCGGCGCTGGGTGTCGAGCGTGAAGTCGCCCGGCGCCTCGAACAGGATGGCGCTGGTGCCGAGCAGGGAGACATTGGCGCGGGAGAGGTGGTTATCGACCAGCATCGGAGGCCCTCGCGGCAAGCCAATGTTCCAGGTGGTGGATATCCGCGCCGCCGTGAACGAAAGCCGGATCGCGCAGGATGGCAGCGCAAAGCGGCGCGTTGGTCTTGATGCCCTCGACACGCAGCTCGGCCAGGGCCGTGACCATGCGGGCGATCGCCTCCTGCCGCGTCGTGCCATGGGCTATGATCTTGGCGATCAGGGAATCATAGTTCGACGGCACCGTGTAGCCGGCGACGATATGGGTATCGACGCGCACCCCCGGACCGCCGGGCAGGTTGAGCCCGGCAATGCGGCCCGGCGAGGGCTGGAAGGTGAAGGGGTCCTCCGCGTTGATGCGGCATTCGATGGCGTGGCCGCGCGGTGCGATGTCCGCCTGGGCGATGCTCAGCGCCTCGCCCTGGGCGATGCGGATCTGCTCGCGCACGATGTCGATGCCGGTCACCA
>JAZKFA010000145.1:0-4088 GCA_040386655.1 Pseudomonadota bacterium | reverse complement strand
GAACCACAGCGCCGCAGTAGCCAACGCGCACACCACCGTGCACCACAGCAGCATCAGCCGCCGGCGCCCGCCGGAATCCGCGACCGCGCCCATGACGGGCGCGAGGATCGCGATGGCGAGGCCCGCCAGCGTCTGCATCCAGCCCCATTGCGCCTGGCCCGTCACGGGGTCCGGCGCGATGCCCTGGGCGAAATACGCCGCGATGACGAAGGTGGAGACCACCGTCGGAAAGGCCGAGTTCGCCCAGTCATAGAGCGCCCAGGCGAAGGCCTTTCGCGTCATCGCAACAGCATCGACAGCGTCCGGACGGCCACCGAGACGGCGGCGAGGTCGCCGCTTGCCGCTGCCTCGCGCGCCAGCATCGCGGCCGCGGGCGAGTCGGGCTTCGCGCCGGAGAGCGCGGCTTGCGCCAGCCCCGACTGGATTGCTTGCAGGTCGGCCAGCAGCAGCGCGCGGGCTCGTGCCCCGAAGGCGCCGGGGGCGGGTGCGGTCACCGCCGCTGCCTGCAGCGCATCGAGGGCAAAATCCTGCCCGGCCATGCGCCAGGCCGCCGCCGCGGCGTCGGGCGACACGCCCGCCCTGGCCGCTAGCCGCACCACGGCCGGTGCGGCGACCAAATGCCGCGCGCCGGCGACGAGCGCTGCGACCTTCGGCGGCAGGCCACCATCCTCGCGCGCGGGTTCGGCGGCGAGCAGGGCGGCGATGCCCGGGCGCAGATCCTCGATCGCGGCACCCAGGCTACCATTGGCGTGGAGCAGCCCCTGGGCCGCACCTTCCTGCAAGCCGCGCAGCGTGCGCAGCGCCGCGAGCTTGACGGGCTCGGATGCGGTGGCGGCGGCGATCTGGTCCACCGCTTCTTCCAGCCCGAAGCAGGCAGACGCAATCCAGGCGGCGCGAACCGCGGCGGCCGGGCTGGCTTCCACCGTCAGCCGCGCAAGGGCCGCGCAGCCCAGGCGGTTGGCAACGATGTTGCCCATTACCGTCGCGACCAGGTTGCGGCGCAGGCGATGGGATTCCGCGAAGCGCGCATAATCGGTGCGAAGTGCGGTGGGGAAATAGCCCAGCAGCACCGGCGTCAGCGCGGGGTCGTCGGGCAGGTCCGAGTTCTCGATCGCGTCGATCAGCCACAGCTTCGCGAAAGGCAGCAGCGCCGCGATCTCCGGCCGCGTCAGAGCCTCCCCGGTGCCGGTGCGGCGGCGCAGCGCGCCCTCATCCGGCAGGCCCGCCACCGCCCGGTCGAGCAGGCCCGCGGCTTCGAGCTTCAGCATCAGCGCGCCCTGGGCGGGCAGCGCTTCGACCCCCGCCTCGGCTTCGAGCGTGACGGCGAGGGACTGGTCGTGGTTGTCGGCCAGCACCAGCTCGCCGACTTCGTCCTGCATGGTGCCGAGCAGCTCGTCGCGCTGGCGCCGGGTGAGGACGCCATCGGCCTCCGCCGCGAAGAGCAGGATTTTGATGTTCACTTCGTGGTCGGAGGTGGACACGCCGGCGGAGTTGTCGAGCGCGTCGGTGTTGATGCGCACGCCGGCCCGCGCCGCCTCGATACGGCCGGCCTGAGTGACGCCGAGATTCGCGCCCTCGCCGACGATGCCGGCGCGGATCGCGGCGCCGTCGATACGAATGCTATCGTTGGCGCGGTCGCCCGCATCGGCCTGGGATTCGGTCGAGCACTTCACGTAGGTGCCGATGCCGCCGAAGTAGAGCAGGTCCACCTTCGCCATCAGGATCGCGCGCATGACGGCGGCGGGTTCGACGCGCTCGGCGGTGATGCCGAGCATAGCGCGCACCTCGGGCGAAAGCGGGATGGTCTTCGCGTTGCGCGGCAGGATGGCGCCACCGGCGCTCAGCAGCGACGCGTCGTAATCCGCCCAGGAGGAGCGCGGCAGCTTGAACAGCCGCTCGCGCTCTGCGTAGCTCGCGGCCGGGTCGGGGTCGGGGTCGAGGAAGATGTGGCGGTGGTCGAAGGCGGCAAGCAGCTTCGTCTGCCGGCTCACCAGCAGCCCGTTGCCGAAGACGTCGCCGGACATGTCGCCCACGCCCACCATCGTGAAAGGCGCGTCCTGTACGGAACGGCCCAGCGTCTCGCGGAAATGGTGGTCGATCATGACCCAGGCACCGCGCGCGGTGATGCCCATGGCCTTGTGGTCGTAGCCCTGCGATCCGCCCGAGGCGAAGGCGTCGCCGAGCCAGAAGCCGTACTCCTCCGACAGCCCGTTCGCGATGTCGGAGAAGGTCGCCGTGCCCTTGTCCGCGGCGGCGACGATGTAGGGGTCCTCGCCGTCGCGGCGGATGATCCCCGGCGGTGTCGCGACACCGGCGCCAACGTAGTTATCGGCCAAGTCCAGCATGGCGCGGACCAGCGTCTTGTAGCACGCGATGCCCTCGGCCAGGAACGCCTCCCGGTCCGTCGCGGCGGGCGCCTGCTTGAGGATGAAGCCGCCCTTTGCACCGGTCGGCACGATGATCGCGTTCTTCAGTCGCTGCGCCTTCATCAGGCCCAGGATTTCCGTGCGGAAATCCTCGCGCCTGTCGGACCAACGGATACCACCGCGGGCAACCGGGCCGGCGCGCAGGTGGCAGCCTTCCATGCGGGCGGAATGGACGAAGATCTCGCGCCAAGGGCGGGGCAGGGGCATCTCGCCGGCGAGCGCGGAATCCAGCTTGAAGGCGAGGTAGGGCTTCTGCTGATAGAAATTGGTGCGCAGCATGGCGTCGAGCAGCCCGCGCAGCCGGCCGAGGATGCGGTCCTCATCGGGGTTGGTGACGCGGTCGAGCATCGCTTCCCAACGGCCGATCAGCGCGGTCTCCTCGCGGTCGATCAGCAGCGGGTCGAAGCGCATCGCGAACAGGTCGAGCAGGATGCGCGCGGCTTCGGGCTGCGCGGCCAGGGCGGCCGTCACGCTTTCCTGCGCGAAGCCGAAGCCCACCTGCTTCAGCCAGCGGTACATCGCACGCAGCATCCAGCATTCGCGCCAGGTGAGGCCGGCGCGCAGCACAAGGCGGTTGAAGCCATCGGCTTCCACCGTGCCGTCCAGCAGTTTTGCCAGCGCATCCAGCACCAGGGGGTAGTGATCTTCAGGGCAGGCGGCGCCGGCGTTGAGCGTGAAGACGTGCAGTGCCATCGGGCCCTGGCCGGGGATTTCCAGGCGGTGCGGCACCTCCTCGATCGCGCGCAAATCGAGGCTCTCGAAGAGCGGCAACGCATCGGCGAGCGGCAACGGACCGCCGGGGTTCACCAGCCGCAGCGTGAGCGAATCCGCCGCCGCACCGGGCGCATGTTCCAGCGTGGCGGCGGGGCGGCCGCTGGCGATCGCGGCCTCACCCAGCGCGATGTCGGCCAAGGCGTGGGAGGCGGCCGTCGCCTCCCGGTAGGCGGGCGGGAAGGCCGCGCCCCAGCGCGCGAGCAGCGCGGCACCGCCGGCTTCCCCGTGCTCGGCGGCGAGCGCGTCGGCGATGCGGTCGCGGAAGCTGCGCGCGGCTTCGGCGATGGAGCGTTCGAGCGCCGCGTCGTTGACCGGCGGTACCTCGCCTGGCCTGGTGCCGATGACGTAGTGCACGCGCGCTAGCGGCGCGTCGCCGAGCGCGATGTGATCGGCGGAGAGCCGGCCGTTGAAGCTGCGCGCCAGCATCGCGCCGACGCGCTCGCGCAGCGCCGTGTCGAAGGTGTCGCGCGGCAGCCAGGCGATGGCGGAGACGAAGCGCTCGAAGGGGTCGCGTCGGATGACGATGGCCGCGCGGGGCCGGATCTGCAGGTCCAGCGCACGCCCGGCACCCGTGAGGATTTCGGTATCCGGCGCCTGGAACAGCTCGTCGCGCGGCCAGGTGTCGAGGATGTTGCGCAGCGCCCGGCCGTCATGGCTCTCGGGGTCCGTCCCCGCCAGGGCCAGAATGCGCTCCACCTTCTCGGACAGGAACGGGATCGCCCGCGGGTTGCGGTTGTAGGCGGACGCCGCGAAGAGGCCCAGGAAGAGCCGCACGCCGACCACCCGTCCATCGGCGCCGAAGCGGCGAACGGCGACGACGTCGGCATGCTGCGGGCGATGCACGGTGGCGCGCATATTGGCCTTCACCACCGCGATCGGGGCGTGGTC
>JAZKFA010000144.1:7617-8231 GCA_040386655.1 Pseudomonadota bacterium | reverse complement strand
CGTCGACGCACCTATGGTCGTGTAGAGCAGCAGTCATCACTTCAACCGCGTCGGCGGATCATGTTTCTCACCGCGCGCCACAATCTGCAGTGCGCCACTGGCAGGGGCGCTGCAACGCTTGCGCGACGGACCAATTTTCCGTCAGCCCGGCGTCGACCTCCTCCGGCAACGCCGGGATCACCGGCATCGCTTTGGGTGGATCGCGCCGGACTCCGCATTCGGATCGCTTGTCAGGGAGGCGGACAGGTCCCCTCACGCGCGCATCAAGGCGAAGATGCGGTGTGAGGCCGGCGCGTGACCAGCCGATCAAGCGCCACGAGCACGAACCCACGTGCTCTCAGTTGCCGCACTACGATGCTGTTCGCCCTGTGTGCCAGGAACTATGCGGCGTCTCTCGCTCGATGCCGAAGGAGTAGCGAGGCACAGCGGAGCGACTAGTCAAATCTCACACCGCCTGCTGATCGGGTAGAAATGCCCGCAGGAAGGTCTCCGATCCCTGGCGCAGCAGTTCGCCGGCGCGCTTGCCGCCGAGATAGGGCAGGCTCGACCAAGCGCCATCAAACAGCATCGCCAGCAACTCGCCCAGCTGTCGCGGCTCGTTCGCACCGGCTTCG